>PWOH01000002.1 GCA_003557505.1 Mollicutes bacterium | reverse complement strand
TCTCAAGATCTTGTGTACTTTTTTCTAATGCTTCGTTAAGTTTTTTAAGACTGGCTCCTACGTCATCGCATTGTTTGTCTTCAACAGTAATTTCTGTGTGTTCCATGGTACGAACAATACCAATCGCAATACCTTTTGAAGCCATTTTACCTTTCTTCATCATACATCTTCCTCGCTTTAGTTTATAGTCATAACACGACCATATTTAAAAATTTTGTTGATGGTTATTGTCTCATCGAACAATATAAGATCGGCGCGTTTGCCTTCTTTAATACTGCCGATGCTATCACTAAGTCCGATGGCTTTGGCAGGATTTGTCGCAGCCATTTTTACGGCATCTTCAATACGTACATCATTATCATTTATAACATTTTTTACCGCTTCATTCAAATTTAAGGTACTGCCGGCCAGCGAACCATTTTCCAAGCGTGCTTCGCCGTTTTTGACTTCCACAGCCTGACCACCAACGTCATAAGTACCATCTTGAAGCCCTGCTGCTTCCATGGCATCACTAATAAGAATCAATCGATCAACACCTTTTGCGTTCAAGGCTAAATCAACCGCGCCTTTATGCAAATGTACGCCATCGACAATGAGTTCACCATACACACGTGCATCGTTCAAGACAGCGCCAACAACCCCTGGGTCGCGGTGAGTAAATCCGCGCATACCATTATATAGATGGGTGGCTATATGCATGCCTTTTTCGATGCCTTGTTGCGTTTGTTCGTATGAGGCATCGGTATGAGCTATGGCACTTATGACCGAAACACTGTTTAAGTATTCGGTCATTGCTGAAGCACCTGGTAGTTCGGGTGCATAAGCAACGACTTTTATAGTGTCTTGAGCGCGTTCTATGTAATGTTGAAGTTGCTTGATATCAGGATTTAGTATAGCACTTTCAGGTTGTGCCCCTTTTTTCTTAACGTTAAAATAAGGGCCTTCAAAATAAATACCTTCCAATGTGGCGATGGGGTCACGTGGTGATTGTTCCTGCATGTAATCCACAACATTGTCAATCGCTTCTTCGAGTTTATCCTGGGGATTGGTAACTGTCGTTGCTAAAAAGCTTGTGACGCCATTTTTAAGGTGATAGGTAGCGATATTTTCTAAGGCTTCGGGCGTCGCATCCATCGTATCATATCCAGTGTTGCCATGATTGTGTATATCAATAAATCCTGGCGATAAATATTGGTTATTGCCATCAATAATCTCATCGACATGAATCTCTGTTTCATCATCGAGATAGATAATTTTTTCTATTTTATCATCGTTGATTATCAATCCGTGGTTTTGAATGACACCTTCTTCTAAAATAATCTTGACGTTTTTAATTAACGTTCTCATGTTCTCACCTTCTTGTTATATTTTTTTGCAGCAGCTTCGTCCATGACAACTGTTAAATTACGGTGCAGATGTAGTACGCTTGCAGGAAGTTTTGGGTCTACTGTTTTGCTATTTAACAGTTTTTCCATAATATCTTGTTTCGCTTCTCCTAAAGCCAACAACACAACTTCACGACTATCCATGATTTCACCAACCCCCATCGTGATGGCGCGTTTGGGGACTGCTTCTAAAGAATCAAAGTACCGTGCATTGCTCTTTCTTGTTTGTTCATCAAGCGTTGTGATGTGCGTGGCTAGATAAAACTGATCACTGGGTTCATTAAACCCAATATGTCCATTGGTTCCGATGCCCAACAGTTGAATATCAATGTCATTATGTGCTTTAATCAGTTCATGGTATCGTTGGCATTCTTTTTCAGGATTACTCGCTTTTCCGTTTGGAATATGGATATTATCAGGATTAAAGTTTACATATTTAAAGAGGTTTTCTTGCATGTAATAGGCATATCCTTGTTTATTGTTTAGATCTAATCCTAAATATTCATCAAGATTAAAGGTAACGGCGTGATGAAATGACGTTTCATTTTTGGTGTAGGCATTGATTAACTCAGCGTAAACACCTTTTGGTGTGCCGCCTGTTGCTAGTCCGAGGGTGGGGTGCTCTTTACTCGCTAAAACATTCATCAATTTTTCAGCCACATAAAGTGAGGCTTCTTGTTTTGATTTGGTAATGACGATTTTCATGGAAATCAACCTTTCTATAATCGTTGGTCTATTCCAATTTTATCATTTTTATTTAAAAATCCCAATAATTATACTATTTCGTTTCTCAGTGCCAAAATTCGGAACTTTTTACGATTCCCTAAATAAATATCGCACGATATCACCAAAGCGTTTAGCCCAGGCATCTTCATCATGCGTGCCACCGGGAATAATTTCATATCGGAAACGAAAAGGGTCAATCAACTCACTTAAACTTGCGGCGATTGCCCCATTACTCAATAGGTAATCATCATTGCTGCCGACCCCTTGCTCTTGATCGCCTGTGTCCATATAAAGCTTTTTGATTGGTGTGAAATCAGTGTTTTTGACACGCTTTTCTATGACTTTTGGAGCAACAAAAAAAGCGCCAGATAAACTCGCTATACGACTAAATACATGGCCATACTGCATGGCCGCATAAAGTGAAATAACACCACCCATTGAGGAGCCCAGCATCGCTGAGTCATTTTCAATGGTACGATATGTCTTATCAATATAGGGTTTTAATTTGTTGGTGATGTAGTCCAGGTATATACCACCTTTTCCACCATTATTTCTCTCAATCTCAAATGAATCGACACAATATTCATCGAGTCTTGTTTCATTTTTAGGGCTTGATATACCAACTACAATAACCTCTGGGAGGTCAGGCCGATCTTCAAAGGTTTCTTTAACTTGCCATGTGCTGTTTGTGTATGAATGCTCAGGAAAAAAGAGGTTTTGTCCGTCATGCATATATATAACAGGATAAAATTTATCACTTGATTCATATGATGTGGGCAGTAACACATAAAGTGTCACTTCTCGATTAAGTATCTCGCTTTGAAATGTTTGTTGATGAAGTTTCATCGAAAAACCGCCCTTTCTCTTGAGAATGAATAATATAATCAGCTAATTGTTGTGTAAATACTTTAATATTATGAGTATGAATTTTCACCTCACTAGGCCCGCATTTTTGCAACTCATCACTGACTTGTTTGGTAATAAAACGTTTGATGGGATTTAGACTTTCCATTCGAAACTCCCCACCAAGATACATAGTGCTAATGGTTGCATCAAGTAATGCTTTAGGGTATGACATGGCTAAATACTTATCAAGGTCGATCGTAGCATCTGCGCCAACTGAAAAAATAAAAAAACGTTTAGTAATTAAGAAGTCTAAGTGTTTAAAGACAAATTTTCGCATACTTCTATGAACATAGCCCATATATATAGGCGCACCAAGGACAATTAGTTCATATTGACTCAAAAGATTTGCTGGACAATCTTCAACATCCATTAAGGTGATATCAGTTTGACAACTGTCTTTTATCATTAAGGCAATGTCTTTAGTTACGCCTGTTTTAGATGCGTATAAAATAAGTGTTTTCATTGGCATGACCTACTTTTTTTATCTTTATTCCATTATAGCACAGCCAAGGCTTTCATGGAAAGACATCGTCACATCGTTGCGGTGTGACGCAATTTTTGATAAGATAAGTTA
>PWOH01000072.1 GCA_003557505.1 Mollicutes bacterium | reverse complement strand
GGGAAATCCCCAGATGGAGCGCTTTATTTTGAGGGGAAAGGAAAATTTGCGCTTATCAATATTAAATCCAAAGAATTCTTAAGACCGACTTCTGATATGTTAAAACGCTTCACAGATGCCAAAAAAGAACCGGTGGCGCTTCCATTTGAGAAATGGCGTGTTAATACCGATGAACTGATCAATCAGTACACTAGAGAAGTTCCTCAAAGCCACATTGATGTCAACATGCATTTAAACAATGCTTATTATCCAGCTTATGCTTATGAAGCATTGCCAAAAGAATTACTGAGTGAATATGAAATCAACCATGTGAATGTTAAATTCAAAAAAGAAGTATTTGAAGGGCAAACTCTTGAGATAAATGTATACAAATCAGTAGATATGCTTTATGTAACCATTGAACAAGCAGAAGAGATTGCTTGTGAGGTAAGTTTCAAAATAAACAAAAGACAAGCAAATTAAACTTGCTTGTCTTTTTGATTGTTTCTATCTTCCTAAAACCAACGTGTCGATGGTCTCGATACGTCCCTGATAGTTTTCCCAGAGCCAGAAATCCATCACGTGATAGACGTATTCCGACCAATGGATGTGTTCCTCAGTGATGGTCTTGCTCAAGAGAACGTCTCCGTTCATTGAATCCATGAACACAAACTCGACTTCCATGGATTCAATCAGTTCGTCGAACGTTTGGTCGACGGTGAAGGCGTCGTTGTATCGCGTGGCACTTGAGGTGGGCTCATAATGGCGAGGATCATCCCATACCCACTCGCCGTTCACGTTGTAGTTGAACACGACGGCTTCCTCGGATTCGAATGCCTCTAAACGTACAACGGGGTTGATGATCGGGTCGATCACGGTCGTCGTCTCATTTTTGGACTGGATTCTGAAATCGCCGCTGAACTGGTAGTCGTTAGCGTCTTCCTGTGTCAGGGTGAACGTCACATGGTGGTGGTCGATCAGCACGACAGGTGTTCGGTAATAGGCGACGCCGACCAAGGATAGAAGCCCGATGATGCTTACCAGGAATCCGCCACGCAACACAACGCGATTTTTGGAGGGAGTTTTTGTGTCCTGAGGATCTTTGAATAATCTTTCATAGACAAGCCCATTGGAGGTCTGTTGTGCTTTGGTGTATCCGATGCCTAAAAGAATTGATGGCAGTCCGATCGGCAGCGAGACAAGCCCCGATGCAATCAAAGCAATCCGGCTGATGCGCCGTTCGTTTTTCGTTCGGCTCACGTGCAGGCTGGTCAGTGCCACTGCGTTCACCGCTACCAGAAGATAAAGCGCTTCGGAACTGTAAATGCCGAATTGATTAAGTATGGATGTGTGTGAAGGCAAATAGGGTGCGACCGCTAAAAACATCAGCAGCAAATACACCCAGGTCGCAATCAACAATCCGATGAATGCCTTGTTCAGGATGGGCACACGGTTGAAAGGCAACTGCAGTCGTGTGCGCTCTTCCTGGATGCCGCCCATTCGCCTGATGGACGTGAGTTGGCTGCGTAAACCTTTGGTTTCTCTGGATTGCGTTTTCCTAATGGCTTCATGAATGGCGTTTTCTTTCAATGACCGGGTTTCTTTGGTCATTTTGGTGTACCGGAAAACATAATGATAAAATACTTTGATTATTTTCATAGTTATAAAACCTTCTTTCTTTAACACACAGCAGGTAATTGATGAGATTATCGTTTATCTTACGATATCAAACTGAAAAGAATTACGACGTGCATGGTCATATACCTCATTGTATTCGGGAGAAACAGAAAGGAATGAGCTTATATTAAAGACATTTATGGACGGATTCCAATCAATTTCTTTCCAAAAATGGGCATATTCAGCTTCGATTATTGTGTTAGTGACATCAGCATCTTCTAAAGTGGGGCCTTCACCTAGTTTCAAATTGGCATCAAGCTCGATGGTTAAGTTGGTGAACTCTTCTACATGATGTACTTCAGTAATAGAAGGGGAGTAGGGGTTTTGAATCACGTAATTGATATCTCTAAATTGTGAAAGATCCGCACTAAACATAAGTCCACCATACTCATCATTACGAGTAATCTCAGAATCTGAATCATCATATTCTATTATTGGTGTTCTTTCTTCGAATTATTCGGTACCATTGTTTCTTTCATATCTATAGTAATACTGATGCGCAGACATTTGTGCAGAAATGCTATCTAAATCTAAGTTGAAGACATGTTCTTCATAAGTTATTGCCATGATATCAGTCATTCTGTATTGAGGCATGATATCCCAGGTGAGTTTGGTATTTATTGTCACTGCTGGATCCACATCAAAGTAAACTTTCATTTTTGTTGTATGCGTTGTATATTCTGAGTCATCAAATGTTTGTTCCATACACGTTAGCGAGTATTCAGAAGAAACAAGCAAGTCATCATCATCAGGATTTTGGGTGTTGCTGTTTGTACAATAATCAGGGTCATATGACCCTCCACTACCTGGGTCTGGTTCAAGAGCGATGTCATTTGTAGTGATATATCCAAGCGAATCATTGATGGTATCATCATCTGAATTGTTGATAATGTCATATATACTTGAGTTTTGGTTTGGCATCACATTTCTTGAGAAATTCTCTTTTATCCTCTCAATGGTTCGGGCAGCCCTTTCATTTGAAACTCTTTCGTTGTATAAATCTTCATCAAGTATTTGCTCACTCGTAATGTTTCCTTGATCGTCGTATAATCTTTCAAAGTGTTGAACATTTGTCAGGATTAAAGGTTCGGATTCCGTATTTTGTCCAGATATAGTTGCTGTTGATGAAAAGTAGATAATTGATAGCATGACGAATAAAATAGTTTTTTTCAATTGTAGCTCCCTTCGAATTTAACAGCCTGTAAATCGATGGAAATAAGTAGTTACTAAAAGAATAACATAATAGTTATCGAATAAATATACGCCCTTCCCTTTACAGTTTCTTTATAGCATCAGTCTAAATTTTATAACAGTGCACATCTGTCTTGTTATTCGTTTTAAGGGTTCTCATAAATAATGGCGACACTTTCATGCTCCGCCGGTAAGGAATGTGGAAGAAACTGAAAAAAAACAGCGGCTTTTTTTAAAAAAGCCGCTCAAACTGAAGACAAGCAAATTAAACTTGCTTGTCTTTTTATGATTGATAGGCATCTATTAAACGGTTAATCTTGTTCGTATCAATGAAGCGTGATTCACGAAGTAGTTCTTTACCTTCTGAGAATATAAGCACAGTTGGGACACTAAAGACCACATATTCACCGCGAAATTCCTCTAAGTCATCCACATAGACTTCGTATACGTTTAGTGCATCAAAATCTTTAATCGTATTTTGAAGATGTGCAGTGATCATTTTGCAGGTAGAACAAGCGTGGGTTTTTGCGATAATCATGGCAAATTCACTGTCTACAATCGGTTTAATGGCATCAAAATCATTAATTATTTTCATTGGTTTCCTCCTTGTTTCAGCCGTATTATACGCCTATAACTTCTTTGTAGCAAGCAATATGTTTCGTATACTTACCAGATTTGAAGGATTTTAAGACTAACATCATAAAAACAATGGGATAAATGCCTAATTTAGATGGGGTTATCCGCTTGATTTCCTTATAAAATGTGTGATGCACAATTTTCATACAAACCTGTTGATTTTAGAAATACACTTTGCTATAATATGTTAGCGCTGAAACATGCGCGTTTTGATTATG
>PWOH01000130.1 GCA_003557505.1 Mollicutes bacterium | reverse complement strand
GCCGAGACACTTAAATCAGCGCTTAAATCAGAAAATCAAGAAACCATCAATGAAGCTTCACAACCTAGTGGTCCACAAATGCAGCTATCATTTTCCGATTTATTACTTGCGGGCGTGACTTCTGGTGGTGTAGGGTTAATTTTCGGTGTGCTTGGGTTTGTGTTGTCCCAAGGCTTTGCGTTTGTTCCTGAGGAAACCATAGATATAATTATCAATTCTGTCATTGCCAGTTCTATCATCGTGATTGTGTTCACGGTTATTGCATTATTTTTCTTATCCTGGCTACTGTCAACCTTGCGTTTTATTATCCGCTATGCATTTTTCACATTGCGCTTAGAAGATGATACGTTAAAAATTTCGCGGGGCTTGATTGTCCAAAAGGAATTCAGCTTAAAAATCCATCGTATTCAATCGGTGCGGATTGAGCAAGGATGGTTTCGCCAGCCATTCAATCTTGCCAGCATTGATGTTTTAGTCGCTGGTGGGACAGGGTATGAGCCATCTTTTAAAGTCAATCTTGCGCCAATTATCCATAAACGTAATATTCAAGAGTTTTTTGATCGTTTTTTAGAAGATTATCAGTTAGAATCACCATGTGTGAGTTTACCTCCTCGCGCGTTAAAACGTTATCTTATTCGTTCGAACGCTATATTGTTGCTCCTATTACCGGGATTATATTTTTCTTTGTATTATGCATGGGGCTTTCTCGCAATGATTCCGCTTAGTCTCATTGGGATTATGCGATATAAAGATGGTGGACTATATTTTGATGACACACAGCTTATCTTGCAAAGCCGCATGGTCGCCAAGGTAACAACACTCACAAAGAAACCGCACATCCAAAGCTTACAACTTAACCAAAACATCATTCAAAAATGGCGACGATTAGGAACCTTGCAAATTCATGTTATTAGCGCACCATCTAAGGAAACCTTTACGTTAAAAGACATAGAAGCCAATGAGGTTTCCACGCTTTACACTTGGTTTAGCACTAAAAAAACGATACAATAATAATGAAAAATTAAAAAGGAAGTGGTTTGAATGAATGAACTAAGAATCTTGTTACAGGACCTCCTCGTTGATACGATTGGATTTCGTGAGGTCATTGCCAGCTTACTTATTACGATTATCGTCGTGGTATTATGGATTTTGGTTGGTAAGATTATAAACGCAATCGGTAAACGCTCTATCTCACGTTTTTATAGAAAAAAGAAAGGTGAAAAACGTGGAAAGACCCTTTCAGCACTTACCTATACGGCCTTTAAAGTCGTGGTATGGTTTGTGGTGATAATGCTCATTGTGATGGAACTTGGTTTTGACATTACGCCGATTCTTGCGACTGCCGGGATATTAGGGTTAGCCATTGGGTTTGGGGCACAAAACCTTGTCCGCGATGTTATTTCTGGGTTCTTCTTGATTGTAGACAATGTGTTTAACATTGGAGAGACGGTCGAGATTGGAAGTTTCCGCGGATCAGTTGTTGCTATGAACCTGCGAAATACTACTTTAAGAAATTTCATGGGCTCTGAACTGATTGTAAACAACGGCAGTATATCCTCAGTTATCAACTGGTCACGTAATGATACTATTGCCTTGGTAGATTTCGGTGTGGCTTATGATACTGACTTATCAAAGGTCACGGAGATTATGCCGGCATTTATGGAAACACTAAAAGAAACGTACGAACAAATCATCGAAGTCCCTTCATTTCTTGGGGTTACCGCCTTGGCTGATTCTAGTATTAACATGCGAATCATGGCGAAAACAACGAATGGAAATCATTGGATGATTGAACGTAAAATCCGTCATGAATTGGTCCAATATTTAAACAAACATGACATTGAAATTCCATTCCCACAAATTGTGGTTCATCAAGATCAATAATCTTAAACCGCACCTTGGTGCGGTTTTTTATTTGAAAATCGTTTTGTTCGTGCTACACTAAATAGTGTAAGGAAAAAGGGGGAGACTCGATGGACAATAAAATTATCCGTTATGATGGAAAAAACGTGGATTTGTTTAATTATCTTGATTTATTTGTCAAAAGTCCGATTAAGTTGATGCAAGAATTTATGAATGAAGGCCATTTTTCAATCGCCAGAACGAAACGTCATAATATGCTTAAGAATGTGCTTCAAAAAACTGTTCAGCAAGAAACCGATGAACTGCTTGAAAAGAAAGAAGAAAACGAAAATAAACTCGGACTTGTCGATAAAAAACGTTATGAACGACTGTTAAAATTCGACAGTCTCAGTGAAACACAGCTAGAAAATGAACTCTATAACTATAAAAATGATAAGGTGTTGTTTGAGTATAAAGAGGATTTATGGGTGCTCGTCTTAAAAGAAGCGAAAGCTCAAAAAGTTAAAGACGACATCTTTGGGTATTTACTTGATAGCGTTGATGAATCACCTTCTCAGATTGAAACAATCCATGATATAAGCGAAGCGATGAACCTATATTTTCATGATCCTGAAGGGACACTCGATGGCCTTCAAAAGGACAGTTTACCGATTATTCTTAATCAAACCTCCCACGTTGCTGAAATTACGAAGATTGGTGCAAAATACGGTGTAACGATTCCTAAAACCTTAAATAAACCAATGTTTCAGAAACTCTTAGAACAAACGCTCAGTAAAAAAAACAAACTAACAGATGCTCTCAAAGCGAAAATCGAGGCCGGTAAAATCAAAGATCTCGATCAAATTGCCAATCGTGAAGGCGTTAGTATTTCAAGTTATATGAATAAAGAAATGGCCATTGAATTTTTGATGGATAATGCTAAATTCATTGAGCCCATTACTGGGGATAAACCTAAAAAGAAAGCTTTTGCAGATGAAGCCCTTAACGAACATGAGATTTTAGCGAGTTTGAAAGACTTGCAAGAAAGCATTCAAACCCTTAGTGATAAACTAGATTCACATATAGAAAATTCAACCAAAATTGCTAATAAGCAAAAGCCAACCATCTCAAAACTTCAGCTTATTCTTTATATTGTACTCGGGTTCTTGTTTTTGTTATTTGTGCTATCAACCGCTGCTTATCGATATCCTGACAACGAGCCATTTAATACATTAATCCGTATACTCAATAGCATAAGAATTCGAGAATATGGTGTAATGGATCTTTATCATCGCCTTATACGCTTCATCCTGCATGGATGAAGCGTTTTTCTTTAAAAAAAGCTAAGGAATTTGGGCAATGTACTTAACAAAAAATGATGAAGTGTTATAATACTTTTGGGTGAAATATTATGAATGAAGCAGAACGCAGTCGCATGTTAGGAAACATGGACGTCAGAAAACTTTTATTAAAACTCGCCATTCCCGCTACGGCAGCTATGGCATTCAATGCACTATATAATTTAGTGGATACTTTTTTTGTCGCAAGAGGATCAGGTGAAATTGCTATAGGCGCTTTATCAATCGCCTATCCGATTCATATGATCGTCTTGGCGATTGGAATCATGATTGGAATTGGGAGTGCCTCGGTTTTCTCAAGAGCTTATGGTAGACAAGATAAAGATGCGATGAGAAGAAGTGTAAACAATGCCTTAATCACAAACTTCACGGTCGCAATCGTTATTGGGACACTAACTATGATTTTCATGGAACCGTTACTTATCCTTTTCGGTGCAACAGATACAAACATCGAATACGCCCGAGAGTATCTCACAATCCTTGTCTTCGCATTGGTCCCTTTTTCAATGTC
>PWOH01000015.1 GCA_003557505.1 Mollicutes bacterium | reverse complement strand
GTGTGAAGTCGTTGAACTGGAAATTGTAGAGCATGATAATGCCGATACTCTTGAGATTGCCAAAATCAAGGGTATGCAATACCAGTCTATCGTTCGCAAGGGACAGTTTGAAACTGGTGACTTGGCAGTGTATATCCCTGAACAGTCTATTGTTCCTGAGTGGCTCATCAAACGTCTAAATTTGTGGGATGATGAGAAAGGAAAGGGAAAACTGGCAGGAAAGAACGGTGATCGTGTTAAAGCGGTCAGACTGCGTGATGTGTTTAGTCAAGGGTTGATCTATCCATTACAACGTATTTCCCCTGAAATGTGGTTATTGAAAATAGTTGTTGGAAATATATCCGTGGAGAACGGGCAAGATGTTACTGAACATCTTGGCGTTACCAAGTGGGAGCCTCCCATCCCACTTCACATGGCTGGTGAAGTTGTAGGGTTGCCGGGAAAAACGCTCAAGTATGACATTGAGAATGTAAAGAACTATCCTAACATTGTGCAAGCTTTGATTGATTTACAAATCCCTGTTCAGATCACTGAGAAGCTACACGGTACATGGTGCTGCTTTGGGGTTTACCCAGAAGATTTGACTCCTGAAATTCCTCATGGCCGTGTTATCGTTACCTCAAAAGGTTTGTCGGGGAAAGGTCTTGCCTTCAAAGATAATGAAGCCAACCAGAACAATCTCTACCTGAAGATGTTTAAGAAGTTATTCCCCGACCATGAGACATTCGGTAAGTTGAAAGCATGTGTTGGTAAAGAACCCATGTTCTTCGTTGGTGAAATTTTCGGTAAGGGCGTACAAGACCTTCAATATGGAATGAGTGATATTGATTTCAGATTGTTTGATATCTATGAGGGGGAACCGACACAAGGTAGATATTTGTGTCCTCATCAAAAGCGAGATTGGGTTAATATGTTTGAGCTTCCGGTCAAAGAAGTTCCAGTACTGTATGAAGGTCTATTGACATGGGATATAATTGAAAGATATACTAATGGTTTGGATAACATTACTGGCTCACATATAAGAGAAGGAATTGTTATCAGAACTCTGGATCGAGAATACCGAAATGATAAGATTGGTCGAGTCATTCTGAAGTCTATCTCGGAAGATTATCTTTCTCGGAAAGATGCAACAGAGTATAACTAAGGAGAATTATTATGAAAGGTAGTGAACTAACAATAGAAGATGCGCAAAAGAAGCTAGCAGAATATGTTGAACACTATATTGATGACAGGGGCTGCTATTTTGAAGAGGCTACTAAACGAGCATTGAATGATATGGAACGTAATCATGATTGGTATCTTGTACCAGAAGAGTCTATTGATGGTGGATAACTAAATGAAACTATTTAAACATAATAAATTTTATGTGATAGTGGAAGAGGAAGATGGTATTCCAAAATCTTTCATAACTTTCGGTACGACAGGGGGGTATCGCCAATGTGATACCATTATGGAAGCATCCAAATTCCAAGAAAAGGTAAACGCTTTTGAAGTTAAAAAGAAAGATGATAGCTTTCATGTCTATCGCGTAAAATTAGAAGCCAAATCTGGTAACAGTCTCGGGGTATTGTCTGAACAATGGATATGGTTTCCTATTGACAATTGATTTTTATTTTGATATCATTTCAAAATGAACAGACAACATGAACTATACAATAACTTGATGACGTTAGCGGAGGATGAAGATGCTCCGTTCTACATGGTTGAACATGTATCTCCGTATGACGGAGAAACTTATCGGGTATTTTCCTACCACATTGGAGCCTATTCGGATTTCCTACGTCCTGATGCACTGGAATGCCGTGGCCATATGTTCCGCCATCATAATGGGAATCCTCTGTTGGTATCACTTCCATTTCCGAAGTTCTTTAACCGTAATGAAAATCCTTTCACTATGGATTTGGACTTTTCAAATGAAAACATTGATTATATTGCTACCAAGGAAGACGGTTCACTAATCACTACATATCTTGATGCCAATGGTGACTTGCGGTTGAAGTCCAAGACTTCATTGACTTCCACCATGGCGGTGGAATCAATGGATTTGTTGCCAACTATCCATGAATCACATGCACTACATTCCTTAGAAGAATACTGCTTACATTTGGAATCACGTGGCTACACTGTGATCATGGAGTATGTATCTCCGAAGAACCGTATTGTACTTCCATACAATGACTGTAATCTTGTGGTGCTTGGAGTTCGCCATCGTGAAACTTTTGAGTTCATGACTTATGAGGAAATGATAGAAATGGGTCTGGATGTCTATGCTGCCGAAAACATTTTGGATAAATTGCGTAATCGAAAAGAAGATATTACCTATTTTGTAAACACAATTCCTACCATGACTGGAATTGAAGGTTACGTCATTCGCTTGAAGGATGGCACCATGGTCAAGTGTAAGACAGATGAATATGTGTCTCTACACCATGCCAAGGATTCTATCACTGCCCCGCGCCGATTGATGGACGTTGTGCTACAGGAAGCATCTGATGATCTACGTCAAATGTTTTCTGATGATCCACAAGCGTTGGCAGAAATTGGCAACATGGAAGAGTATGTCTCAGATTTGGTGAGTCATTTATTGAAGCCAGTAGAGGCATATTATGAAACCAACAAAGATTTGGAGCGCAAGGATTTTGCTATCAAGGCTCAAGAAGAATTGACTCGTGAACAATTCTCCTTAGTCATGGCCAAGTATTCTGGTAAGGAAATTGATTACAAAGCATTCATCTCCAAGAATCATAAGAAGTTCTTGGAGGATTATGAAACTACCTTGACACCTGTAACAGAGGATGAGGGTTGACCTCATCCTCTTTTTAAGTTTATAATACTCGAATAATTTAGGAGACAATAATGTCAACAACTGCTGTAGCTTTTTTTCTTTATCTTTTCACTCGCCTAACTGCCTTTTCTGCTTTTGTTACGGGCTTAACCGTTTTCTTGAGTATTTGGCTTGTAGGGGCAATCGTAACTTATTACATCTGGTTCCTTGTGGCATCAGACGCTCATGCGTATCATACAGAATGGCATGAGGAAAAGAAGGCAGGGTTTTACACTTTTATCCAACGGGGCATCCTTCCTGCGTGGCTAATTGTTACAGCCCTTCATCTATTCATTCCCAGCAAGAACGATGCAATGCTAATTGTGGGTGGTGCAGTGGGCTACCATGGGGTTAATGCCATCGCATCAGATGAGCGCGTTCAGGACGCTGGTGGGAAGGCCATCGAATTGATGAACGCATGGTTGGACCAACAGATTGCCGAACGTAAGGCGGTAGAGGAAGTGGCAGATGAAGAATAAAGAACTGATCGAATTGCTGTCCACTTTAGACCCTGAGTCTGAAGTGATCTTACAAAAGGATGCAGAGGGTAATGGATACTCACCACTGGCGGGTGCTGACAATGACGCTGTGTATATCGCAGAAACTACTTGGGGTGGTGAGGTCTACCCCACATACTGGAGTGCTGACGATGCTGGTATGGACGATGGGGAATGGGAAGAGATACAGGCCAAGCCCCGATGCATAGTATTGTACCCTGTGAATTGATATTTAGAAAGGATAAAAAATGAAAATAACTGAATTTGAAAAGCTGGAAAACGAAAGACTCGGAAGATTCGTGGACTATATGAAAGAACACCATTCTGATATTGTAGACGGCGATGAAACTGAGGTATTCTGGCTAACCCAATACATCGCATTTTCGGATCATATCGATGAACAAGATAATTGAGAACATACAAGAATTTGCCGCTAACGAATTCAAGAAAGAATTCATGGG
>PWOH01000075.1 GCA_003557505.1 Mollicutes bacterium | reverse complement strand
TAATCGTCATCAAATCTGAAATAATTAACGACGAGTGTTTGTGCTTCTCCGGCATGCAAACTTACATTCATTGATGTAAAGATTGCCGCGAGGAACAGTATAAATAATGATACTTTTTTAAGCATAATAAAACCTCCATAAATTATAATTCATTGATTATTATAACATAAAATGAAAGCCCTTGTTTTTAAACATCAAAATTTCTACTTAAAATGCATGAAAATAAGGAAGAAAGCGTTTTCTTCCCTATTTTTTCCTGCGATATACTCTCGCTTCATATGGTTCAAATTCTAATGCGTTTGCATCCGTTTTCATGTTTGATAAATATAACTTGTACGCAGCAATAGATTCGGGAAGTTCCATCGTGAGTTTTTGGTCTTTAAAATTTGCCAAAACCAAATATTCAACATTGTCTGTAGACACTTTATAGTTAAAAGATTGTGGATGATCAATGTCATAAAACTCGACGGTTCCATGAGCTAAGGCATCTTTTTTTCGAGTTTGTAATACTTTTTTAAAGTGGTTGAATATCGAGTCTTTCTCGTTCAATTGACGTTGAACATTAATGGTTTCATAATTCCCATTCACTGGCATCCATGGGGCACTGTTAGAAAACCCAGCATATTTTGAATCGTTCCATTGCATTGGGCTTCTGGCATTATCTCTGGAACGATCACGTAACGCTTGCATGGCGACTTCATGTGATGCACCGTTATTCATAAAGTTATCATATTCAGTAAATACTTCGACGTCTTTAAAATCATCCAGCTTTTGATAATCAACATTGGTCATCCCGATTTCTTCTCCGAAATATACAATTGGGGTGCCAGGAAGAAAATACAAAGTATACAACAACATCTTCGCACTGCGGTTGTGATACTGCGCATCATCACCGTAATGAGAAACAATACGTGGTTGGTCATGATTATGCCAGTAGACAGTGTTCCAGCCATTTTCTTTGAAAACATCATGCCAGTGATTAAACGATTGTTTAATTTTTGTTACATCCACTGTCCCTTTGGCCCATTTCCCAGGGGTTAGTTCATTGTCATCATCGGTATCTACCCAGCAGTGTTCAAACTGAATGAGCATATCGAACTCCGTTGTATCAAAACCAGCATACTGTAGGGCTTCTTCTCTAGAGGCACCACCAGCTTCACCAATCACTAACAGGTTATTGGGACGAAAAATCTCCCGTCCGAGTTCTTCTAGGTACTCATGGTGTTTAGGCAACGAAGAAAAATGTTCATAACCGGGATGGCCATCGGGGAAATCCCAGTTTTTTTCTAAATGATTTGAGGCATCCACTCTAAATCCATCAACCCCGAGGTCAACCCACCACTTAATCATGGTTTTAAGTTCCTCTCGCATTGTTTTATTGCGCCAGTTTAAATCGGGCATTTTCTTACTGAAGATATGTAAGTAGTATTCGTCAGTCGCTTCATTGTATTGCCAAACCGGACCCCCGAACCAGCTTTTCCAACGGGTCGGCATCATACGACGCCCATTTTTATCGTGTTTTGGGGGTTGCCAAATATAGAAGTCATGGTATTTTTCATGTTCAGGATGGTTAGGGTCCTTGGCTGCTTCAAACCATGGGTGTTCGTCTGAGGTATGGTTCAAAACCAAATCGGTAATGATTTTCATATTACGTTTGTGCGCTTCATTTAAGAGATTTTTAAAATCTTCTATGGTTCCGTAATCTTCACTGACCTTATAGAAGTCACGGACATCATAGCCGTTATCATCCATTGGTGAATCATAATGAGGGGAAATCCAAAGGGTATCAACCCCTAAATCTTTTAAGTAATCTAGGCGTGAGATTACACCGTTTAAATCACCAATGCCATCTCCATTTGAATCTTGAAAGCTCCGTAAGTAGACTTGATAAATGATGGTGTCTTGCCACCAGAATTTTTTCATGTTGTTTACTCCTTTTTGTCTTTATTTATAGTTTCCCAAAACTGATCAAGATAACCTTGAATCATATCAGCTGATTCAAGGTACTCTGCTTGAGACCAATGAGTTGGGAATAATGATTGATATATGGGACGCTTATAACGTTCATCGAGTAATATTGCGATGCCTTTATCTTCCATCGTACGAATCACACGACCGACTGCTTGAATGACTTTATTCATGCCAGGGTAAGTATAAGCATAATGAAAGCCATCATAACCTTCTTCATAAAAATAATCTTTCATGATTTCATTATGACGATTAAACGCCGGTAAGGCTACTCCTACAACCATGACACCATGCAATAAATCGCCAATGTAATCAATACCTTCTGAAAACGAACCACCTAACACAGAAAACATGACTTTAGAGGTATTATCTTGCATCTTAAAATTTTCTAATAAGTTCTCTTTGTCTTTATGGGGCATATTGGGCGTTTGAATCAGTGTGGTGTAGCTAATACTGTCAAACTTCTCAAGCACCATCTGCATATACTTATACGAAGGGAAAAACACAATATAATTGCCCTGTTTACTTTCTAACATTGCATAGATAGTATCAATAATGCGGCTGATACTTAAAGGACGGTCATGATATTTTGTGGACGTTGAGACATCAATGAAAAGCCCAAGACGTTTAGGGTCAAAAGGTGAGGGAACTTCGAAGTATCTTCCTTCTTTTTTGGTTAGAAGCGCTGAGTAATATTTAGATGGATTGAGAGTCGCAGAGAAAAACACTGTCCCTGACGCACTATTTTTAACGATATCATGAATAGGCGTCGATGCATCAAGACACACTATGTTAAACGTGATGTCCTCATTATTAGATTCTATCATAAATCGAAACGCATGGGAAAAATATTCACTTATTCTTACAAATTGCATGAAGTTAAAATAACTTTCGCGAATTGGCTTACGTTGTGGATGTTTTTTATATTCAGATAAAAAGCTTTCCAGTTTATTGCATAGGTATTGGACCGCTTTTAACAAGTCTTCATCAAGTGCGGTTTCAACGTATAGACCGGATTTCTCAACTTCCGTGGATGTAATTCTTTCTTCCATGACCTTCTTAAGCATGGACACGGGACGTTTCAAAGTCTGAGGTTTAATATCTTTTATCGCTTCTTCTAGTATTTTTATGTCTTTTAAAGTAATTTGAGCCGAATACATATTGCGGGAGCGATCGACTAGATTATGGGATTCATCGACGAGTAATTTGGGTGTGTATTGATTTTCCTCAAAAAAACGTATCAGTCGAATTCTTGGGTCAAATGCATAATTAAAATCACAAATAATCAAATCAGCATAATTGGCAATTTCTAAGGCGAACTCATGTGGACAAATGTTATGATACGTTGCATAGTCTTTAATTAGTTTCATATCATAGACATCTTCGTGTTCAAAAATATCTTTTAATGCTTCATTCAATCGATTGTAAAACCCCTTGGCAAACGGACAAATATCGGGGTCACAATCCACTTCATCTCGTAAACACATATTATCTTTTGAGTTTAGGGTAATCGCTTTGATTTTTAAGCCTTTTTCTTTTAAAAGTCGAACGGTATCGACCGCAATATGTTTACCGGCATTTTTTGCGGTTAAATAAAAGATTTTTTCTTTGGCATTTTTGATTGATTTTAACGCCGCATAAATGGCGCCAACTGTTTTACCAATCCCAGTAGGCGCAGCGGCGTATAAAATATCTTCTTTAATTAACGTTTGATAAATGGCACCCATAAAAGGATGTTGTCCTTCTCTAAAGGAATCGTGCGGGAAAATCAAACCTTCAATCGAACGTTCTTTATTGAACTGGTGATCTTGATAGGTTT
>PWOH01000146.1 GCA_003557505.1 Mollicutes bacterium | reverse complement strand
ATGCCCCACATGGCACTAAGTGGCTTGAGCGGCCAAAGGATTTTTGAAACATCTTCGTAATGCAAAACACCAATATGCGTAGGACTTTTTTTGGATAATAAATCAAGGGCTAACTTACTCAACAACATATTATCTCCAATCCCACAGGTTGAGGGAATACCAGTTTGTTGGTAAATATCGCGCATAATGGTTTTAGCAAGGGCTTTCGGGGTTTTTTCATAATAACGCAGATAAGCACTCAAATCCAAAAACGCTTCATCAATACTGTAAATATGCAAATCTTCAGCGGCAACATATTGTAAATAGATGGCAATGATATCTCTGGAATACTCCAAATATTTACGCATTTGCGGCTTGGCAATGATGAGTTGGTCTTTGTTGGGGACTTCGTGTAATCGTTGGCGGCTTTTAAAGCCTTTTTGTTTTAAAAAGGGGCTGACTGCTAAGACAACACTCCCACCACCCCTTGATTCATCGGCAACAATCAACGGCGTTGTAAAGGGGTCTAATCCGCGAAGCCGGCACTCCACAGACGCATAAAAACTCTTTAAATCAATACAAATAATCTGACGATAAATTTTATATTCATCCATGGAATCCCTCCTCGTAATGATATTATATCAAGTTAATTTTTAAAAAGGAGTGTTGACAATTCCTGAGATTTTTGAAAAGAAAGAGCCGTCTATGTCGACGGCTCTTTATAATTTTTTTCTAATCTAACTTTTTAGTAAACAGTTCGAAATCTTTCATCGGGCGATCATCATCGCAGTTAATCCCTTTGTTATAGGAACGGTTCTCAAAAAGGGCTGCAAAGTCAGGCGTTTCGTTATTAAACAAATAACGACTGATAGCGGTATGGATGATTTTCGCATTGTCATGCGCTTCTTCATAAAGGGTGGCGACACTTTTGGTTGAAGGTTCTGAAGTGACAGGGTGGTTCCAGGAATAGTTGCCTTGGTTTAAGTAATCATATCGTAAGGTTTTTTTGTAGAAAAAGGATAAATCTTCAAAAAAGAGATCGCGATGAGTTGAAAATTTATCTAAGAACGCATAAAATTTCTTCTTTAGTCCTTTTTCATCCCGAATGATATGTCGCAGTGTAAAACGCATCCCTCTATAGCCTTTTGCATAGTCTTTACCGGCCGTTTTAATGCCATAAATATCCTTGCCAGAAGCATCGATCATTTTACGAATTGAGCCAGGGACGTGGGTGTAGGGGAGCGCTTTATCATAAAGTGGATATTTATGCGCTTTTTTTCCGGTGTCTTTTTCAATCAGACACTTATCCATACGGCGTTCAAATTTCAAATGAAGACCGCGTTGTTCGTGCGTATTAGGATCATTGCTGTCATAAACCCCGACATGATGATAGACATAGGGGTGCACTTTTACATCCAAAGTGTAGTGTAAGACATACCCGAGAAAAAAAGCATGAAGTTCCGGGGTGTAATTTTTCTTGAGGTATTCAGCTAAATACGTCAGATTTTTCGTGGTATGTTTGTCGTGCATGAGATTGCCAGTGTCCATACTACGACTTCTTTTATTGGAAAATACGCGATAGTAAAAAGGATCTGGACCTTGTGAGCCTAGAATCGTCGCCTGTTTCATCGCTTCATTTTTGTAAAATGAAGCATTTCTTTCAATAAAGTCATTTGCCATTTTTTGGTGCATGTAAATATCAGCCATATTATCTTTGTCTCAACTCCATTAGTTTATCTTGAAATGGTTTTGGCATATCTGTTTCAAAGCTTAGTGGTTCACCAGACACAGGGTGATTAAAACTTAGCTTGTATGCATGTAAATATTGCCCAAAGGGGTCTGTTTGTTTTTTTCTGCCGTATGTAGAATCTCCGAGAATTGGTTTTTCGATATACTGCATGTGAACTCTGATTTGATGGGTTCTTCCACTTTCTAAGTCACATTCGATAAACGTATTATCTTCAAAGCGTTCAAGGACCTTGAAGTAAGTCACACTGTCTTTGCCTTCGGCTAGGACATGCATTAAATGTCTTTTTTTAGGATGTCTACCGATGGGTGCATCGATTTTACCACGGTTATGATCAATAACACCATCAGTAATCGCTAAATATAGTCTTTTGATTGTCCTTTTCTTCATCGCCGCTTGCAGTTTTCGTAAAATACTAGGGGTCTTTGCAAAAACAAGGAGCCCACTGGTATCTTTATCTAAGCGGTGAACCACACCAGCGCGATGAGGTTCTACAAATTGTGTATGATCAATTTTGTTCATTAATCCATGCAGTAAGGTTGCTTCATCGGTTGTAACCGATGGATGGGTAATTAACCCACTTGGTTTCTCAACAACAATGATCGCTGCATCTTCATATAGTATGTTTAAAGGCATGGCATGATATGATAAATCCATAGGTTCTTCTTCAGGAATAGTAAAGGTTACAAGTTCCCCTTCTTTTACATGATAAGAAGGTTTTTTCACTTCTCCGTTAACTAGTACCGCTTTATCATTTAACAAGTTTTTAATTTGCATCCGTGAGAGCTCAGGGACACTGTCGGCAATGAATTTATCCAAACGCAGGGGTTCATGTTCTTTGTTCACCGTAATTTCAATATCACGCATCGGCATCACTTCGCTGTGGGTTTAAAAATACCAAATCAATGGCTAAAGCTATCCAACCAATAGTAAGCGCCATATCAGCGACGTTAAAAACCGGAAAATTATAACCGAATATGTAAACATCAATAAAATCAATGACATGTCCAAGACGCAAACGGTCGATAAAATTCCCGATGGTTCCGCCGATAAGTAGTACGACGCCCATTGAGTAAAACGGTTTTTCTTTAAAGACCATATCTTTAGATAGATATACAAATATACCCAGTGCGATTATAGTTACAATAACGAAAAATGTCAACTGGCCTGGAAGCATGCCCCAAGCAGCGCCTGGATTAACGTGGTGTGTCAAGTATAGAAATGAAGGAATGATAGTAATCATCTCTCTAATTGCAATATTATTGGCAACCAAAGATTTAGTGACTTGATCGAGCAAAATAATGCCAACTACGATCGCCAGTCCAATGAAATAGTTTTTTCTGTCCATATTGTGCCTCCTAGATGTAAGTGGGAATAATGAATAATACGACAATCATTCCAACAACAATGATAAACGCTGTACTGATGATTGATTCTTTGATGAAACGCTGTTTATAGTCAATTCGAGTATCAAAATGATAAATTTTAAGGGTTTTATAGTAGAAATAATCAATCAAGATAACCCATCCGCTCATCACCAGTAACAAGATGAACGAAAAGAAGGTAACATGATAAATATATAGCAAAAGCAAATTAATCGCAAGCAACACGAATGGTAAGCTAATCAGTGAACCGACAATCAGTCCGCTCAATAATGATTTAAACAATTGCTGTTTTGTGTAAACTTCATTGATTTTAGGTTCACTCATCGCTAGACCTCCCGTGATACTCAAGTAAATAGTTTAAAGCATCACTGAAATGTTCCACGCCAACGATTTCCATCGTTGCTCCATTAATTTCTTCCAAAGCATCAAGCGCAACCCGGTAATTATCATTGGAAACATTCGGGTTTTTTGGTACAAAGAAAACATCGACATTTCTACGGTGTGCCGTATAGACTTTTTGTCGAATTGAACCGACACTGCCAGTCGTTCCATCAAGATTAATGGTCCCGGTTCCACTGATTTTCAATCCTTCAGTCAAATCAAACTCACTAAGCGCATTATAAATATAGAGCGTTTGCATTAATCCACCGGAGGGCCCACCAACTAAGGAACTTCTAACTTCCAAAGGGACCT
>PWOH01000135.1 GCA_003557505.1 Mollicutes bacterium | reverse complement strand
CTTTTGTTTTAACTGTTGGCTTAGTTGATCCACATCCGGCTCGTCACCTTCTAGGCCAAGAGCCTTTTGTATAGCTTTTAGTTGGCTGTCCAATTTTTCAGCTTTATCCGCAAACTCTTTCTTTTCGTTGCGATATTTAGCCGCTTCTTTACGAAGCTCTTTAACGTAATCCTCACCAAACGTCTTTTCCTCTTCCTGAGAGGATTGTTCTTCTTTTTGCTCTTCTTGTTGTTCTTGTTTTTCCTCTTCGGCCATCTGGGCGACCTTGCCGGTCGGGCGGACATTGAAACCAAGAATGATAGCACCACTGGCTAACGCTAAGGTAACGTCTGTTTCTGTAATGGTTCCGACGCTACTTCGAATGACTTCGACTTTGGCACCATCAACATCGATTTGTTGTAGGCTGCCTTTTAACGCTTCAATAGAACCATGGGTGTCCCCCTTGACGATAACCGGTAAAACTTTGATGTCGCCTTGATTCATATTTTCAAACAATTCATCGAGACTCATCGCTTTAGAAAGACCGCGTTCTTCTTTCCAAGTCTTATGAGTACGTTCTTCACTAATTTGTCGCGCTTCTTTGTCACTGGAGAAAACTTTAAATGGATCGCCCGCTTGTGGGACATCGTTTAATCCGATAATCTCAACTGCTGATGAGGGTGCAGCATGCTCGACATTACGAGCGAAATCATCTGTCATGGCGCGTACGCGTCCGTAAGTATCGCCGACAACAATGGTATCGCCAATATTTAAGGTTCCATTTTGGACAAGTAATGTCGCTACTGGTCCTCGGCCTTTGTCAAGTTCACTTTCAATCACTGTTCCTTGTGCCAAGCGATTAGGATTGGCCTTAAATTCTTCGACTTCTGCAGTCAAGAGAATCATTTCGATCAGTTCTTCGACGTTATCACCTTTTAGGGCAGACATTTCGACAAAAATCGTATCGCCACCCCAGTCTTCACTGATTAAGTTGAACTCTGCCAGTTCTTGTTTGACACGGTCAGGATTCGCACCGGGTACATCCATTTTGTTCACAGCAACAATGATTGGTACGCCAGCCGCTTTGGCATGGTCAATCGCTTCTCGCGTTTGTGGCATGACACCATCATCCGCAGCGACAACTAACACAGTTATATCCGTAACTGTTGCCCCTCTAGCACGCATTTCAGTGAATGCTGCATGTCCAGGTGTATCAATAAAGGTAATTGTTTTACCCTCTTTTTTATACTGGTAAGCTCCGATATGTTGCGTAATACCACCGGCTTCTCCTTGCGTGACACGGGCGTTTCTAATGGTGTCGAGTAAAGTTGTTTTACCATGGTCTACGTGTCCCATTACAGTTACGACTGGTGGACGAATTTGTAAATCCTTTTCGTCGTCATCAATTTTAATTTCATCAAACCGTACTTCATCAGTTACGACTTCATCTTCAACGGTCTTATCATACTCTAGAGCAATCAGTTCAACCGTTTCACGGTCGATGACTTGATTTTGTGAAGCCATGATGCCTAAAGTCATCGCTTTTTTAATAATATCGTTGACCGGTTGATTAAGTGCTTCTGCAAGCATAGTAACCGTCATATCTGCTTTATAGGTGATGACAGATGGGTTTACATTTTCTTGAGTTTTGTTTGGTTTTTGGCGTCTTTTTGCCATATAAACCACCTCTTTCTATTGTTTGATCATTTGAGTGCTTTCAATAAACTTCTATCCTTAATCGCCACGACTTTTACGTTTTCTTTGCCGATGGCTTTGGACAATGCCGATGCATCGTAGGTATCGTTATAGTCAATGTGGTAAGAGTGGCATTTGTCGTAAATTTTCTTTTTGGTGTTTTCGCCTGTGTCATTCGCAAGAAAAACACAAGTGGGTTGGCTGGTTTGAATATATTCAATAACCTGTTTCACACCAAATACGACACCACCTTTTCGCATCGCGAGTCCAAGGATTTGTAAAGGATTAGTTTGCTTCATTGCACATCATGATTAGTTCATCATAAATTGCTGGATCAACACTGACGCCAAAGTGTTTGGCGAGTGCGTTTTTCTTTTTGGCCTTTTCGATGACTTTTTTATCGAGTTTCACGTAAGCGCCACGGCCATGTGCTTTTCCACTGGGGTCAACACTGACTTCATTGTCTTTGTTTTTTACAATACGCATTAGTTCTCGTTTGTCATGACGTTCTTGGGTAATGATACATTTGCGTAAAGGAATTTTATGCTTCTTGCTCATCCGTATCACGTTCCTCTTCTAAAGGCGTGTAGTTTATGCCCATTTCTTTAGCATCACTAACAGATTTAATATCAATTTTCCAGCCACTTGATTGTGCAGCAAGTCTAACGTTTTGGCCTTTTGAACCAATTGCGCCTGTAAAATCTTGATCTTCAACAATCACAACGGCAGTTTTTTCCTTTTTGTCAGGATTGATGGCGATGATGGTCGCTGGTGCCAAAGCATCTTGAATAAGTTCATAGGGATCAGAACTCCAACGATAAAAACTAATTCGTTCTCCTTGAAGCGCTTCTTCGACTTCTTTTTTACGATTGGATTCGCGCCCTAGACATGCGCCTACGGGATCGACGTTGCTGTCATGTGAGTACACGGCAATCTTACTACGAGAACCGGCATCTCTTGCTAGGCCCATAATTTCTACAGTACCATCCATGATTTCAGGAACCACTTGCTCAATCAAACGTTTAACAAGATTACGGTCCGTACGACTAACAAAGACTTTTGGGCCTTTGGTCGTCATATCAACTTTTGTGATATAAACTTTAAGTTTGGCACCGATACGAATCTCATCGCTTTTTAACAACTCTTTACGTGGCAGTGAAGTTTCAAGATTATGGGATAGATCTAACGTAACGAAATCTTTGTTTAATCCTACGATTTCACCGGTAACCATTTCATTTTCTTTTTCTTTGAAAATGTCGTATATTTTTTCACGCTCTAGCTGTTTAAGTCCTTGGGTCAAAATTTGTTTGGCACTGACCGCTGCAATACGCCCAAAATTTTTCGGGGTAATATCACGCGTTAGGGTCTCACCAATTTTAATGGTCTTCTTTTCTTCGCGGGCTTCTTCAAGTGAGATTTCCCCGCTTTCTTCTGGTTCTTTAACCACAAGATAATCAGCCATTACTTTGATTTCATCTTTATCTTCATTAAACTCAATTCGAGCGTATTCCGATGAATCATACTCTTTTTTAAAGGCATTGAGCATGCCGCGTTCCAAGACTTCAAGAATTTTTTCTTTTTTAATCCCACGTTCTTGAACGATGAGATCAAGTGCTTTATAAAAATCTTTTGCTTTCATGGTATCCTCCTAAAAATCCACGGCTAAGCGAATTTTTTTGATATCGCTGCGTTGAATTGTAATGGTTTTTTTAAGTTTCTTGTCAAGTAAATCCAAGGCTTCCTCATTTACAGAAACAAGTGTGCCTTCGTACGTATTATCTCCAGTATTTATGTGCACAAATTTCGATATGGCACGTTCCATTTCGGCAGTATTGCGCAAAGGATGTTCCGCACCGGCACTACTGACTTCAAGCATGTAGGCCTGTTCAATGGGATCGTCTTCATCGAGACGTTTTGATAACTGAGCACTTACCCGCACACAATCATCAATGCTAATCGGATTTTTATGTTCGATTTCAACGGCTAAGACGTAGTCACCATCACGCTTGTTGAAGGTCATTTCATACAAGTAGTATCCCATGCTTTCAACAACTTCTTTAACAATGTCATGTAATTTATCCATATCGTTTCCTCCTTATGGCATAAAAAGAGTGGGTATTGACCCACTCTTCTAACCCATATGTCAAAAATATTTTAACACACGCGCGCGAAGAACGCAAGCCCATATCTTAAATAAGGGCTTGAAGGAAAACGCAGCACTTTGCGCTAAAAATCGCTTCACGAATCGTGTGGTATTATTGCTTGAATAAATGCTTATTGGTATCAAGAGCGTGCATGATGATACTCCCTGCAATCGCAACGTTGAGTGAGTCAATCGTTCGAATGGACAGATAAACGTTTTTATCGAGTAAATTCACTGCTTTTTTACTCAATCCACGTCCTTCATTCCCTACCAACAAGGCATAAGGCGCTTTTGGCGTAGATTGTAATGGTTTATCGTCACTTAGGTGAGTCCCGATTAAGAGATGATTGGGACTTTTTTGTTTGAACGTTTCAATATCCATGAAGTGAATGTTGAGATGAAAAATAGCGCCTTGGGTGGATCGCAGTACTTTTTGTGAAAAAGGATCGGCTGATTCATCAAAAACGATTGTATCAAAGCCAAAGGCTAACGCACTCCGAATCAAGGTTCCGACATTTCCAGGGTCTTGAACGTGCTCTAAAAACAATACACGTTCACCAATCGTCTGTCCCAAGGGAATCTTTGCGATGCCAACATCGTTGGGCGGGTTTTTAGTATCGGTGAGGTGTTTCATCACATTATCGCTAATCAGTTCACCCTCAGGATAATCTTCAGAAGGTTTCATGTGAAAAGTTTTGAGTAAAACCCCATTGTGATGGGCTTCATCTAATAGGTTTTTCCCTTCGATTAACATCTTGTTTTCTTTTTGACGAACCTTTTTCATTAATAGTTTGCGGCTCTCTTTAATCAAGGTGTTTTGTGTAGAGGTAATCATGATTAATCCTCCTCTGTTAAGGCATCTTCTACTGTAAATCCTGCATCATTCAAGACAATGTCAGATTCTGGGGTAATCGTTAGGGTCTTTATGTTCTTTAGTGCAGTTTTTATTTGGGGTTTATAATCAAAAAGTTTTTCATAACGCAGCGCATACATTTCTCTTGGATGAGTGACGGGCTGTTTCGGTGTATACACCGCACAACAATCTTCAAACGGACGAATCGATATTTTATAGGTTTCGATGTTACGGGCAATGTTGATTACAGCGTTTTTTTCCATAGTTGCCAGTGGTCTTAAAACAGGAATGCGTGTGACCATTTCAGTGATTTTCATGCCATCCAAGGTTTGAGAAGCAACTTGTCCGATGGATTCTCCGTTAATCAAAACCGGTGTGAAATCTTTATTGGCAAAGTTTTCAGCAATCCGCATCATCATGCGACGCATGATGGTAATTTGATACGCATCCGGGACTTTCTCAAGTAAGGATTGGTGGATGTCTAAAAATGGGACTAAATGGAGTTTGACTGAACGATTGATGCCATAGCGCGAAAGCTTCTTGGCAATATCGATAACTTTTTGACTCGATTCAATGCTCGTTAATGGGGTGCTCTCAAAATGCAATAACTCTACCTCAATGCCTTTAACCATAGACAGGTAAGCTGCAACAGGAGAATCAATCCCCCCTGATAATAAGACAATCCCTTTGCCCATTGTTCCTACAGGGAATCCACGCATGCCTTCGATAAAATCAGTAAAGACATAAGCATTTTCTTCTCTGACTTCCACATTCAGTGTAAGATCGGGATGATGGACATCGGCATCCAAGTAAGGATGACTGCTTAATACTATTGAAGCAACTTGTTGGGAGATTTCCTGGCTGGTTAATGGGAAGCCTTTATCAGAACGTTTGGTTTCCACTTTCATTGTTGTTGGTTTTTTGATATGTTTCAGTCGTTTTAAAGCGGTCTTCGCAATTGCTTCAATGGATTTATCACTTCGTGATACTTTCGTGAAACCCGCAAGTCCACTGACCGTTTTTAATTGTTTGATAATGGGATCAGCAGCTTGACCATTAAGGATTATATAAAGTCGATTATGACTTTTTTTGTATTCAACAACGTCGTTTTGAACGCGTTCTTTGATGCGCTTGATACATGTGTTTATAAATGTTTTTTTATTTTTTCCTTTTAATGTTAAATCACCGTAGCGCACTAAAATTCTTTCAATCATTATTTTCACCTCTAAATCCATTATATTGTATCATATTCATTGCATTATGATGAAATCTTTTATATCATTTGGCTGAGGTGATGAATATGTTTATACCCGTAGAAAAAAGTGATAACCCACAAACCAACTACGAAAGACTTTTAGAAACCCTACCATTTTATATTAATGACTCTGATCCCTGGTATACTACCCTAGCCAATGCGAGCAGTGTGCTCGATTATTTTTTAGATGACATTAACTGGGTCGGTTTTTATGTTATGCACGGCGAAGATCTATTTCTTGGACCTTTTCAAGGAAAGGCGGCCTGTACAAAGATACTGATGGGCAGTGGCGTATGTGGCCACGCAGCCATCAAAAAAGAAACGGTCCGCATTGATGATGTTGAACAGTTCGATGGTCATATTACATGTGACGCTGATTCGAAGAGTGAATTGGTCATTCCCCTAGTTAAAAAAGGGAAATTGATTGGCGTACTTGATATTGATGCGCCCATAAAAGGACGGTTTAAAAAGGTCGATCAGGACTACTTAGAAAAGGTCGTTCAAGTTATTGTTGACAATCTAAAGTAAGTTTTATATAATACTTGCGCATGCGTAATAAAGGCAGCTACACTTTTATTCGTAAGATCACTGAACAATCCATTCATTTGGGTACCTAGTAGTCTCTGCTGGCGAGATGAAGCGTCGACATTGTTCTGTCCTTATGAAGGAGTGAACTTCTTTTAGCGCAAATAATTTAAAGGAGGCAATACGTATGGCTAGATATACTGGACCGCAATGGAAAATTTCAAGACGTCTTAAATTTTCTACACTAGAAAGCGGTAAAGAACTCGGTAAACGTCCTTATCCACCAGGACAGCACGGCCAAAGACGTACTAAACTTTCTGAATATGCTATGCAGCTTCAGGAAAAACAAAAGGTACGTTTTACTTATGGTGTCAATGAACGCCAATTCAAAAAGACTTTCGATGAAGCCAACAAAATGGAAGGTCGTCATGGTGAGAACTTCTTGTTCTTACTTGAAAGTCGTCTTGATAACTTAGTTTTCCGTTCAGGATTCGCTAAGACTCGTCGTCAAGCACGTCAATTGGTTAACCACGGGCATTTCTTGGTAAACGGGAAAAAAGTGGATATTCCATCATACCGTGTCAAAGTTGGTTCTACAGTTTCTTTGAAAGAAGCGTCTCAAAAACTTGGACTAATCCAAGATAATCTTGAGAACGTTGTAGAGCGTCTTGAATTCATCAATTTTGATGCAGACAAGAGTGCTTTTACTTTCACGCGTTTTCCAGAACGTAGTGAAATTCTCTCAGACATCAAAGAGAACCTAATCGTTGAATATTACAACCGTTAATATTATCTTAAGCCATTTCTTCGGAAATGGCTTTTTTTATGACTTGATTCCATAAAAAAAGTGCCCTTGCAAAAAAGGGCACTTTTGATTATTTTTGTAATTTGTTTAAGGCTGCATCTACTAAGGTCAAGAAATCTTTCGCGTTTAGTGATGCACCACCTACTAACGCGCCATCAATATCGCTTTGTGCAAGCAAATCGTCTATATTGGCCGGTTTAACACTTCCGCCATACAAGATGCGGACATTGTCACTGACACCAGCGTCGTATAAAGTCGTAATGACTTCACGAATGTTTTTAATCGCTTCATTCGCTTCTTCTGGTGTGGCGGTTTTTCCTGTCCCGATGGCCCAGATTGGCTCATAGGCAACAACAAGTTCTTTAACTTGTTCATCTTTCAATCCTTTAAGCGCTTCTTTAATCTGTTTGGTCACAAATAAATTCGTATCGCCTTTTTCACGGATTTCAAGTGATTCACCGACACAGAGGATAGGTGTTAGTTCATAGCGGAAGGCTTGATGGACTTTTTGATTAACCGTTTCATCGGTTTCATTGAAATACTCTCTGCGCTCACTGTGACCGATAATGACATAATCGACATTAAGATCTTCAAGTAATGCGGCTGACAGTTCACCAGTATAGGCACCTTCGGTTTCTTGATGCATGTTTTGTGCACCGATTCTGAGATGTTCACCTTGGCGTTTCACAAGGTCTCTTAATACAGGGGCCTGCGCACATACAACACTGTCTACGTACTCCTTGTTTGGGACTTTGACATTGACACTGTAGATGAACTGAAGCGCTTCATCCCGTGTTTTGTGCATTTTCCAGTTTCCTGCAATCATTGGTTTTCGCATGGGTTCTCCACCTTATTCTAAAAGTTTTTCAATTTCAAAGATCGCTTCTTCAGCATCATCGCCTTCAGCAATCACATTGATATTTTCGCCGCTTGGTACGGCAAGACTCATCAGGCCAAGTACGCTTTTGGCGTCAACGGTCTGATCAGCGTATTCGATTCGAACTGCAGAATGATAATTGCTTGTGATGTCAACGAGTTTCGCTGCGAGCTGTGCGTGCAATCCGATGGTACTGTTAATGACGATTTGTTTTTTCATCATTCATTCTCCTTACTTGTCATCCACGACTTTGATGCCGGGAAGAGTTTTCCCCTCAAGGTACTCAAGTGATGCTCCACCACCGGTAGAAATATGGGTGATTTTGTCCTCATAACCTAATGAGATAGCCGCTGCGGCTGAATCCCCACCACCTAAGATGGTCGTTGTGTCTTTAAGACTTGCCAGGGTTTCTAAGATCCCGAGTGTTCCTTTGGCGAAGTTTTCAAATTCGAACACACCAACCGGTCCGTTCCAAACAACGGTTTTAGCTTCTTGGAGTAACGATTGATAGTATTTTAGTGTTTCATCCCCAATATCAAGTCCCATTTCATCCGCTTGAAACTCATCGCGTTTCCCGACTCGATAAGGTGCGTCCTTTGAAAATTCTTTTGTTAATTTGAAATCAGTTGGAAGGATGAGTTTATCCTTTCCTTTTTCAAGCAATTGCTTAGCAAGCTCCAGCTTGTCATTTTCAACAAGACTTGTGCCAATTTCATAGCCTTGAGCTTTCATGAATGTATAGCTCATACCACCACCGATAAGTACTTTATCAGCTTTTTCTAAGAGATTTTCAATAACGCCGATTTTATCGGAAACTTTGGCGCCACCCAATATTGCATAAAATGGGCGTTGCGGATTTTCTACAGCGCCACCGATGAACTTGATTTCTTTTTCAAGTAACATTCCTGCGGCTACTTCATCAATATTCGATGCAATCCCAACATTCGAAGCATGGGAACGGTGAGCTGTTCCGAAGGCGTCAATCACAAAAACATCACCTAAAGAAGCCCAATATTTACCGAGTTCAGGATCATTTTTACTTTCTTTTTTTCCATCAATGTCCTCAAAACGGGTGTTTTCAAACATTAGTACTTCGCCAACTTGCATTGAAGTAATGGCTGTTTCTAATTCTTGTCCTCTTGTATAAGGTACAAATTTAACGGGACGATTTAAATGTTCCGAGAGTTTGTCCGCGATAGGTTTTAAAGATTTCCCTTCTTTATCCGCTTCTTCCTTGATGCGTCCAAGGTGTGAGAAAAGCACGACTTTACCATTTTTCTCCAATAAGCTCTCAATGGTTGGCAAGGCTTGACGGATTCTGTTATCATCCGTAATTTTACCATCTTGCATCGGTACGTTAAAGTCTACGCGTACCAAGACTGTTTTTCCAGTCACATCAAGATCTTGAATCGTTTTCTTTGCCATGGTTACATTCTCCTTTGAATTTAAAATATTCATTCATTTTATCCAAAGTCATTATACAGGATATTGACAATTAATTCTATCAATGTTCATATTCTAAAGCGCTTTCTTTGTTAAAAAACGTTTTCAATCATTTTGTAATCTATTAGTTTATTTAGTAGTATTTCGCACTGTTTGTGTCTAGAAATCAGTTTTTTTAACGGGACTGAGAGTCTAAGTTTACACAAATCTTTAAAAATTATGAGGGTTTCATTATCTTGTAGTCGTTTTAGGGACAAAATATTCAGATAGTTAATGCAACAATTTCTCTGGTGACGTAAGTTCATTGTGTTATACAGCATGATGTGTTCATTAATAAACAAGGGTACGTTTCGCTGTTGATTTGAAATTTTTTGTAAGGCTTTGATTCTACCTTCAAAATTGGTTAATTCCAATGCAAGTAATTGGTTGATGTATTGTTTTGGTGTAATTGGAAGTACTTCTTTTTTATAAGGACCATGCGATACTACAATCCCTTGGGTATGGACTAGCAAATAATTCATCAGCAACCTCCACAGTCAATTTGATAAATATAGCGTTTTTTTTCACATAAAAAGGTGCGGTTTCCCGCACCTTGAATATGTTTTATAGTAATTTCAATAAACGATCAGCAACATTTTCTTTGGTGAAGCCAAATGATTTAATGACTTCAGCACCGTTTCCACTTTTACCGAATGTCGTTAGTCCAAGGACGTCATCGGCATATTTATACCACATTTGCGGACTTCCAAGTTCGATAGCCAAGACTTTCTTATCAGAAGGTAGGACACGGTTTTTCACTTTGTCGCTTTGTGCTTCAAAGAGTTCCATTGAAGGCATTGATACGACGCGTACGGTAATGCCCTTTTCACTTTCGAGGTATGCAGCCGCATCCATGGCAAGCTCAACTTCACTACCCGTCGCAAGCAAGATGGCGTCATATTGTTTGGCATCTTTTGCGACATAAGCCCCTTGTAAGAAATCATCATAATCAACTTCATGGGTCACTGTAACGTTTTGTCGAGTCAGTACAATCGCTGAAGGCGTGCGCTTTTGGCTCAGTGCGAAACGCAACGCGTGATTTACTTCGCCACCATGTGCTGGGCGCATCGTAACGATACCTGGTGTACTTCTGAAGACGGCTAACTGTTCGACAGGTTCATGCGTTGGTCCATCTTCACCAACCCCAACACTATCATGGGTAAAGATAAAGACAGAAGGGATGTTTGAAAGTGCAGCCAAGCGAATTGATGGTTTCATATAATCACTAAAGATAAAGAAGCCACCGCTGAACGCTTTGAGGTTGTGTAAGGTCATCCCATTTACCATCGCGGCCATCGCATGTTCGCGCACACCAAAATTCACATTTCGCCCGGTCGGCAACGCTTTAGTAAAGTTACCATCAAGTCCTTTGACCTTGGTAGAAACGGAAAGGTCCGCAGACCCACCCACCATTTCGGGGATAGCTTGCGATAATAATTCAAGGGCTTTTCCACCTGATGCACGTGTGGCCTCAGAAGCACCAATTTCAGGATGTTTTAAAATTTTGTCAAAATCGATGCTTATATTGCCTTCGATCATATTTTCAAGTTCATTGAAAGCATCAGGATATAGTTCTGCATATTCATCCATCGTTTCTTGCCATTCAATGTGGGCATTTTCCCCGCGTTGTTTAAAAGTGTTCAAGAAATCTTCATAGACTTCGGCAGGGGTATAGAACATCTCAAGAGGATAACCGACCTTTTTCTTCATTTCATCGGCCGCTTCTTTACCTAGCGGTGCCCCATGTGCTTTTGACGTACCAGCAACAGGCGAACCAAAGCCGATGACACTTTTAATTTCAATAAAACTTGGTTTATCACTAGATTTTGCGGCATTGATGGCTTCATCAAGGGCGGCTAGATCATTAGCGTCATCCACGAAATAGTAATCCCAGTTCATGGATTGTACCTTTTGTTTGATATCATCACTCACCGCATCATCAGTCGGACCATCAAGCTGCACATCATTTGAATCAAATAAAACGATGAGGCGTTCTAAACCAAGGTGTCCCGCCAGTGACATACTTTCTAAGGCAACCCCTTCTTGAAGGTCACCATCACCACATAATGTATACGTATAATGATCGACAACTTTTAAGTCTTTTTTATTATAACGATTTCTTAAATGTTTTTCGGCAAGCGCCATTCCTACAGCATTACTGATGCCTTGACCGAGTGGACCGGTTGTCGCCTCGACCCCATCAGTGTGACCATATTCCGGATGTCCAGGTGTTTTGGAATCAATTTGCCGGAAGTCTTTTAAGTCTTGTTTGGTTAAGTCATACCCTGCAAAATGCAGTGTCGAATAAAGCAGTGCACTTCCGTGACCGGCACTAAGAATGAAGCGGTCCCGATCAAACCATTTTGATGCGGATGGATTGCCTTTTAGATGTTTGGTAAACAGTTGATACATGACCGGCGCAGCACCAAGCACAATGCCTGGGTGACCAGAGTTCGCTTCGTTGACCATATCAAGGCCTAAAAAGCGAATCGCGTTAATACTTTTTTCCATAGTATCTCCTCTACTTTCTTAATCTGAGTCTATCATAAATATTATACATGAATTGACGATGAAATTAAACCACAAGCGAAAACGATAGCGTTTTCATAGAAAAAGGGACCATCATCCGATGGACCCTTCCATTTCAAGTTTAATTAACTGGTTGAGTTCAACTGCGTATTCCATAGGCAATTCTTTTGCGAACGGTTCAATGAAGCCCATGATAATCATTTCTGTGGCTTCTTCCTCTGTGAGTCCACGACTCATCAGATAGAACAGTTGTTCTTCGGAAACTTTGGAAACACTGGCTTCATGTTGAACGGTTGCCAAGTTATTTTTCACAATATTGTAAGGCATGGTATCAGAATAAGACTGATCATCTAAAATGATGGTGTCACATTCCACATTACTCTTGGCACCCACTGCATTGGCTGTGTGATGAATCATTCCGCGATAATTCACACGGCCACCTTTGGCACTCATGGATTTGGAAACAATCGAACTTGTCGTATCTTTTCCAAGATGTATCATCTTCGCGCCGGTATCTTGGTGCATGTTTTTCCCGGCGAATGCAATGGAAATAGTTGTTCCTTTTGCGCGGTCACCTTTTAAAATGCAAGAAGGATATTTCATGTTAATCCCACTACCAATATTTCCATCGACCCATTCCATATGAGCATCTTCATCGACAATCGCACGTTTTGTAACGAGATTGACAATATTTGCTGCCCAGTTTTGAATCGTTGTGTATCGGGCGTGTCCACCTTTTCTAACAAAGATTTCAACTGTTGCGGCATGTAAGGAATCCGTTGTATAAATAGGCGCTGTGCATCCTTCAACGTAGTGCAAAGATGCCCCTTCATCAACAATGATAAGCGTTCTTTCAAATTGGCCCATTTGTTCACTGTTAATACGGAAATACGATTGCAATGGTTTTTCTACTTTTACTCCCTTAGGGACATAAATAAATGAACCACCACTCCATACTGAAGCATTGAGGGCTGCATATTTATTATCATTGGACGGAACACTTTGGGCGAAGTATTCTTTGAAAAGTTCCGGATACTCTTTTAGCGCTGTATCAGTGTCAGTAAAAATAACACCCTGATCCTCTAGTTCTTTCATGCTGGAGTGATAGACAACTTCACTCTCAAATTGGGCTCCTACACCCGCTAAGAACTTCTGTTCAGCTTCAGGGATTCCGAGTTTTTCAAAGGTATCTTTAATTTCACTAGGCACATCATCCCAGGATTTTTCCATACGATCAGAAGGTTTTACATAATAGGTAATATCATCAAAATTAATATGATTTAATCCGGGTCCCCACGTTGGGTTGGCCATTGATTTAAATTTACGATACGCATCCAAACGGTATTCAAGCATCCATGCTGGCTCACCTTTAATTTGTGAAATCTCACGAACGATTTCTTCATTGAGTCCTTTTCCGGTATCCATGACACTTTTGGTTTCTGTTTTGAAGCCGTATTTATAATCACCAATAATGCGCTCTATTTCTTTTTTAGTTTGTTCACTACTCATAGTTACACCTACTTTTTCTTGAGTGTTTGATCAAAGGCTTTCCAAGCGATTGATGCACATTTTTGACGCGCTGGGAAATCCTTGATGCCCTCATATGCCCAGGCATCTTCAAATTCTATTGTGGTATCAAAAGCTTCACTTTTAACCATTTTAACATATTCTTCACTAATCTTTAGCGCTTCATCTGTACTGCGGTTTTTTAATAACTCACTAAGTACACTGGCACTACTACAACAAATACTGCACCCTGTGCCGTCGTGTCTAATATCTTTGATGACGCCTGATTCAACTTTACTTTGAATGGTCACATCATCCCCACATGAAGGATTTTTAATGTGTTCAGAAACATATGTATCATCATCAATTAACCCTTTGTTTCTAGGGTTCTTATAATGTTCCATGATGATTTGCCGGTAAAGGTTTTTTAAGTCACTCATGGTTTCACTCCTAAAATCCAACCTCTGTGAAAAACTCACGGGCGGCTTTAACGTTTTTTATAAAGCGTTGTACATCCTCTGTTGTGTTATAGAGATAAAATGATGCACGCAGTGTCGCTGCGACATCCAAATATTTCATTAATAATTGAGCGCAATGATGTCCGGCACGAAGCGCAATATTATCTTCATCGAAATAACTGACCGCATCATGGGGATGAACTCCAGTAAGGTTAAACGTAATAATTCCAGTGTCGGTCGTTGGATTATAGACTTCAATGCCTTCAATGGCTTTCAAGCCTTCAATGGCTTGTTTAGTCAATTCAGTTTCATGGGAATGAATTGCATCAAATCCAATCGCTTTTAGGTAGTTTATCGCTTCAGAAAGTCCGATGACTTCAGCGATTGGTGGCGTCCCGGTTTCAAATTTATAAGGCGGGTTCTTATAAG
>PWOH01000091.1 GCA_003557505.1 Mollicutes bacterium | reverse complement strand
GCAATGTCATAGATCGTTTTTCGCATTTTCGTCCCTCCAAATTCAAAAACATTATAACACATCCAAAATAAAGTGTCATCTTTATATTTCCCAATAATGCATGTATTCCCATGCCTGTGCATACACACCGGTTTCTTTCCAAAGAACAACGAGATATAAAATAAAAACCGAATGAAGGAGTAATTTTCCATTCGGTTTTTTAGGACTAAAGTATCTACTATGATTCTAAAATTGTTTCAATTTCAGCGCGTTCTTCATCACTGAATGTTAAATTTTTGAGGGCATTTAGGTTACTTTCAAGTTGTGAAAGCTTAGAAACCCCAATTAATACAGAAGAAATTCCTTTTTGACTACAGGTCCACGCAATGGTCATTTCAACTAATGACTGACCACGTCTTTTGGCGATTGCTTGAAGTTTTTTGAGTTTTTCCCGCAATTCCTTCGTCACATTATCTTCATTTAAAAACCAAATATCTGGATTGGCGACTCGCGAGTCTTCTGGGATGCTGTCGATGTATTTATCAGAGAGTAAACCTTGCGATAAAATGCTAAAGGGGATAATGCCGACTCCTTCTTCAACCATCGCATCGCTTAAACCATCTTTTTGAATCCAGCGGTCTAGCATGCTGAAATGTGGTTGTGTGATTAACATTTCTACTCCATAGTCCCGCAAAATCTTAATCGCTCTTCTTGCACGTTCAGCCGGATAATTACTAATACCTACATACAAGGCTTTCCCTTGATGCACTATATCGGCTAAGGCTTTCATGGTTTCTTCTAACGGTGTTTCATAATCGGGACGATGATGATAAAAGATATCCACATAATCTAAGCCTAAACGTGCTAAGGATTGGTCAATCGAAGCCATTAAATACTTACGACTTCCAAAGTCACCATAAGGCCCTTCCCACATCCCATACCCGGCTTTGGTTGAGATGATTAATTCATCACGATATGGGGCGAGTTCATTGCGCAGGATTTTCCCTAAGTTTTTCTCAGCACTCCCGGCAGGTCGACCATAATTATTGGCTAAATCAAAATGTGTGATTCCACTGTCAAACGCCTTTAAAACAATTTCCTTTACTGCTTCAAATGGTTTTTCATCTCCAAAGTTTTGCCATAACCCTAAGGAAAGTTGTGGTAACTTTAACCCACTTCTTCCTACGCGATTATAAATCATTGATTCATAACGATTTTTGGCTGGTTTATACATTGATATCCTCCTTCAATTGTTGGATTAGTTTATCCATTGATTCATCACTGATACTTTCATGACGTTGATAGCGATCAAGCACACGCCAGATTGGTTCTTCTTTTTCATGCCACCAGAGTGAACGGTAGTTCTTCTCAATATATTCGAACCATGCCGGGAAATACAGTTCTAAATATTTTACCGGATAATCTAAGGTAATTTTAGGGGAATAATCTAATTGATTGTTTATCGCAACAACCGTTGCATCATATAATTCACGACTGTGGCGACCGACATTGAGTTTATATTGACCATTATAGACAACAAAGCCTTTGCGGTTTTCATCGTACGTTTCAAAAGCCTCTAATGGAATAGTAATCTCAACAGCCTTTGTCTCGTTTGCTTGTAGGTGCACTTTTTCGAAGGCTTTGAGTTCTTGAAGCGGTTTGATGAGATGTTCAATGTTACTGCCAACGTAAATTTGCACAGTTTCATACGCTGCAATGTCACTGCGATTTTCTAACGTAAGATTAAGCGTTACATACGCATCTTTTGATGATTCATTGGTCGTCCAATGAATATCTTTATAAACAATATCGGCATAACTGAGTCCATACCCAAACGGATAGAGCACCTCATAATCATGTGTATCATAGTAACGATAGCCATTCATGATTAAATCATGCTGATAATAGACTGTTTCTAAGGGCGCGAACGTCCCATAATGCGGCGTATGTTCTAGTTTAAGTGGGAACGTTTCTTGCAGTCTACCACTAGGATTGGCATGACCTAAAATAATATCAACCAATGCACTCGCTGCAGCACCTCCTAAGAACCAACTTTCTAACATCGCACGCGCATGCGTTTTAAGTTCTCGTAAATCAAGCGCACTTCCGTTACTTAATATGACGATGATGTTTTCATTAACTTTGCGAATGGCTTCAAAGACTTGAAGATGACCAAGTGGTAATGACATATGTTCACGGTCTTTACCTTCTGTTTCAATGGATTCTGTTGTCCCTGTGAAATAAAAGACAACCTCACTTTCTTTCGCCACTTTCACTGCGTCTTTTAATAACTTTTCTGATGTATCATTCTCATCGTAGCCTTGCGCATAAGCAATGCTATCAAAAGTTTTCGCAAATTCATCATAAGGAATTTCTTGATTAAATGGTTTCACCGTGGCACTTCCACCACCATTAATCCGTGGCGCTTTGGCGAACCCACCAATCACACCAACTTTTTGTTGGGTGTTTTTAAGCGGTAAAACGCCATCGTTTTCCAAAAGCACTATCGCTTCTTTAGCCACTTTTTTAGCAACGTTATGATGACTTTTTAGATCAATGGATTCTAAGCGTTTAATGCCTTTCACTTTTTCATGAAGCTCAAAGACAGGTTTTAAACTCTCATCCAGTTCTCCTTCACTCAAAGAACCATTCTCTAAGGCTTCCATAACTTCATGCTCAAAGGATGATGGTCCTGGCATATCGATGTTCATCCCGTATTTAATCGATTTGACTTTATCTTGAATGGCCCCCCAATCAGAAACAACAACCCCATCATAGCCCCACTGCTTACGAAGGACATCCTGAAGTAAATAACTTGATTCTGAGGCATATTCACCATTGAGACGATTATAACTACTCATAATCATCCAAGGATTTTCACTTTTAATGATTTTATAAAATGGATATAGGTACATCTCATGCATCGTACGTTCATCAACCTTTACATCCACAAAACGGCGCATAGTCTCTTGTTCATTAAGTCCGTAATGCTTAATGCAGGCGCCAACCTGTTCAGATTGAACCCCACGGACAAAATGCTTACCGATTTCACTGGTTAAATAAGGGTCTTCGCTATAATATTCAAAATTACGCCCACCAAGCGGACTCCGTTTTAAATTAATTCCCGGTCCCAGTAAAACATCGACCTGATGGTGTCTACATTCTTTTCCAATGGTTTTTCCTACTTCTTCAATGAGAGATTTGTTCCATGTTGATGCCATCGCTGAGGCACTTGGAAACAATGTGGTGGGGGCTAAATGTCTTTGTGATAAAAAATCCCCATCATCCACAGGCTTGCCATAGACTCTCACACCATGCGGTCCATCAGCCACATTAATTCTGCGTCCTTCCACGTGATTGCTTTCAAACAAGTGCCAATTGCCTTGACCACTTGTCAACTTAACTTTTTCTTTGAGCGGTATCATTTTCAACTGTACGCCTCCTACAATTTAATAAATCGGTTTCGTAATCATTATAGCATAAGAAAAACGATATTAAAATCGGGGATTGTGCATTTAAAATGTGTACATAAAAAACGATATAAAAAGGCTGAAAAATATCTACAGCCTTTTTTCTCTCATCTCGCATGTCAAATAAATCATTCGTTTCTTATATAATACGCTTCAGCAATGAAAGATCCACTGACGGGTACATTCCAATCAATTGGCCCATCAATATCAGCATCTAAAGGAATTGCTTGCCAGTAAACAAAAGTATAGCCTTCTTTTATGGGGGGCGTTGGTTCACTCAACGTCTCACCAATCAAAACAAACTGATTCGGCGTAAACGTTCCACCATTGGCGTTAAACATAATTACTGCATGCACCTCAGGGTTATATGTTACATACTTTGCATACAGTGTAAT
>PWOH01000114.1 GCA_003557505.1 Mollicutes bacterium | reverse complement strand
ATCTTAAGCGGTTGATCATAGATCTCTGAAGCATTAATCCGTTGATGCATATCTTGAAGGGTTGCCTTATCAAATCCTGTTTTCAACAGACGCGCTGGGGCTTCTAAGAAGGCCGGCAGATTACGACGTTTAAACGCAATTGGTTTAACCAAAGGTAAGCCATAATTCCCAATGACAGGCTCACCGTTTTGGGTGATCGGCTCATAATCAGTCACTTCATAGGTCAAGAAGGTTGGCAATAGTCCATTCGTTTCTTCATATAAATGCTTTAAGCCTTTATTAATATAGGTTTTAAGATTTTCTAGATATTGGTTAATCGATTCAAGACTTAACGTTTTCGTATCGCCTGATAATCCAAAACGTACAGCATCGCGATACATTTCACGGGCTTCAACACGGACTTTATAACTGTTGCCTTTCCCTAAAGCGTTAAAGAAATCTACCATTTCTACTGGAAAGTCCATTTCACTATCTTGAATGTGTTTGAGCATGAACTCAACAATGCGAAGGGTTTCAATCGTTTCACCCACACCAGAGCCATGTAAGCCTGGGACGCCGTTCATCGCATCGTTCCATCCGGGTTTGTTTGCTTCCATTTCAATTCCGAGTCCTTCAGGGTCTAATAAACTGTGTTTGTTTAAGACAAGACTGAAGAGTTTAGTAAATAGATTGGAAGTGTATGTTTCTTCACCAGATAAGGCATAGTTCGCTTCGTGGGCTTTGATATTAAGTTTTTTAAGTTTTTCTTCATCGAAATGAAGGAGTGAGCCATACTGACGAATATTGCCTTCTTTATTAATGACCGTTTTTTCATGTTGTTTAAGGACAGTAACCGGTGAATCAAAGTATAAGAAACTCTTGTCTTCATACAGCAAATCATCCATACGATCAGGATAGATACTTTCATACGTTTCAATTAAATCCAAGACGTAAGTGAAATGATCACTCCAGTATCCTTCCCCAAAGGAAGCGTTAATACTTGGGGTTGCGGCATTGATAGTTTCTGTTAAATAGGTCCCTTCATCGGTTGTAACATCAATATTTTCATTTTCAACAAAGTTGACCAACTGTCCTGGGGTGAAGGTTTTGCCTAAACGGGCTTTCATGGCCTTTGAACCCCCGAAGTGTGTTTCCGCAAGCTTTTCAATGACAGCATCCTCTTTAATTTGATAGAGGGTTCCATTGACTGAAAGTGGGTTATAGCCATCCAGTTGGATGAGTGAAGCGAAATGGTGGATGTTGAAACGTTCAACGTTTTTATTGATGAATGTATCCATCCGGCGGTTCTGACAAACATCACGGAAATTCCCCGCACCTTGAGAATAATACTCGGGTGCTAATGAGAAGAAGTTATAATCACGTTCTAAATCCCCATGACGTCTTGAATATAAATGATAAATAGAATTCCCAATTTCAATTGGATAGCCACCACGTAAAAAGTTATCCAAGTAGTTTTGTTTAATGTATTGGTTGAACTCATTGCTTGCACTATCGGTTGCGACGTCTTCCAATAGACTTTCTACAACGTACGCTGCCTGCGTTTCTTTTTCATCTAAGACATCATTGCGACTGAGTGAAGCAATGATTGTTTTTAAGGTCTGATAATCTTGGGCATGCCCACTTAAGGCATGGAAAGTTAAAGTCTCATTCGCTTCTAAAGTCTTTTTCACAGGAATAAATCCACAAGGGATTTTATTCGCCGTGACTTGTTCACTTGAAGCAATCGTTTCAAGGTCACTTTCCAAGAAGTTTTTCGGCTTCGATTTTGACATGTTTGAACCAAACACTAAGTCTTGGTCAACCACAGGACGGACTAACTCACCATCGACAATCCCGATATAGAAGTTCCCATCTTCTTTTTGGGAGACTTCTGAGGAATCATTGGTTGAGGCTCTGAGTTTGTAATATCCTATGTTTTCATCAAGATGTTCAACATCCATCCAACTCGCAAGCAGGTTAGAGGTTGATTTAAATCCTTCATTGGCAATACCTGCAGGCAGAATTTGGGTAATCCCATCAAGCAGTTCAATATCTAAAGACTTTTTAGCAATGTTTTGAACTTCCACTTTTCGGACTAACCCGGCAATTGGGGATTCTGGAAGCCCAAAATAGGTGATCTTAGTTTTAATGCCAAGGTCTTCATTGGTTTCTTCAATGGTAAAAGAGGCTTTATGAACCCGCATGGTATGCGGGTATTCGTTTTCTTCTTTGAATGCTTCATAGTATTTATTGTTGATTTTAAAGAAACTGCGAAACCCAATGGTGCCTACTGTTTCATATGCTTTGTTGGCTGGGGTGAACTCCATGATGACTTTGTTTTTGTCTTGGAGCCCGTAACCACTTAATCCTTGAGCTCTATTGACATAGAAACTCCATAGAGGAATTCCTTTTTTACCCGCTAAGCCTGGTAAAAAGTTTGCGAAGGTTTTTTGTTGGTTGTAGTTTTCGATGACAAATGTTGATCCTTCAAAGTAATAATTATTCATTCGGCACACCTCATAAAATTATTGTAGAAATACTGCGTGGTTGGATAATGGTGTCAAACGCATTATCATCAACACTGATGCTTATTTGTTCGGCGGTTTCTGTTTCATTTTGAATAACAACAACCACTTCACCATTTGGATTTTCGAACGCCACATGGGAAAGGGTGTTACCCTCAATAACTGAGCCAATGCGTTTTGCGCCGACTTCTACGAACTTTGAGAAGTGCCCAATCGCATAATATGAACTGTTGTAGATGAGTTTCTTTTGTTTGGTATCCGCAATGATAGGGGCATCACAGTAATTCCCGACATGATTGGGACCACCATATTCATTTAAGACTAAGTTCCAATCTAAATACCCCTCACACCAATTGGAGATATCCCCAATCATGTTGCGGGCATAACGTTCACCAGTTGTAAATGACCCTGGTTGTACGCCTCCTTCAATACAGCCTTCAGTAAATAAAAGATGTTTATCAGGGAAACGGTTATGGACTTCACTTAAGTTTTCAAAGGCCTCACTGACATACCAGTGAATCCCTGTTCCCCATACATAAGGGTTGGCTTTTTTATCTTCAAGAACTGTTGTTGCACGTTCAACTAAAATATCACGGTTATGATCCCAAATAACAATGCCAATATCACTATAATCACTGTTTTTAAGGGTTGGCCCTAAGTAATCTCTGACGAAATCTCTTTCTTCTTCCGCAGTATATTCACATGAATCCCAGGTTTGAACTGCCGCTGGTTCATTTTGAACGCTGATGGTGAAGATATTTAAATCTTCTTGGTCGTAAGCTTCGATAAACTTTACATAATAATCAGCCCACGTTTGATTATATTCAGCCAATAACTTTCCACCGTTATTCATAGTGCCACTACTTTTCATCCATGCTGGTGGACTCCATGGTGAGGCGAGTAAGTCAATCTTTCCGCCACGAATGCGTTCAGCGTCTTTAATCATTGGAATGACCCATTGTTTCTCACGGGAAATGTCAAAACTCTCAAGGGATTTATCCCCTTCTTTAACATAGGTATAATTTTCTAATGCAAAATCACAACTATTAATGTGAACACGACCTAAATTGTACTTCAAACCCTCTTTGGGATCGAAGTACGCTTTTAAGGCTTCTTCTCTTAATGATTCAGGCATGAGCGATAATGTGTAAGCCGCAGCTTCACTGAATGCCCCACCGAACCCTAACATACTTTGAAATTGTTTCTCCTTATTGATACGTAGTGTTGATGTTGTCTTTGAAGGCTTGTACTCCACCCGATCAAGACGTTTTCCCTCATGTAACGAGGTTTCATAATGCTTTGCCATAATTTTCCTCCTGTATAACTAAATCGTTTTCGAAAGT
>PWOH01000099.1 GCA_003557505.1 Mollicutes bacterium | reverse complement strand
CTTTTTTCGCATACTACCCCTCCATAATCTTATCATATCGAGAAATTAATAATATTGCAAATAAAAATCCCCTTAATATCGTGATTTGCAATGATTCTATTTGCAGAGTTCACTAAAAAGAGGATCTTATTAGAAAAGGTATTTAAAGATTATTTTTGTTCAATAGCTTTTAATAGTTGATTGGCTAATCCTAAGTAAGTCACACCAATTTCTTCGCTCATATCAAAGATACTGTGATGGCCACTTTTTGGTTGACCGATAGGGATTCGTTGTAGGACATCAGTATTCAGTTTATCCGCAACGGTTTTTCCGCCACCTTCACCGAAGATGTTGAGGGTTTCACCGGCATGATTCAAGTAGGCCATATTTTCGACAACTCCAAGAATATTATGCTTGAGTTCTCTAGCTGCAAATCCTGCTTTGACAGCAATATGAGAAGCACTTGCATGCGGTGTAGTGACAATAATCATTTCACATTCGGGAATCAGTTTTTGAATGTCCATTGCCACATCCCCTGTACCTGGTGGTAAATCGACAATGACATATTCGATATCATCAGCCCATTTTACATCATAGAAGAAATGGTTTAACATTTTTCCAAGCATCGGACCGCGCCACATAAGAGGCTGGTCTTTTTTAAGGAAAAACTCGGTTGAAATGAGTTGAATATCATGCGATTCAAACGGAATAATTTTTTCTTCCTTATCAACTTTAGGCGAGGTAATTTCCATGTCCATGATGGTAGGAATCGAAGAACCGTAAATATCGGCATCGATAATCCCAACTTTTTTCCCGATACGATGCATGGCAACGGCTAAATTAGCAGCTACCGTTGATTTACCAACGCCGCCCTTTCCACTTGCGACGCCGATATATTTAATGGTCTTGCTTTCATCGAGAATACTATCTTTTTTCTTTAAGGGTTCGAACTCAACTTTTAAGCCTTGATAGCCTAGGTCGAGTTTAATTACTTTAGCAATGCTACGTTTGATTTTCTGTTTAGTCTTGTCATCTTCCTTGCCGATTCCGACAATGAGTACGATTGTTTTTTTATCATCCTCAGTTTCAATACCGATATAACGAATCGCATCTGTGTCTTTAAATGCCTGATCGATAGAAGGGTCAATGATTTCACTTAGTGCTTTTTTAATGTTATCTCTTTCGTTCATAAATTATCACCCGAAGATATTATAGGCTAAAAAGGGGAATGCCGCAAATGAAACATACTAAAAAATCATCACCGGCGCAAATTCTTGTCTATAAATGTCACGGCCACTAATCAAAGTATAGATTTGGGATATTCTTAGTTCAATATCAAGATACGGATGACGCGTTCTTTTTAGTTTTGTAATCAACGGCAGCGATAAGTCGTTTTTAATGGTTGATATATAGGCTTGTCCCTGTTGGTTCATGCCTAATAAACGAATATAGGGCACTGAAAAGTCCGTTAATGCATTTTTTTCGATGTTTAACATCATAAACATGAGTGTTCGTTTAATCTTGGCGTGGGTATAACGTCGAGTACTTAACGTGTTAATCAATGATTCAAAATCAGGACTTGCAGCAGACTTGATCAAGTAGTTTTCGATGCCTTCTTCACAGCCGAAAATTCGGTTAAGTGATTGTGAGGTATGTTTCGCAAGATTGTAACGTATAAAAGGGAAGTAATCATTGACATTAATGTATTTGTCATAATCTTTATTAACATAATCAGGAACGACCATCTCGATGGATTCATTGTCTTCAATGCGCTTTCTGATGGCTGTGGCACTCTGAATACGCTTTTGTACGTCAAAAGAATCATAATAACCGGAATCTATGCGTTTGATGGTATCGATGTGAATGTTTGGGTTAATATCATAAACTGCGTTGATATATTGAATACCTAAAATATCGTTAGGATTTTGGTGGAGCGAATTTCCGCTTAAAGCACTAAGCGCTTTATCAGCACTACTCGGAAAAGAGAAACCTTGCTTAAGGTATGATTTAATGCGTTCGTTAAAGGCGTCTGTACGCATGATTTCCGCACTGGTTTTCAATGGCGAAATATCACCGGATTCACTCCCGAAATAAATCGATTGAACCCCTAAGCTATTCAGGAGTTGAATACTGGTGTGCGCAAAAATATTAGCATTTTGCAAACTAAAAACACCAGGAAGTTCAACAACAATGTCCACACCACTTTGAATCGCCCATTGAGTTTTTTGAAACTTATCAACACTGGAAAATTCTCCGCGTTGAACGACATTTCCACTCATCACGGCAATTAATATATCGCAACCACTTAAACGACGTGTTTCTTTAATGTGATGGATATGCCCATAATGCAACGGATTATACTCGACAATGATACCTGCGACATTCATAAAGTTCGCCTCCTAGCAATGCAAAAATTATTATACCTTATATTTGACTTTAAAGTAAATAAAACGTATAATTTTGACAGTTTCAAGGGGTGAAAAAATAATGAAATGGACTATCGATCAATTAAAAAAACAAGCGTACCAAGACAACACATTCGAAAGTGTTGTCGATGTTAGTCAATACATGCCCAAAGATGAAGATATTTTGGATGTTAAAGCGGTTAATGTCAAGGGTGAGTTTGAAATTGAAGATGATGAATACTATCACTTCGACATACAAATTAAAACAACCCTTACCGTTGCCTGTTCCCGTTCATTAAAACCAGTTGAATTAGCACTGGATTTTGATGTCAGCGAAACATTCTCTCATGATGAAAAAGATGATTATCGTCAAATTGATGGGATTACTATTGACTTATTGCCAATTATATGGTCTAATATATATTTGGAAAAACCCATGCGTGTGATTCATCCTGATGCCCAAGATATGGCATTTGATGAAAAAGAAACACGCGAAGAAGAAATTAATCCCACGTTCAAAGATCTTGAGGATTATAAAAGTTAGGAGGCACCACCGATGGCAGTACCTAAACGTAGAACCTCGAAGCAAAGAAAGCGTAAACGCCGTACTCATTTCAAACTAAACATGCCAGGCATGGTCGTTTGTGATAACTGTGGCGAAATGAAGCTTGCACATCGTGTCTGCAAAGAATGCGGTCACTATAAAGGGCGCGAAGTTTTAAACAAATCTGAATCAACCGAAGATGCTCCTGAGTAAGCATCTCAAAAGAAGCGCTTGTAAAAGCGTTTTTCTTTTATCCAAAGGACGTGATTAACATGAAACACATTTCAATCATGCTCGATGAATGTCTTAACTACTTGAATATTAAGAAAGATGGCACCTATGTTGATGGTACCCTCGGCGGTGGCGGACACAGTGAAGCTATTTTAAGTCGTCTTGACCAAGGAACCCTTTATGGATTCGACCAAGATCATGAAGCCATTACCCGAACAAAGAAACGGCTTGAACAATATCAAGATAAGCTCGTTTGTATTCAAGATAACTTTGAAAACATGACTGCGCAACTTGAAGCGCATGGCGTTGAAAAAGTTGATGGCATCTTATTGGATTTGGGCGTTTCATCATTTCATTTTGATGACGCTTCCCGCGGGTTTTCTTATCGTTATGATGCGCCACTTGATATGCGCATGAATCTTGATAGTGCGCTTGATGCCAAAACCATTGTCAATACCTATGAAGAACGCGATATTAGAAATATTCTCTTTAAATATGGGGAAGAAAAATTCGCTCCCAAAATCGCTAGAAAAATTATCGACTATCGCAAAAAACAACCTATTACAAGCACGTTTGAGTTGGTTGATATTATTAAAAGTGCCCTGCCTCAAAAAATCTTATCAAAAAAAGGTCATCCCGCCAAAAAGACATTTCAAGCGTTGCGGATTGCGGTTAATGATGAACTTGGCGTCTTAGAACG
>PWOH01000026.1 GCA_003557505.1 Mollicutes bacterium | reverse complement strand
GTCTAGGGCTTAACTGCGCCTAGACTGCGCTCTAAATGGTGGTCCAGATAATTGTTTAGAGAATAGTGATTTATGTGTATCTGGATGCTCCTATATTGGGTAGCGATATGGGATAAGATAACCTGGGCCACTTGCTCCATCAGTTTAGGCCCAGATAGGCTACCCCAAATTAATGCGGGTGTGGCGGAATTGGCATACGCGATGGATTCAAAATCCATTTTTTTGTGGGTTCGAGTCCCACCTCCCGCACCAAATTGATGGGACTTAAAGCATCATAAAATAAAAGAAAGCGTGAATTAGAGCCGTCAATACGAAAAGTTGACACCAGATTCGGTAACTGGTATAGTTTAACATTAAACAAGGAAGGAAAATGATTTCAGACCCAACTGGAACTGATCCAGCAAAGATTTAACAAATAGTAGTGACTCTCACATGTTGAGAGCTATCGAGGCCCATGAGAGCCAGCGTAGCAAATCTCATATATCGGGGCGTGGCGCAGTCTGGTAGCGCATCTGCTTTGGGAGCAGAGGGCCGTAGGTTCGAATCCTACCGTCCCGACCAATTTTCCATGGGTGTGTAGCTCAATGGTTTAGAGCAGTCGGCTGTTAACCGACAGGTTGTGAGTTCGAGTCTCACCTCACCCGCCAACCAAAATTGCCACAGTCAAACAGATACATTTTCAGGAAAATCGAAGTAAATATGGTTGACAATTCATAATTTATCTGATAGCATTGGTATATTCATGCTAATTGGTAAAATCCATGAACGATTACTGTCCCTATTGTACACGAGAACTAGATGAAGGGATCGATGTAGACCCTAAGTAGACCCTAACGGAGAAATGAAAGGTCAATGCGCTCAGTGTGAAGCTGAACAAGCCATTGACTTTGATGTGTATCCCAATGCCACAGTGTCACGGGGTGGAAGGGTAGAATTGAATGAAGAAATTGTAATTTAAGGATGGTAACGTGGGTCTTCTAGAGAATGGGAAGCGTCATTTAGTCACCCAGACTTCCATAAGTAGTGTATACGCTTCATTACGTTCCTTAAATCATAGCCCCCTTTCGAGGGGGCTTTTTTTATATTGACAATTCATTATTCTCCATGCTATAATTACTGTCTAATAGGAGAATTATATCGTGGCACTATCTACAGCCAAGCTAGAATTTTGGGCTAAAAATAAATATAATGTTTGTCTATCTGGCCGACATGGGGTTGGCAAGACTGGACAAGTCTTTGAATTGTTTAACAATCTCTATGGTGAGATTGGAAAAGACTGGTTATATTTTTCAGCCGCAACAATGGACCCGTGGGTTGATTTTATTGGTGTTCCAAAAGAGGGAATTGCCGAAGATGGTACTCCTTTTTTATATCTGGTTCGTCCTGAAATTTTTGCTCGGGATAATGTCAAAGCTATATTTTTAGATGAGTACAACCGCGCACCCAAGAAGGTGCGAAATGCTGTCATGGAGTTGATCCAATTCAAATCCATTAATGGGCACCCTTTTCATAATCTTGAGGTAGTGTGGACTGCAATCAATCCCCCATCGAGTGATGAGGATGAGTTGAACTATGACGTAGATGAATTGGACGATGCACAGCTTGACCGCTTCCATATATTTGTGGAAGTTCCATATTCCGTATCCAAGCCCTTCTTCACTAATAAGTATGGTAAGGATGATGGCACTGCCGCTGTTGAATGGTGGAACTCCCTGCCTGAAGGGATTAGAGATAAAATATCTCCGCGTAGATTGGATTACACCATAGATTGCTACCAGAAAGGTGGCGATGTGAGAGATGTTTTGCCATCGGGTAGCAATGCGTCCCAGTTATTGTTTCTATTGTCCGAGGGTTCTATTAAACAAACCCTCAAAGATTTGATCAAGAGCAAAGATACGAACACTGCTAAAACCAAGATGGCTGAACCTAACTTTTATGATATGGCAATTCCTATCATTAAAAATGATGAAAATTATCTACAATTCTTCATGCCATTAGCGCCTAGTGAGAAGTTGTCGCAGTTTGTAAGCTCTTCTTCAAAGAAACAGATTGACAAGCTGCTCACGGCTACCATAGGTAATGAAGATATGTTTAATAAGGTCACTGAGGTTGTCGAAGCCAAGGGACTTGTCAATAACAAAATAAGACAGCTTCAGCAATGGAGAATCAAAAATTTCGCTGGACAACTCGGCGGCGATGCCGGGGAAACCCTAGAGTTTGATAAGGTTATGAATCGGGTAAAAAGTGTAAAAACCTATCAAGACAATACATATGACCGTAAACAGTTTGTGGAAGAGCTACTAAACATTGTTATAAACATGCCTGATGGGGTAAAGTTGAGTAAGAGACAGGCTAAAGAATTCTTTAATTACATGCTATACTTTGTATCCAGAAGTAATAAAGGTACTCTTGTAGGGTTTACCAAGGATTGGCAATATGGAATGTTGCGGGTAAATGAAATGCACCCGTTTGAAAAGAATCATACAGCCTCATGTAACCACAGCGAGAACGCAAAGAGAAAAATGCCTCTATTCATAGGAATGGAAATAGAAGAATTGTTTAGGGACGTTGATCTTAATGAAATTTTCCAGTGAGGAATACCTAAGGCTGCTACAACAGTTAGACACGAAACATGCCGTGTTTTATCGTCTCTGGCTGGTGGGTGTGCCTAGATTCTCAGATGAGGTCGATACTGCTGCGGTGGTGTTTGATGAGGAAGGCCGCAATATAGACTTCCTCATCAATCCTGATTTTTGGGAATCGCAAAACTCAACTCAACGGTTGTTCGTGATTTGTCACGAGTGCTTGCATATTATCTTAGAGCATGGGACTAGATTCTTCTGGAACCCCAAGATTGATGTAGAGAAGGCCAACCGTGCTACTGACGTGGTTATCAACCATTTTTGTGTGAATCGTCTGGGCTTTGACAGAACAGAGATTGACCCCGACAACAGGTATTGCTGGACTGACACCGTTTTTCCAGACGATCCACCATCAGATAAGATGAGTTCTGAGTGGTACTACAACAGAATCCCTGACAAAGCGACTGACGAAGGCGCTAATAGCCCTCAGACGGTTGACAGCCATGCCACATCAGGTGAAGCCTTAGACGGGTTTAGAGGCATTCTCAAGAACATCAATGATGAGTTGACTGAAGAAGAGAAACAACTAATCAAGGATGTGTTGGATCAACAAGGTAACGGTAAAAGTGATAAGGCCGGGACAACGGCTGGTAGTGTCTGGTCGTTTGTTGACACCAAGCCTGTCAAGAAGAAAAAGAAGTGGGAAACGGTTATCAAGAAGTGGGCCATGCAATACATGAAAACTTCTACTATGGATGAAACACAATGGGCTAGGATGAACCGTAGGTTCACCATGCTCCCAGACGATATGTTCATCCCTACAGAAATGGAAGTGGAAGAGCGCAATACAGAAATGCATCGTATTCAAGTGTGGTTCTTTCAAGACACTTCAGGCTCGTGCTCTGGCTACCAACAAAGATTCTTTGATGCTGCTAAATCATTACCGAAAGATCGCTTCGATGTGAGAATGTTTTGTTTTGATACCAAAGTGTATGAGACTTCACTGGAAAGTGGAAAGCTATACGGGTATGGTGGCACACGCTTTGATATTATTGAGGAAGTTATTCAAGGAACGATCAAAAAGGAAAAGGCTGGATACCCGAAGGCAGTGTTCGTAATTACTGATGGTTGGGGGAATAGTGTGAATCCGGAGAAGCCGAAGAACTGGTATTGGTTCTTGACACCTCGCCATTCTGATCATTTGGTGCCTAGTGGTTCACACACATTTAACCTGAAGGACTTTGAATGATTAAGGGTGTGGCAGTTGTGGCAACTCGTTTG
>PWOH01000102.1 GCA_003557505.1 Mollicutes bacterium | reverse complement strand
TTGATTTCTCAGTATCCGAAGCATGTTGATGAAATTCTCTTAACTTCACAATCGCACTTCTCATAGTCGTTCCTCCAAACTCACTTTCAAAGTAAATGTTTTGATATTAATTGTCAATAAAATGACCATATCGTGAAACTTTGTTTCATAACTTGGTTACATTTTATCATAAATTAAGCGTTTTCAGAAACTTTCAACCAAGAATGTAAAAGTTATACATCCACTAAAAAAAAGCACTTTTACATGCTGTTTCTTTAGTGAACTATTACAACATTTTAGTGTTTCAGGATAATCATAAACTGTTCTACTACTACTTACATTATCAATGAATCCATCGTTAACCGCAATCAGCCTAGACCGTAAAAACTCATTGGTGAAGACATCTCCACTCGAGGATGAATCAGTAATTTTCTTATTATGACACAAACCCCTATCTTTATACATGATTAGTTAATTATAGGGGAATTTAGTTTGAACTTCATTATATTTGCTTTATTCCCCACATAAAAAGCGTAAACTGAATTTTAATTCATCAGTTTACGCTTTTGTTTAATCGATAAGTTTTAAGGTTTTTAGATGTTGAATTAAATGTTCTAAAGTGTTTTCTTCATCATCACCATCAACGCTAATGGTGATTTCACTGTCTTTGGGAACGGCCAAAGACATAATCGCAAGGACACTTTTTAAATTAATGCTTTTGTCTTTAAACATTAAAGTGATATCACCAGGTAACTTAGAGGCTTCCTTAGAAAACTGAGAAGCCGGTCTAGCGTGTAAACCATCTTTATCGGTAATGATTACTTTCTTTTTTACCACGAAGGTTCCCTCCTAATTTATCTTGTATAGTATAGGGTTATTTTATCATATATTTTAATACGTTCCAGTCCAATTTTTTTCACAAGCTTTTGCAAAATTTTGGATGGTTACAAAAATATTACTAACACTTATATATTAACTAGAATTATAATTATATAAAGCAATACAGTTTAACATAATGTCTTTTTCTTGTGCAAGGATTTGGACTTATCAAGGCATTGCTTTAACTCTATAATATGATTGAGGTGGTTCATTTGCTAGTTTACAAAGACTACTACATTATGCATCTATTAATGCATACATCCCAGGCCCTGACTGTAGATGATCTATCAGAACTACTCAGTATTTCAAGGCGTAGTGTGTATTATGCGCTGATGAAAATTAATGAATATTTAACGGCCCACCAACAACAAGAGATCAAACCAACTGAAGAAGGCATTAAGATTGATGATGAAACGCGACGGTATTTAAAAGATGAACTGCATGACATTATTACAGAAACCTACATTCACACCCCTAAAGAAAGAAAAGGGGTAATCGCCTTACTTCTTTTAAGTCTTGATGACCGTTACAGTATCAGTGATTTTGAGCGTTTATTCAAAGTCAGTCGCAATACCGTCATTACAGATATTAACGCCTTAAAAAAACAAATTAAAACCTTTAATCTATCGTTAAAATACGCACAAGATGTTAACTACTACATTGAAGGTAGACCTTTAAGACAGAGAAGTTTCTTATTATATACCCTCTCTACCTTTCACTATTTAATTAAGATCAATGCCTTTGATACGTACGACCAAAAGGATTATGATGATATATTAGTAAAACTCCATACTGTCGAACAAACCATCAATGTCCATTATGTCAAAGAAACCAAAGAAATTTTAGCCAAAATGATTGCGATTATCAAAAAAAGCAACTTCGAACCGATTAATTTTGACAAGGAAGCTACCCAGATGATCGAAGCGACACCGGAATACCAAGCGGTGGTTCAAGCATTTAACGAAGACATTTTTAAAACAGAGCTACTTTATATCACATTGCATCTCCTTGGATTAAGAGTTCATGCCTATGAAGGCTTACTCATGAAAGATGATAAGACCATTCATGAAATGGTTAGTACCATCATTAATAAATTTAAATCATTTACATTAATGCAATTTGATGATGAAAAAATGCTTTATGACGGGCTTTATTATCATATGAAAAGTGCCATCATCCGTTACAAATACGGGATTATCTATGAAAACGAACTAAAAAATGACATTAAAGAACGCTATCCCAGTATCTATAACATCGCCAAAAAGATTGTTAAAGAGTTAGAAGCCATCATTCAATACCCAATCAGTGATGATGATGTTGCCTACATCGCCATGCACTTTGGCGGGCATTTAAAACGGGAAAAGAAAAAGATAAAAACCAAAACGATTCTTCTGGTATGTCTGAACGGGATTTCTACTTCTAAACTTCTGCGTAGACGCTTAGAAGAAACCTTAGAAGGGATCACTATTATCGATGCAGTCTCATTAGAAGAAATTGAGATCTATGCCGATGACGTTGATTTCATTGTTTCTACCATACCGATCGAAAATAATCCATATCATCATAAAACGATTATGGTTCAAACACTGCCAACCGAAATGGATTTGACAAGACTCAAACAAACCTTATCCATCACACAAAAAGAATCTAACATTAACGATTTTAAAAAGGCGTTTTTAAAAGCCATTAAGAAACAATTTAATGAAGAAGAATACTTTAGCATTAAAACGATTTTCACCGAACAGATGACATTGTTTTATAAAAAAGATAAGGAAAGGATTGATGATGCAATGTTAAATGAATTACTCACCGCTGAACACATCATGTTCAAACAAAAAGCAAACAGCATTAAAGAAGCACTCTTTGATAGCGCCAAGCCTTTGATCGATAAAGAAATGATTGAAACAAAATATGTCGATAAGGTCTTACAAAACTTAAAAGAGATGGGCCCCTACATAGTGGTAGCCCCTTATATCGCGATTTCACACGCAAGACCAACTGATGGGGTTAACGAACTCTCGATGTCCTTACTTAAGTTAGAAGAGTCCATCAATTTTTCTACCTCTGAGGATCGTGAAGTAAAAGTTGTAATTACCTTAGCCGCTCCGGATGAAAACTCTCACTTAACCGCACTCGGACAACTGTCCAATATGTTAATGAGTGATTCAGAAGCTTTATTAAATGCCAGCAAAAAGGAAGACATTATAGCATTAATAGAAAAATATTCTGAAAAGGAGGATGAATAATGAAAAAAGTCGCCGCAATTTGTGGAATGGGATTCGGGAGTAGTTTTGTGGTTGAGATGAACATCAAGAAAGTGTTAAAAGAACTAGGATTGCATGATGTAGAAGTTGAACATACTGACTTAGGAAGTGCATATGAAGGCATGGCAGATTTATTAGTATGTGGCCGTGACCTTGAGGATAACTGCAAGAAATATGGCGATACCTTGTCATTAACCAACATCTTTGATAAAGCAGAACTTCATGAAAAAATGGAAAAGTACTTAAAGGACAACAACATAATTAAATAAAATAAAAAAAGGAGAAAGATAACATGGAAGCAATTAGAGCATTTATTTTGGACTTTCTTAGTGAACCAGCAATCTTAATCGGTTTAATTATCCTGATTGGACTGCTGGCACAAAGAAAAACACCGGATGAAGTAATTCGAGGAACACTTAAAGGGATCATTGGATTTGTAATCCTTGGTGCCGGAGCTGGCGTCATCGTCGGTTCACTGGAAAACTTCGGGGAATTATTCGCTGAAGCCTTCACAGTTTCAGGCATCGTTCCGAACAACGAAGCCATTGTTTCACTCGCCCTCAATGACTATGCAACCGCAACTGCAATCATCATGGTCATCGGGATGGCAATGAACATCATTATCGCCCGTTTTACTAAGTTAAAGTATATCTTCTTAACTGGGCATCACACCTTGTTCATGGCTGCCTTAATCGGGGTTGTTCTCGTTGAAGCTGGTCTTGCAAGTGCACCACTTTATATTC
>PWOH01000123.1 GCA_003557505.1 Mollicutes bacterium | reverse complement strand
TATGTATGTGAACCTCGTGTGGTTATCGGTTTAAGCCCGGAATCGCGCAGGACCATATAAAAAAACTAAAAAACAAAAAAAGAAGGAGAGAAAAATTCATGAAAAAAGTATTACTAGGTTTGCTGTCATTATTAGCTATTGTTGCTATTGCTGGCTGCCGCCGTACTCCAGAACCTGAGTCAATCACATTAAGTGATTCGGCATTCGAACTGGAAGTCGGCGAAACCGCGACAGTAACCGCGACCATCGAACCAGAAGAAGCTGATCAAGATGTCGAATGGTCAAGCAGTGCCGCAGGTGTTGCAACTGTTTCAAATGGCACGATTACTGCCGTTGCTCCTGGAACAGCAACAATAACCGCAAGTTCAGCACTGGATAGTGACATTAACGCAACTGTCAGTGTCACCGTTATTCCAGTAGCTATGGATATCGCGGATATTCTTGATGCAGACGAAGGGGATGAGGTTGTCGCTGTAGCTGTCGTTATAGCAAAAACAAACCACAACACCTTCCAACTTCAAGATTCCACCGGTGCAATTGCGGTTTATTCGCCCGATTTCACTGACGAAGTTAATGTCGGCGATGAAATCCGTATTACAGGTGAACGCGGTGCCTTCAACGGTTTACTGCAAATTTCAAATGTTGAGAGCGTCGAAGTTCTTAACACAGGTCAATCACTGCCACAAGTTGTTGATATTACCGAACAAAACTGGATGAGTAGTACCGTTATGCTCCCATTCCAATCCCACCGCGTAGCAATTGACGCATTGATGGTTGATACGGTATCTACACCTTCTAACGCTATCCAAGTAACGCTTGTTGATCCGTTCAATACGGACAGAACTATTGCTTTACGTTTGGATACCCGTTTGGACGATACCGATGCAGAAGCTATGATGAATGACCTATCCGTAGGTGATGTCATTGACATTAGCGATGCAATTGTCGGTTGGTTCCATTCACAACAACTGCTAGTTACTAGTGCTACTACGATTAGTGCTAGCGATGTTGATCTTGGTCTATCTATTGAGACCGAGGATGCCGTTTCATTCTATCATGGCCTTACAAAAGAACTTGAATGGACGGTTCAACCTGAAGCTATTGCGCAACAAGGTGTCAGTTTTGAAAGTTCCGACACTAGTGTCGTAACTGTCGATGATGCAGGTCTTCTGACCTCAGTAGCGCCAGGAACCGCAACCGTAACCATCACATCCGATCAGGATTCAAGTGTTACAGCCGATGTGACCGTCACGGTTGAGCAAGTTGAAATCGTTACCAATCCTCAAAACCTTAAAATTTCAGAGGAAAAGACTCTTGAATACTTTATCGTAGACGAGGACTATCCGAATCAAGGGGCTACCTTTGAGGTGGCAAACGAAAACATTCTTACCATTGACGCCGAAGGTGTCATGACCGGACATGCTGTTGGAGGTACCTATGTAACCATTACTTCCGATTTCGACACCGATGTCTCGCGTGAGGTTTTCGTTACCGTTGAACGTACCGGTATTACATTACCTGATGTAGATTTTAACGAAGATTTCTTCGTTTATGAACTTGAAATGGATACCACCGAGATTTACCATCTCGAATGGCTAGTCGGTGGAAGTGCTGATTTCGATCAAACTATCAGTTTCACAGTCGAAGATGACAGCATCGTAACCGCTGAATTAGTCGAGGTTAAAGATGACGAGGACAATATTATTGGTCGTTACCTCAAACTTGAAGCACTTCAAGTCGGATCAACTGAAATCACCATTACTTCTGATGTCGATCCTGGATCGGACCTCGATTTGGAAATCGAAGTTTCACAAGTTGGACTTGTTGTTGATTTGCCGACCGCTGTAGAACACGATGATGATGAGCCAGTTGAAGACGGCGATTACGTCTATCTTCTCGAACTATATGCTGCCGAGCGCTTTGAACTTAGCTGGAGCGTTGGTCGCAGAACTGCAGGTATCAATCAAAAACTCCAGTTCACTGTAGACATCGATCCTAATGATCTGATTCGTTTTGATGAAGATTTCGATATCGAAGTTCGGGTAAATGAAGATGATGGAGAATATTACATTCAATGGCGTTATGAACTTGAAGCCGATTTCTTCGAACGTGCTGCTTATTTAGAGGACACTTGGAAAACCATCACTACGCTATCTGCCATTGAAGCAGAACTTGGCGATGACGTTAATATCGATGGAACCGATCTTACTGTAGAAATTAAAGAAATCGAGGATGAATATGTTGTTGTATGGTCTGTTGACGATGATTCTACCTATACAGATGTAGTACTTACGACTGTTGCCGAACTTAGAACCCACGGTTTAACATTCGTTACTGACGATATCGATGCTTTCCGTACTACGATGGAGTATACAGCTGACATGGCTGATTACACCAATGGTCAAGCACCTGACGTTATCATCACCGTAACAACTGTAGCCGATGCGAGCGTCGACGCTACGATTTATACATTCATTCTTATGCCTACGCCTTCAATCACTGTTCCACCGATTGAAAACATCTATGAATCTGACGATTTTGATCTTCTTAATCCAGACGCAGTGTTTGCATCTGACGCTGTTGATGGTAACTTAACAGGAGAAATCGAAATCTACGTAGGCGAACACACTGATCTCGACGGACTTACTCCGATGACTGATACTGAAATCGAAGAATGGTCCGGTACCGCTGATGCAACTTACAAGTTCACCTATGCTGTAACTAATAGCTATGGTGTTACTAGCCTTTCCGTACGTACTGTCAACGTCTTTGAAGATGATGCGGATATCGTTTTCTATCCAACAGGATTCTATAACTTCCTGAACGCACCATCCGAATTGAAACATACCTTGTTCGCACATGCTGAACGCTACCTGATGGAAACCATGTATGGTGGTATTCCAGTATACATGAACGCTGGATACAACCTTTATAGCACCCGTATTGAGTTCCCAACTGAAGATTATGTTCCTGTTATGGGCTTTGGAACTGCTTTCGCAACTTTCGATCGTGATGATTCAAATGTCCGTATGGAAGATGGAAGCTATGGTAACGTTGGTGAATACACTTACCGCGGCGCCATGACCTCGAACCCAGACACATTGCATCAATGGAACTATACTGACGCAATCAGTTCTGACATGTTGGTCTATTTACTCGATAACCTCTATTACTTCGCGTTTAATGAAGATAACACCGGTTATGAACTGAAACCATCTATGGCCACCGATATGCCGACACCGGTTGAAGATTTTGCCGATCTTGTCGAAATCGACACACCAGATCCTGATGTCGGACGTATCGTATCTAATTACTGGACTGTTGACCTCAGAGAGGACCTTGAATGGAAGTTCCATCCTGATACAGACACCACAGGCTATAGTACAGATATTGACGCACATGATTTCATAAACACTTACAAAACCGCACTTGAAGAAAACTGGTTCCGTGCCATTTCTGGTGGCGGCGACTTTACCAGCTCACCTCAAGAAATCGTGAATGCACAAAGATTTGCCGACGGTGAAGTAACATTTGATCAAGTTGGCCTCAAAGTCATTGATGATTACACCCTTGGATTCAATTTTGTAGAATCTGTTTCCGAATGGAATGTAATTTACTGGCTCAGCTCCTTCGTTATGACACCTATTCACTTAGACCTTTGGGATGATGTCGGCGATGCGTATGGTACAACCGCTGAAGCCATGGCTTATCATGGACCATACTGGCTCGAATATTTCGAACCAGATCAAATTCTCCGTATGGCTAAAAACGAAAACTTCCACGAACCTGACCGCCACTTCTTTACGCATCAGACCTATCGCGTAATCGAAGACTCTGAAATCCGTTTCCAAGAATTCTTGAACGGATCACTCGAAGCTGCGGCTGTGCCAGGTGCTCAGTTTGAGCAATATCAAAACTATCCTACCATTCGCTTTGTTCCGGGCGCAGTAACATTCCGCCTCGCGGTCAACTCACTTGGTACCGATGCGGCACAACAAGCACGGTTCCCGGGTAGTTCCTTCACGCCATCTCCAATACTGGCACATAAAGTTCAAGATGGTGACTTTGCAGGATACACAATGCGTAATGCAATCTTCCACGTGTTGAATCGCCAAGTTATTGCTGATGAAGTACTTATCACCAATGAAGCACAGATGTATTACTTCTCAGATGCATATCTCGTCGCACCTGAAGAGGGTATTTCATTCCGTCAATGGGACTACGAAAGAGGTAAAGCGCTTGCATTTGAAGCATCTGATGAAACTGACTATGATGCTTGGTTAGGGGCAGAGGTCTTCTCCGGAGTCACCAATGAAGAGTTCCCATGGTCATGGGTCGGCGGCGAGTACTTGAGCCTTGGAATTTATCCTGGAAACGACTTGCTACCATACGATCACGGTTTTAGTAGTGACTTAGCGACAGGAATCTTTAAGGCTGTCATCGATGAACTAGATAATATTGATGAAGGCACAGAACAGAATCCGAATATCATCGAATGGCGTTTCACCATCCAATCCGGATCTGAAGGTCTTGTAGCCTATGCTGAGTTTGTCCGTGATCAATTCGAAGAATATTTCTATCATGATGAAAAACACATTGGCATCACTATCGACATTGATCCAGTACAATTCCCGGACAACTACTTTGACCGCATCCTTATCGGTAACACCGATATGGGTATGGGTGGTATCTCAGGTTCCACACTCGACGCAGCAAGCTTCCTTGATGTATTTGCTGACGACGTTCGTGGCGGATTCACAATGGACTGGGGTATTGACACGTCAACAGCAAATATCCCTGTAACCTATACACCGATTGGCGAAGATGAACCTATTACTCAAATGTGGTCATTTAACGCACTCGTTGCAGCCCTTAACGGGACTGCTTACGTAGTCGGTGGTGAAGAAGCAACACCGCCAGCACAAGACTAGTTTCTCATTATTAGTCTAGCCATAACCATTAAAGTGGCACCACGATTGTGTGGTGCCACTTTTTTTGGTTTTCTGACAAGGATAGGGTCCATGAATTAAATCAATGAGCACATGCATCCGTTGGATGTGTGTGCTTTTCTTATGCATTTTTTGGGTTCAAGCCATTGAACGCGGTCATGATACGGCAACGGAAATTTTCGAAGTTGCGATACCCGAAACTGATGCGTTTGATGGTCTTGATCTTGTTGTTCATGTCTTCGATGACGACGTTGGTCGGTGGGCGTTTGAGGATTTCACCGGTTGATGCGTCAATCAAGGGGAAGGAAAGAATAATTTCTTCTTTCCAGTTGGTGAAAGTTTTGGCGACGTGACGGTATTCGGGGATTTCTGATGTCTTGAGCTTGTGGATGAAGGATTCGAAGAACGTCCGGGCTTCGTGTTGATAAAGGCCTTGAAGTGCTTCATAGAATTTATCCTTGAGATTGATGGTCTGTTTGATGTCCGGTTGGATCGCCCTGGCGCGCTCGACGATTTCTTAGGGTGTAATGTGATAGCGCAAGCGATAATCGTAGTAGTGACTGTAAGAGAGGTTGTAGGTGTACTTGTTGAGGGTCTTCCAGTGTTTTTCGAGAATGTAGTAGGCTCCCAGGGTCCGCAAGCGCCGATCGAGCAGGACGTCGATGACTTGTTTGGCCACCGGATCCACCAGAAGACAGGCGTATTTCCCTTTGCCTTGTTTTAAGTTCTTGAACCCATCCACAACCATAACTTCCGGCAGGGGGCGTCTTTTCTGGTTGATGTGGGGTTTGTCTGCCGGATGACGGTTGAGCTGGAGACGTTCAACTTCACCCCGATGTCTTTAAAGGAAAACTTCTTCCGGTATGGTGTGAAACCGCTTGCTTGGTATAGTAACTAATCTTGTGGTACTTCTCCACGAAATTGTTGTGTTCGAGGAAACGTGCCCTGCAACGCGGGCACACACAACGACGGCGATAGATCAGAATGACCTTGTAGGTGTTCAATCCGAATGTTTGACTTTCCGGTTGCGGTAGTCATGGACACGCTTTTGTCACTTGATGACACTTCGGACACACATGATTCGCTTTCTTACGCATGAGATGAATCGTTTTTGTGTCTTTATGGGTCTCAATCTTCAAAATTCGCAGTTTGAAATCTTTAATATCAAGCAGTTTTGCGATAGAGTTTAAGTGCACTGGTATTTGCCTCCTTTGTGATTGGTCGAGTAACTATATTATATCGGATGGCTTTTACCAATGCACTTTTTTTATAGAACACCGCTAAAAAAATTATAGAGCGTTTATTACTTGAATTTAATGTATTTGATTCGCCCTATGTTGTAATTTGATATGACAATTAGCTATTTTCTAAATCAATATTCATGTGGTTTTTCTAACATGGTTTTAATTCTATAAATAACTTTACGTATACATACAAATATAGTATAATTCTAACTGGTGTTATACTTTCATATATATATTTTTGTTCCTGATTTCTGCATAAATATTATTTCCGATACGGATTGTCTGATATTTTAAAAGAACTTTTTTGTTACCCAACTACTCTATCACGTTGACATATTAGTGATTTCATGGTTTAATATGTAAAAGCCTTTTATATCCTTTTGAACACGGTTCTAGTTGACATGGTTCTTGTTATTAGATTTAGTACGAACACACGAGCACCTTCATAAAAAAGTTTCACCATGATCAAGTTTACATGCAATATCAAATATACTAGAAAACTACTGCAGAAAGAAGGAGAATTACATGATTAGATATACGATTATCAGAACTTTATGGATTTTCATTATCTTATTCACTGTCGTATCAGTGAACTTTTCGTTGCTTCGTCTTGCACCGGAATATCCACCACCAACGCCTGAAGAACAGGAAATCTACTATAGCAGACAAGTTCGTGATGGGTTGATGACAATGAGGCTCGAGCGCGATTCTGAAACGATTCAGGGTATCAAAGATAACGAAATTGAGTTACCTCGAAACTCATTCTACTTTGACGAGGGTGATCTACTTAGAATTTATGAACCTGTTCCCATCGCTAGGCAGTATGTTCGCTGGATGGGTAATATTCTAACGGAATGGAACTGGGGTGTTTCGCAAACGGTACAAGCAAATGTACCTGTTTTTACCATACTTCAAAGTCGGATTCCTGTTACGGTAATGTTGAATTTGGTAGCCTTATTCTTTTATATTCCCATTGGATTCGCATTGGGTATACTGGCTGCATTGAAGAAGAACAGTCTCACGGATAACGCTATCTCCCTTGGTGTCATGATATTTATTTCTATTCCAAGTTTCGTGGTTATGTCCATTTTAGTTTTGGTTTTCGGTTATCAATTGGGTTGGTTCCCTTCTCAATACCCACCCGCTGATCTTCGAGGCATGGTAAGATTATATGCACTTGTGCTACCGGTGCTAGGATTATCTTTCGGAGCTATTGCTGGCCTTACACGTACTACTCGTGCAGAACTGACTGAGGTTTTGACATCCGAGTTTTTACTTCTTGCTAGAACCAAAGGGCTTACACGTCCACAAGCTGTAGTGAGACATGCAATGCGAAATTCTATGGTGCCATTGGTCCCTGGCATCATCGCCTCTTTCGTAGGCTTGTTGAGTGGTTCGGTCATTATTGAACGAATCTATAGCATCCCTGGTACTGGTCGTATCTTCGTTAACGCTATGCTGGCAAATGATTATAACCTTGTCATTGGAATTACAGCATTTTATACCGTAATCAGCCTGTTTGCTGTCTTATTGGTTGACTTATCATACGGCGTGGTCGATCCACGTATTCGAATGGGAGGAAGAAAATAATGGCTAGTAAAGATAAAAAAATTCGAAAAATAAAAGAAAAACCGAACCAAGGGTTTATTGATGAAAACATAAGTAAATCACATTTTGATTTCGTTCAAAAAGACGAGAAAATCTTTGATAAAAAATTCGATACGAAACCTATTGGCTATTTTCGTGATGCTATGACACGTTTTGCTAAAAACAAGACCAATGTTTATGCGACTGCCATTTTGTTTTTTATGATTTTCCTTTCTATTATTGTCCCGATGACAACCGAAAAACGTTTCACCGGTCAAGAATATGAATTACGCTTTTTACCACCGCGTGTTCCAATTGTCGAACGTTTTGGAATTATGGACGGCAAAGAATCAGTTCGCGACCAGCAAGTGGATCGGAGCACCATTGATCCTGAAACAAATTTGGGCGTGCCAGATGCAGACCAATTTAATCCTGAACTGATCGACTACGAGACGCTTGAAAATTATCCACTTGATTGTACATCCCGTGAAGAGCGTTGTTATGGTGGTCAAAACAGGCTTATCATTGAAAGCGATGATGATTTTGTAACACTTCGCTCCAATCACGGTTTCAACTTTGCACCATGGGAAAACCCTATATTGGAAATCGAAATCCACTCACTAACTCAAGGTGGCACCGTGGAACTTCAACTTGATTTCGATGGTGATGAAGTTTTTGAAACGTTTGCTACAATAGCAGAACCGGGAAAACACCAGTTTGTTATTGATGATTATGTTACTGATTTCACAATGCCACTCTCCACGCAGTTACAGTTTAGACTATCATCCGCCGATGGTTCGGCGGAGCTGTTACTTGATGCAATTAACGTCTATCATGGAGATACCGCTGAAGAACCTGCCACAAACATATACGGGCAACCAATGTCCCTTTACACAATCGTTGACGGTTCTGGTTCTTATAACAGAAGAAATGCCGAGATTTTGATGTCATCATTCCGATATGATCGTTACGCCGAAGCATTTGGTGAAAGGACAAGAACGGCAGTCTCAACCTCAGGCGTAAGAGCCATCTTAGACGATAACACAGAAATTTGTGGGTTACCTGAAGATTATATCGAACAAGAGATTAACCTTGTTAACCACGAGTTTCCTGAAGGTACAGGTTGTCCGATCCTTAATATCACCAGTCGACGCCCCGCCGGTTCAGCTGGGGATATCCAATTTTACAATTACACTCTGATCGTTGATTACGCTGCGTTACGAGGCTATGATGAAATTCCCTATTTCTATTTTGGAACCGATGCTTCAGGACGCGACTTGTTCGCACTAAGCTGGATTGCCTTAAGGACTTCATTGATGCTCGGTGTTGTCATTTCCTTGATCAACATTACCATAGGTATTTTCTATGGTGCCATTGAAGGTTATTATGGTGGTAAAACAGACTTGCTCATGGAACGGTTCGCCGAAATTATAGGCCGAATTCCCTGGCTGGTTACCTTAAGTATCTTCGTAGCTTTATTGGGACCAGGTTTCATGACATTGATTTTCATTCTTGTTTTCTCGGGTTGGATAGGCATATCAAGCGTTACAAGGACACAGTTCTATCGTTATAAAGGACGCGAATATGTTCTTGCTTCCAGAACCTTGGGCGCTAAAGACTCCCGTTTGATCTTCCGTCACATTTTACCGAACGCAATTGGGACCATCATTACGGCAAGTATTCTTAGCATTCCGCTCGTAATTTTCGCTGAATCAACCATTTCATATCTTGGATTTGGTATTGGTCACGGAACCTCATTTAAATTGCTTGGTGTTCAATTCTCCGGTGTTTCCATAGGTGTATTGATGGCCGACGGCCGAAACCACATGTTTGCAAGACCTTATCTAACTGTTTTCCCTGCAATCATCATTTCTATACTGATGATAACCTTCAATATGTTTGGTAATGCACTCAGGGACGCATTCAATCCATCATTAAGGGGTGTTGAATAATGGCTAATAAAGATAAAAAACTTGTCGTAGACAACTTGACCATATCGTTTTGGACAAACCAAGGCATGGTTCGAGCTGTCAGAGGTGTAAGCTTCGAGTTAGAAGAAGGCGAGACCTTGGCAATTGTCGGGGAATCGGGTTCTGGTAAATCAGTGACCTCGAAAGCGATTATGGGCATTCTTGCCGGTAATGCGGTTATTGACCAAGGATCTATCATCTATGAAAACCAGGATCTTACCAAGATTGAAGAAGAAGATTTTCACCGTATTCGCGGAGATAAGATCGGGATGATTTTCCAAGATCCCATGTCTTCCCTTAACCCAATCATGAGAATCGGTAAACAAATTACCGAAGGGATGCTGATTAATGGTAATCATATGAAAAACCGTTATAAGAAAATGGTCCATCAACAAAAGTATGAAATCAAAAACCTGAAAAATTCTAGAAAAACATTGGTTGCTGATTTTAAGATTCAAAAGAAGAAAATTAAAGAAAACGAACTTACATCTGATGATCTGCAAAAGCTCAAAGATCAGTTAACAAAAGATCTAGCCGAAAACAAACAAATGATTTCCGATGCACGCCAGGACTATAAAGAAGCCAAGAAAAATGCCAAGAGAACCATCAGACAAGATTGGCTTGATGAAAAAGCACGTATCAAAAAAGAAATTGACACATTGAAGGAAAAACAACGTGAAGCCAAAGCAAAAGAAACTCCAGAAGAACGTAAAAGATACAAGGAAATGGCACAAGACGACCTAGATAAAGAGCGAAAAAAAATCAACGAAGCGATTTCTGATTTGAAACGACAAATGAAAAATGCTGATAGTAAAAACAAGGCATTGCTGTATCAAAAAATTCATTCATACAAGGATGAGCTGCGCGATTTCAAACGCAAACAGAAATTAAAGGCATATGGCAGTTCAAAACGCAATATACAACACGAAATCGACAATAAAAGAGAAGCATTACGTCGTTTCCGCAAAGTTACCAAAAAACAAGCCTATGAACGTGCCATCGAAGTTATGGGTGAAGTTGGTATTCCTGAACCCGAAAAACGCCTGCGACAATATCCGTTCCAATTCTCTGGCGGTATGCGTCAACGGATTGTTATTGCGGTCGCCTTGACGGCAAATCCCGATTTGCTCATTTGTGATGAACCGACAACAGCTTTGGATGTTACCATCCAGTCGCAAATTCTTGAATTAATCAAGAAGCTTAAAACCGAACGCAGTCTCTCGGTTATCTTTATCACCCACGATCTCGGTGTTGTTGCGAACATGGCAGATAGAATCGCTGTAATGTACGCTGGCAAGATTGTGGAAATTGGAACCTATTCCGACATCTTCTACAATCCGAAACATCCATATACCTGGGCGCTATTGTCTAGTGTTCCTGACCTCGAAAGCAAAGAAAGACTGGTCGCGATTCCCGGTACACCGCCGAACATGCTCTTCCCTCCAAAAGGTGATGCATTTGCTGAACGTAGTGAATACGCGATGAAAATTGATTTTGAAAAGCAACCACCGTTATTCAAGGTAAACGATTCACATTTTGCCGCGACATGGTTGTTACATAAAGACGCACCAAAAACTGAAATGCCGGAGTTATTGAAACGCAGAATCAAGCATATGACTGAAGACGACGAGAGAGGAGTGATTCACTAATGGCCACTCAAGAACCGATCTTAAGTGTACGGAATCTTAAAACATACTTCAAAAGCGGTTTTGGTAAAAACAAGCTCGTTGTGAAAGCTGTCGATGGTGTTAGTTTCGATATTTATAAAGGAGAAGTTTTTGGCTTGGTAGGGGAATCTGGATGTGGTAAAACAACAACGGGTCGAACAATCATAAAACTTTACACCCCAACTGATGGCGAAGTGTATTTCAAAGGTAGACGCATCAATGCCGGGATTGATTCCATTAAAAACGCTATAAAAGATGCGAAAACGGATACTAAAAACAAGATTAATGAGTTGAACTCAGAACTCAATGAAAAACTGGCTGAAGCGGACGAATCTGAAAAAGAAAAATTGAAAACAACCTATGCTGATCAAATCAAAGAGCTTGAAGATATCCGCGATAAAAAGATAGATAAGCTTAAAATTGAAATGGTCAAGCGTAAAAAAGATGGCGCTCCTGAGAGCAAAGACAAGACCAATGCGGCATTAATGAAGAAGATGCAAATGATTTTCCAAGATCCGATTGCATCTCTTAACCCAAGAATGACCGTAAAAGAAATCATAGCCGAAGGCTTGCGCATTTCAGGTGAGAAAAAAGAAAAAACCATCATAAAAAAAGTTGAAGAAGTTTTAGAAACTGTTGGTTTGTTACCAGAACACGCCAATAGATATCCTCATGAGTTTAGCGGTGGGCAAAGACAGCGGATTGGTGTTGCTCGGGCTTTGGTCATCAGTCCTGAATTCATCATTGCTGATGAACCGATCAGTGCTCTAGACGTTTCAATTCAAGCACAGGTCATCAATTTGCTCAATGATTTACGTGATGAACTGGGCCTTACCATATTGTTCATTGCACATGATTTGTCTGTCGTACAATATTTCTCTGATCGTATTGCCGTTATGTATTTTGGAAAACTTGTAGAACTTGCACCGACCGATGAACTTTTCAAAAATCCATTACACCCTTATACCCGCTCATTACTATCAGCTGTACCGGTACCTGACCCTAACTTCGAGAAGAAGCGTCAGCGAATCAAATACAACCCATCGATGCACGAATATCGTACAGATCCGCCGGAACTTCATGAAATAAAAAAAGGACATTATATTTTAGCCAACACCAAAGAACTTGAACAGTATAAAAAAGAGATGAAATAATTATGCGCCGCTCAATATTTGTTTTCTTCATCAGTGCTGTTTTAATCGTATTCTTCGTGTCGTTAAATATTACAGAAAATTACGATAGATGGAGTTTTGAAGACCCTTTGTTCGTTCGTAGTTTAGCGGATATTATGTTTCTGGTAGGGCTAATCATGTTTTTGTTCAGTATTATCATCGTTACCGGTGCATCCGATGTGTTTATCGCAATCGGTTATACATTCAAAAACATCTTCCGGAGACACCGTGTTAAGTATGGAACATATCACGACTACATGAAATCACGCCAAGATGATGAAGGAACCAAAATGACCGGCATCTCGCCACTCATCATCAGCATCATCTACTTAAGCATTGCATTCTATTTATCCTATTTTGTCATATGACACCATGAGGCGGTCCGTCCCGGATCGCCTTTTTCTTTTATCAACAGTAAAAGAATGGTATAATGATGATAGAAACGATACATAACGATTGGGGGGACAATTTTGAAAAGAATTAAAATAGCCTTTATTTGCGCTGATAACACCGGGCGTAGCCAAGTTGCCGAAGCGTTATGCCGCATCCATGAAAACGATGTCTTTCTCGCCTTTAGTGCCGGTACACATCCGCTTGACAAAATTAACACCGAAGCAGTCAAGGCGATAAAGGAACTCTACAAGTACGACATGACGAAAATACAGAAACCGAAGGCGCTTGATCAGATAAAACCGGTCGATATCGTGATTACCCTCAATGTCGGTGCCGACACTTTACCTTTCGAACCGAAACATATGGAAAACTGGGACATCAACAACCCGTCAAAAGAAGATAAGGAATCCTATATCAAGAAGGCCAACACCATTCTCTCGCATATCACGCAATTGAAAAAAAGACTTGCCGATGGTGAAGTTGTCTTAAAATAAAAGCTTTCCGTTTATTCGGAAAGCTTTTATTTTAGGATTGTTTCTTGTCTTTCGGATAATGGACCGTAACTTGCGGAAAGGGAATTTCGATGTCGTGTGTGTCCAGGATTTCCTTGATACGTTGACGCAAGGCGCGTTCGATGCCCCACTGCGTCATGCTTTGGGTCTTGATGACAGCACGCATGTTCACGCCGCTATCGGCCAGACTGGTAACGCCGAGAATCCGGGGTGTCTCGAGAACTTCGGGATGATCGTTTTCGAACCCGGGTAAATCCTTGGTGAGCACTTCGATGGTTTTCCTGACGTCTTCTTTATAGGCGATGGCGAAATCGACAATCGCAAGGGCGGGATGTTGCGAGAAGTTTGATACCGGGTCGATGCCGCCGTTGTTGAAGATACGCACTTCACCTTTGAAGTTTTTCACTTTCGTCGTCTTAAGACCGATGTCGGTGACCTCACCCATGAATCCGTTGATTTCAATCCAGTCCCCGACATTGAAATGATTCTCGAAGATGATGAAAAACCCGCTGATCAAGTCGTTGATGAATTTCTGCGCGCCGAGCCCGATGACAAGACCGGCGATGCCGAGACCGGCAAGCGCGGGTGCGACATTGACGCCCCATACGGACAACGTTGCAAGGAAAGCGATGATGACGATGATGTATTTGACGACACTCAATGTTATTTTAGCGATGGTCCGCTTACGTCTTTGATTGGGTGATTCCTTACTACCGACGCGTCCCATGGTGATTTTGGACACCTTGAGAATAAGCAAAGCCACAAACATGACAACCAGTGTGCCGACCAGTTTCGGAATGCTATCTTCTAGTACGATAGAGAGATCGAGACCAAGGTCCTGGAAGTAATTGGCGATGTTATAATCCCAAAGGTGAAGGATGGTGACAATCGCGAAGGCGATTAGAAACAAATAGGTGAGATAAACAACGAATATGGTCCGGGCCTTGACATCTTCACTCCGTAGGTTTATGACATAGCGTTGAACCATGAATATGACGAATAGGACAATGATAATCAAAATCGTAAAACCGGTCGCAACGGGTAGGTTGACAAGCGACATATGCATCCCTCCATGTTTTGTATACACGTATTTTACCATATTTATGCGATATTTCGTAACATACAGGAATTTTTAACGAAATGGGTTGGAATTTGGTATAATGGGAGTGGTGATTTCATGAAATCAATAAAAATCGGTGTGTCCGAACTGGTGAGATTCATCTATGCCAGTG
>PWOH01000096.1 GCA_003557505.1 Mollicutes bacterium | reverse complement strand
GATACATTCTCAATGTTGAATGCTTTTTTGATTGCCTTCATTGCACAAAAGACAAACCGAAATATATTGATTGTGAATCATAATCTTTTCCATGCGCAAAAAACGTATGATCTCTTAAATAATCTAGATAGTCTTAATCCACTCTTTTTCCCACAAGATGAATTCATCACCACTGATATGCTGGCGATGAGTGAAGACTTTAAGTTTGAACGCTTAAACACCATTAAAACAATCATGAACACGGATGAATCTAAGCTTGTTATCACCAACCCTAGTGGGATGGTGAAATCACTGTGGCCCCTAAAGTTTTACCGTGAGGTCTATAAACAATATAGTGTTGGCGATATCTTAGATGTCGAAGCGTTCAAAGAACGCTTAATTCACCTTGGGTATGAAGGCAAAAGTGAAGTTGAAAAAGTGGGGGATTTTGCGTATCGAGGTTCAATTATTGATATATACCTCGCTGATGAGATTGATCCCATCCGTATTGACTTCTTTGACGATGAAATCGATTCTATTCGTTACTTTGATGTAAAGACACAACGTTCTAAGAAAAAGACTGGAAACTTTACCCTGTTTCCACGGACGGAGTTTTTCTATTCAAACGGCATGCTTCAAACCATTGAAGACAATGTCCGCAAAAAGATGAATACCCTAGCGATGGATGAAACATCCATCGCAAGAATCGAAGATGAACTGGAACAACTCAAACAATACGATAATCAAGATCAACTCTCCCGTTATATGACATTCAGTGGAGAAACCCCTGAGACCATCTTGGATTATCTCAATGATCCAATTATTATTCATATCGAAAGTGAGAAAATTCAATCGGCTTATACGCAGTTAATCACTGACTTAGAAGAATGGTTAACCTCTAATGAACACTATCCTAAGCTTGACTTTGATTTTATTAAAGATATCGACCGTCTTTACTATGAACAAAAAATCATGCTTAATACCTTTAAAGCCAAAGGCAACCGTTATTTTTCCATGCCTTTACGGGCTAAAGAATCAATGCATTATGAAAACAATATGCATATGCTTATTAAGGACTTAAAAAAGTATGATGGCTACGTTACCGTACTCATCACTTTAGAAGATGAAGCGAAAATTCAAAACCTGATGGATGTTTTAGAAGACCAAGTCGATGTTAAATTATTAGGAAAAAATGATGCGCCCTTTAAAAAGAAAATCAATATCCAACCAAGTAATAACCCTTTAACCTTTGAATGGTTTGATGCGGAGTTTGTCTTACTCAATGAACGCAATATATACAGTGACTCCCAACAAAAAAAGACGAAGAAACGTCAGAAGAAAATCTTTAAAGACAGTGAAACCATTCGTAATGTTGAAAGCCTTAAAAAAGGCGACTACATTGTGCACTACGATTATGGGATTGGCCGCTTCTTAGGGGTCGAAACCATGGAAGTCGGCAAACAAATCAATGATTACATCGTGATTGGCTATAAGGGGGATGACACATTATACATCCCTGTTGAGAACATACACCTCATTCAGCGTTACATGGCACATGAGGGTATAAAGCCACGATTAAATAAAATAGGCTCTCCAGAGTGGGCCAAAACGAAAAGCAGGGTCCGTAAAAAGGCCAAAGATATTGCCAAACATCTCATTGAATTATACGCTAAACGTGAACAAGCCGAAGGCTTTGCGTTTAGCCATGATAATGACTTAATGCTTGATTTTGAAGCGGGCTTTGAATATGAAGAAACCCAGGACCAATTAAATGCGATTGAAGCGGTTAAGGGTGATATGGAAAAAGCAATTCCCATGGACCGCTTAATTTGCGGGGATGTAGGTTACGGAAAAACGGAAGTGGCACTGCGTGCCGCCTTTAAGGCTGTGCTTGATAACAAGCAAGTCCTTTATTTGGCGCCTACGACAATTTTATCAAGACAACACTATTACACCTTCAAATCACGCATGGCACAGCACGGCATCAATATAGCCTTGTTAAATCGCTTTGTAAAACCAGCCCAACAAAAGAAATACCTTAAAGGCATTGAAGATGGCTCGATTGATATTGTGATTGGAACCCATCGTTTGTTATCGAAAGATGTCAAAATGAAAGACTTGGGGTTGTTAATTGTTGATGAGGAACAACGCTTTGGTGTGGAACACAAAGAAAAGATTAAAGCGATGAAACTGCACGTTGATGTCTTATCACTGAGTGCGACCCCAATCCCAAGAACCCTGCAGATGGCGATGACTGGGGTTAAACAAATGAGTTTGATTGAAACGCCACCCAAAAACCGTTTCCCCATTCAAACGTATGTCTTAAGACGTAATGACCATGTCACCCAGGATGCGATTGAAAGAGAATTAGGCAGAGGTGGGCAAGTCTTCTATCTTTACAACCGCGTGGAAAAGATAGAAGCGGTTAAAGATAAACTGGAACGGTTAGTCCCTGATGCCCGTATTGCCTATGCACATGGTCAAATGTCACGTGCCAAACTGGAAAATGTCATTAGAGACTTTTTAGACCATCAATTTGATGTCTTAGTGAGTACGACCATTATTGAAACCGGGATTGATATCCCTAATGCCAATACCTTGATTATTCACGATGCTGATCGTTTAGGGTTATCACAACTCTATCAGATCAGAGGACGCGTCGGAAGGTCAGACCGTATTGCCTATAGTTATTTGATGTATGAGAAAAATAAACAGTTAAACGATGAAGCCACTAAGCGCCTCCAAGCGATCAAAGAGTTTACAGAATTAGGTAGTGGATATAAGATTGCTTCACGCGATCTTGCGATTCGAGGGGCTGGGGATTTACTTGGGACCGAACAATCCGGTTATATTGACAGTGTCGGGATTGATTTATTCATGGAAATCCTTAAAGAAGAGATTGAAAAAGGTAAAGACACCGATCAAGCAAAAGAAAGTGAAGAAAAAGCTGAAAAAGAAAAACCTACAACCAATCAATATAAACTGCCTGTAAGTCGCAGTATCCCTGATGAATATATCGGTGATGATGATACGAAGATTGCCCTACATAAACGATTCAGCAACCTGCAAAGTTCTAATGATTACTTGTTGCTCTTAGAAGAGATGGAAGACCGTTACGGCGATACGCCGAAAACGGTGAAACACTATATGCAAGAAAAACTTTACGAGCATCTCGCCATTAATGTTGGGGTAGAGCGTGTCAGAGAAACAAAAACCCAAACAACGTTCATCTTAAGTAAAGAAGGTTCTAAAAATATTCATGGGGAGATGCTTTTTACCAAAGCCAACGAATTATCCAACCATATCCGCCTCGATTATAAGAATCAGAAGTTAACAATCAATGTCGAACACTTAAAATTGGGTAAACCGCTCTTAGAAGTCATAATTCCATTGCTGGAAACATTGGTGTAAACCATTAAAAAAACCGGTTCAAATCTAATTTGAACCGGTTTTTGAATACAATATTTAATTAAATGGCACCTGCCGCAAGAATACTGGAGATAATCGTTAATCGAATGAAATAGAAATAGATAAGTGTCCCCAGTAAATAATGGTGAATGGCGTATAAGTCTCTTGGGACGAGTTTATCAAACGCAAAGCGTCTGGCGTAATGCACAAAGAAAACAATCCCGAAAATCAACGCAGCGACTTCAAATACAACAAATATTACATCGGTGGCTGATATACCACTGATGTTTCCAGTGAACAAGTCATAGACGATTGGAAACAACGTATAAACAATAGGGAAAAACGGGATGGCAAGCATTGTAATGATGATAACCTCGGGGAAATTTTTGTGATCACTGACTTTTAGTAAGATCCTTGCATAGGCAAATAACAATGCCGGGTGGATAATTAATAAATATAAACTAAACGCTTGGCCAAAAATATAAAAT
>PWOH01000131.1 GCA_003557505.1 Mollicutes bacterium | reverse complement strand
TGGTTGATATTATTAAAAGTGCCCTGCCTCAAAAAATCTTATCAAAAAAAGGTCATCCCGCCAAAAAGACATTTCAAGCGTTGCGGATTGCGGTTAATGATGAACTTGGCGTCTTAGAACGTACGACTAAACAAGCTCTCAAACTATTAAAAAGTGATGGGCGTTTGGTCATTATTACGTTTCATTCGCTTGAAGATAGAATTGTCAAAAACCTCTTCAAAGATGCGTCCACGATCGACCATCCAATCGAGATTCCGACCATGCCTGAAGAAACGCCGGATTTTGAATTGCTACACCGTAAAGTCATTACACCTAGGGATGAGGAAATCGAAGAAAATCATCGAGCGCATAGCGCCAAATTACGCGCCATTAAGAAACATTAGAAAAATTGTTTAAAATCAAGGGTCTCTCTTGACATATCAAATAAAATCGTGGTATTATACTAACGCTGAATAAAAAAGAAGCGGGTGTAGTTTAATGGTAGAACCTCAGCCTTCCAAGCTGACTGTGTGGGTTCGATTCCCATCACCCGCTCCATAAATATTTCAGTCTTACCGCGGGTGTAGTTTAGTGGTAAAACACCACCTTGCCATGGTGGAATCGAGGGTTCGATCCCCTTCACCCGCTCCATTTTTTTATAAGCCCTTGCGGGTGTAGTTTAATGGTAGAACCTCAGCCTTCCAAGCTGACTGTGTGGGTTCGATTCCCATCACCCGCTCCAAAATAATTCAATCAACACTTTCATTAGAAAGTGTTTTTTTATGCACAAAAAAAAGACAGGATATAACCCCTGTCTTATAAACTTATTTAAAATCGACGGTATACTTCATTTCAGCAACTTGGGAAATTGTTTGATATACACTGCAATAGCGTGTTGCTAATTCAAAAGACTTTTTAACAGCATCTTTTTTATCTTCTTCAACGCCACTGATAATCGCTTCGACAGTGACTGTTTTAAGGGTTGTGGGGACTTCTTCACGTTTTTCCCCTTCGATGTTATAGTTAACCCCGTGAATCTTTACTTTTTTCTTGTCTAAGACACTTTGAAAGGTGTGGTTCAAACAAGCACCGAGTCCACCTAAAACCATGTCATAAGCCGCAAGTGCTCCTTCTGCGGGCCCAACTTGTGAAGAGCCGTGATGACCTGTTACAATACCGTGCATTTGATTATCAAATACCATTTTTACATTATTTGCCATATTGATCCTCCTTCTTTTTTAGGCGATTAAAACGAGCAATAGAATCATCGATTAGTGCCTCAGCATACTCAACATCATGAAAATCACTGACTTCAACTTTTTTGTTTTGTTGTAAATCTTTATATGTGCGGAAGAAGTGTTTGATTTCACGCAACATATGCTCCTGGATATCACTGATTTTATGGATATGTGAGAAGCGGGGATCGTTTTCCATAACCGCAATAATCTTATGATCTTTTTCATCATTGTCAATCATATCGAGAGAACCGATTACTCTAGCGTCAACAATGCACCCAGGGAAAGTTTTCGTACTTGCAAGCACTAAAATATCAAGCGGATCATTATCCTCGGCTAGCGTATTTTCAATATACCCATATTCAGCAGGATATGTCATTTGTGAATAAAGCACACGATCAAGTTTGATACGATTTCGAGCTTTATCGATTTCGTATTTGTTTTTAGTCCCCATAGGGATTTCAATGATAGCTTCTATAACTCTGTTCATTCTTTCACCTCTAAAAAATTATATATGATTCAAGAAACTTATGCAATGCAGAAGCACCTTATAGTTTCTTTCTCATCATGCGATGGTCAATTTCAGCATCTAAAAATATATCACCATAAGCTTCGTAACCCAATGATTCATAAAAAGGAATAATGTACGTTTGTGCGCCAAGTTCTAAAGTTTTTACACCTTGTTTGCGTGCATAATCTTCCACAGCTTGCATCAACAGTGTGCCTGCCTTTTTATGGCGATGGTCTTTTAAAACAGCAACACGCCCGACTTTATTGCCATGCAACCGTGCCGCCCCGATGGCTTGATCATTATCATAAAGTGTAAAAAGAACGGCATCGTAATCTTTATCATCAAGCTCTTCAATCCAGTCAATTGCCTGTTCAATAATAAAGACTTTACCACGCACTAAATAGTGATCAACAAACCTGCGTTGGTTATTTGCGATGATAACTTTCATACTTTCACCTCTAAAGCCCCCAAAAAAGGGAAAACTTTTGTCACATTATACACGAAATCATTTTAAAAATAAATGTTTTATGGTAAAATAATGACATTCAAAACATGTGAGGTGACACACTATGGGTGGAGATTTGACCCCAGTACAATTACTCTTGGTTGGCGCAATCATAATTCTATTTTTAACACTGACAGTATTATTTGTCATCAAGAGTCGACATAAGAAACCATCCCTGCCGGATGTCGATGCAATTATCAGTGCCTTAATCAAAGAAAATATCGAATCCATCGACTATCAGCGCAACAAACTTGTCATCAAAGTCAGGCGCGCAAAAGATGTCGACTTGGAGGCTTTGAAAGCCACAGGCGCAATTGGCATCAATGTCGTCGGCAACAAAATTAAGTTTTATTATGAAGAAAATAATGAAACGATTTATCAATCTCTAAAACAAGTAGAAGGGAACGATTGATTATGAAAAAAGAATTTGTGATTGCCAACGAACAAGGATTGCATGCCAGACCAGCGACAACGCTTGTCTCAAAAGCTAATCTGTTTAAAGCAGATATTACGATTACTTACGAAGGCGAAAGTGCTGATTTAAAATCAATTATGGGCGTTTTATCACTTGGGGTAACCCGTGGCGCCTTAGTCGAAATCGAAATTACCGGCGAAGATGAAAGTGATGCGATGGAAGCGATCGCTAAACACATTAAAGAATTGAATGTTCAATAAATAAAAATGTTCAAGGCTTTGAAGTGCACCCCAAATATTGGACATAACAGCTCCAATAGAAAGGGTGCATTTTTTATTTGCGTTTGCGGCCTAAGCCGAGTTTATGATTGAACTTCGCCACTTTTTTATTGGAAAGTTTTGTGGCATAAGCGGCCCCTTCATCAAGAATATTGTCGAGCTCTTTAGAATTAATCAATTCATGATAACGCGCTTTAATGGGTCGTAATTGTTCAACGATCAGTTCACCAAGATCGGCTTTGAACTGTTGATAGGTGCTAGCTTGATAACGTTCAACGACTGCCTCGATGGATAAATCAGAAAAGGCACTGTAAATGGTAATCAAATTTGCGAGTCCTGGTTTGTTTTCCTTATCAAACACAAACGTCGCATCACTATCAGTCACGGCACTGTTGATGCGTTTTTTAATAATATTGTCATCATCTAATAAATTAATGCGTGATTTGACATTTGGATCACTTTTAGACATTTTTGTGGTGGGGTCACTCAGTGACATAATCCGTGCACCGACTTTTGGAAACAGTGGTTTAGGTACTGTCAAAAATTCTCCAAAGCGATTATTAATTCGTAGTGCGATATCACGGGTTAACTCGAGGTGTTGTTTTTGATCGTCACCGACAGGAACATATTCGGCATCATATAGTAGAATATCACCAGCCATTAGTGTTGGGTATGTGAAAAGAGAGGACGTTACCCCTTTTTCTTGGCGTTTCGCTTTGTCTTTGAACTGTGTCATGCGTTCAAGTTCTCCCATATAGGTAAAACATTGTAATAAGTAATTCATATGGGAATGTGCAGGCACTTCTGATTGAATGAAAAGGGAAAGATTTTCTTGTTTAAGTCCGCATGCTAAATACATGGCAGCGAGTTCTTTGATAGTCTTTCTTAACTCTAGACGGTCTCTTGGAATAGTGATCGCGTGTAAATCAGCGATAAAAAACATAAAATGATGATCATCGTAT
>PWOH01000097.1 GCA_003557505.1 Mollicutes bacterium | reverse complement strand
TTGTTCGTAGCGATTAATGGTTATTGCTACACTATCTTCATAAGGTGAGTCCTCAGTGATGTAAATATCAAAATAATACGCAGATTCATTGTCGTATTCAGCAGTAATCATATAAGAACCTTCATGTTGTGTGCCGTTAATTTCAGAGAAATTGCCATCCTCCGATAATTGGTTCATAAAGAAATCATTAATGTCGCTTAAGTCGGTAGTTTCAACGCCATACGACAGCATTTGCGTTGCACCATCATCAGACGCATAAAAGATAACTGAGTCTTGATAACGCTCAATTTGAGCGAAATCTTCTCCTTCAACATCGTCTTCAGGTAAGGTCATTTCTGGTGTTTCCTCAAAAGGATTTTCCATGATAAACTCAATTAATGTCGGCAGTTTTTGATAAAAGTCAATATTCTCATCATCAACAAGCGCAATAATGGTTTCTAAGTCGTCACGGGTTTCTAAGTGTTCAGGAAAACCATCAAAGTCAGACAGTAAACTGAGTGTTTCGCCTTCAAATACATAGGCTTCACTATCTTTATAGACAAATGTGATGTTTAAATCCCGTGGGTCCTCAGTAATTTCAATGGTACTCATTTCGAGGTCAATAAGTGGATTTACGATATAGTAATTATGTGCTTCTAGGTCACTTAAAGTGTACACACCAGGTTCAATGCTTTCATCACTGTGAAGGGCTGTACTCAATTCTACGGCTTCCATCATGATAAACAATTGATAGACTTCTTCCCCGATTTCCATTAAATCATTGGCCTCAGGGAATTCATCGACTTCTGCTTTGCTGTGCAATGTTATGGATAATTGCATTGTGTTAGGCAAATATTGTTCATCTTCGAATTGACTGAGGAAATCCAACATATCAAATGAAATATGCAGTGAATCAAGGGCGTAAGGATCGTGTGTCATTAAGATTTCAAATGGTTCCAACAAATCAATCATATCAAGGGCGTCATCGTAGTCATCACTTTCAATGAAATCATCATACGCCGGCATATCTTCAGGATTCAATGATTTAATTAATGGATAAAGATCTTCAATCATATCTTCAAAGATTGCTGAAACTAATAAATTATTCACAATCAAGGTTGTTTCAATGTGTTCTTCATCGGTTTGTGCCACTTCAGTTTGCAGCGCATCATAGGTATTCAAATATTCTAAATCAAAATATTGTTCAAACACATCAAAAATTTCCATCAGTGTGTCTATTGCTTCTTCGTCAAATTCTTCACCCATGGCTTCTTCTAAAGCTTCTTCAAGCGCATCAAAGAGGTCGTTATCGCTCCCTTTAGGAATGGCCAATTGAATAAAGTCTCCCTCAAGATCCAATATCTCACGTAAATCGGTAGCTTCTTCGGCTTCAACCATATCTAATACAAGCCCGAGATCAAGATAATAGATCATGAAGTTATTTGTCTCATTGACAAACATTTCAAATTCGATCGGCTCTGGCATCGCACCTTCGATACTGAATACGATTTGTTTTTCCAAGGTGTCTCCTTCACGCATTGCATAATCAATGTGAATTTCATACACATCGGTTATGGAGGGGTCTATAGGATTGTCCTCTTCTACTAGTAAATGCAGTTCAAAGCCTTGTGTTGAACTGGCTTCAAAGGTGTCTATGAACGACTGCATATGTGTAAGATCACCTTCATGGGCATCAAGCGTTTCATTCACCGCTTGTGTTTGCGGATCAACGAAGACAGCTTCCAACGTTAAATCATCGGTCGCTGTAAATGAGTACTCACGGGATTCCGCTAAAACTTCATCATTCTCAGTATTGACCCAGCCATAAAAGCTCATTTCATCATGTTCACTGACATTGATGGTCACTTCAGTGCCGCTGTCGACAGTCTCACCTGGTTCGACACTTAAATCAACGTCCTCATCACTTATCAGTTGAATACTCACTGTCTGTGAGTCATCAACTTCTGCGTAGATGGCTTCTAAATTGAGCGTTTCAACCACGTTGAATGTGGTGCTCATCTCACTACTGAAAACTTCATCGGTATCAGTATTAAGCCAATGTTCAAAGGTGTATCCGTCGACTTCGGAGGCCTCTATGGTCACTTCATTCCCAGTATCAAGTCCTTCAGGGGCATCATAGCTGACTTCCGCTTCGTCTATATTCGCGGTGAGATTAATTGTTAAGTCCTCATCACCGCAAGCGGCTAATGTAAAACTGGCTATCATCATGACAAATATTGTCAGTAATTTTTTCATGGTAATACTCACTCCCATATTATTTTTAACAAACAACAGAAATGAAAAAATCTCAAATGTCACTTTAGTCGGGCTAATGCACGGCACCAAGTCACTATTTGAGAATTAAAGAGGTTCTTTCACATTCTACCCGCATTATCTCTTTGTTTGTTAATTTCATGGTAACATGAAAAAAAAACAAATAAAACGGTTACACACTATTTATCTTTATCCTTAGTTGCCCATAACTTGGATATGAAGTTTTCTCGTCCGTGGTCCATCGAATTCACAAAAATAGATGCCTTGCCATGTCCCGAGAACCATTTGTCCGTTTTTTACCATAATGTATTGGTCAACGCCAATCACTGATGATTTGATATGTGCATCAGAGTTTCCTTCCATATGATTAAATGCTTGTTGGTCGGGAAAGGCATCACGAATCCCAAGCACCATATCACGTTGTACGTCAGGATCGGCGTTTTCATTGATAGTGACTGCAGCGGTCGTATGGGGAACGAACAATAAAACCTGGCCATTCTTAATACCTGTTTGTGTGACAAAACTTTTCACTTCATGCGAAATATCCTGTAAAATTTCTCGTTTCTGGGTTTTAACAGTTAATGTTTTAGTTAGAATTTGCATTATGCTTTCCTCCTATTTAGTTTATATTCGTCCACAAGATTCTCTAAACAAATCAAAATGCGTTCCGGAGGGGATTTGAACCCCTGACCTACAGCTTAGGAGGCTGTTGCTCTATCCTGCTGAGCTACCGGAACGTATAAAATATTGTAGCATGAGTCACCAATTTTTTCGACCTATCCCTTGTATATTAATCATAAAAATCCCCACTCTATGAGCGGGGATAATCAAAATTAATGACCTTTGTTCGCTTCGATAATGGCTTCAATCAAATGATCTGGAACTTCTTGATAACGCAAAAATTGTCGACTGAATGAACCAGTACCTTGCGTAATAGCTTTGAGATCAATGTTGTAACGCTTGATTTCAGCATCAGGAATTTCAGCATTAATCTCTTGTTTTGAATTCGGTAATGGATCCATCCCCAAAACAGTTCCGCGCTTTTTATTGACATCACTCATCACATCGCCGACATAATCATCTTTACAGATAATCTTTACGCTGGAGATTGGTTCCAGTAACGTCGGAGACGCTTGTTCGTAGGCTTTTTTGAATGATAAGGCAGCGGCCTGTTTAAACGAGACTTCATTGGAGTCCACCGCATGATAAGACCCATCGAATAACGTCGCCTTGATGCCTGTCACCGGATAACCAGCCAAAGGACCTTTTTGCATCACTTCCTGAAGGCCTTTTTCCACTGCAGGGAAATAGTTTTTCGGAACTGATCCACCGTGAATAATTTCGTCAAATTCCAATGGCGTTTCTTTATCTTCGAGCGGTTCGAACTTAATATTTACGACACCGAACTGGCCTGATCCACCCGATTGTTTTTTATGACGACCTTCAGCATCTACAGCACTTCTTATGGTTTCACGATAAGGGATTTTTTCTTCTAAAATATCGACATCGACATTATAAATATTTTTCATTTTCTCAAGGATGAATTTGATATGGGACATCCCTTGTCCCCCGATTAAAAGTTGCGCGGTTTCACTGTTTCGTTTCACTTCGAAGGAAGGATCTTCGAGATTTAGTTTGTTTAACACCGATGAGATTTTATCTTCATCGCGTTTATGTTTTGGCAACACGGCCACATAAATCGTTGGGGCGGGAAAAGTCGCTTCTCTAAACTGTACTGGATGTTTAGGATCACATAATGTATAGCCAGTCATTAAACCGTCAATTTTACTAACGATACCGATATCTCCTGGACCAATGACTTCTGTGGGCAGTTGTTCTGACCCACGGATAAACGATACATTACCGACTTTCAACGTTTTATTAATATTGGGAATATAGACTTCTTGGTTATTATGCAATGACCCAGAGAATACTTTAAGAAAACTGATTGAACCAATAAAAGGGTCGACAGTGGTTTTAAAGACATGCGCTGAGAAGGGTTCATTGTCTGCAGTTTTACGTTCAATCGTTTCTTTTGTTTTAGGATTAATACCGGTCTTTGGTTTTAAATCGTTAGGGGCAGGCATAAAATGTGCAATCATATCCAATATGGTTCGTGTGCCAATATCGGTCTTTGCCGAACCGATGACGACAGGTTTCAAATCTCCGTTTAAAACCCCTTTACGCAGGCCTTGCCGAATTTCTTCTTGAGTGAGTGTTTCTCCGGCAAAATGCTTATCCAATAATTCTTCAGAGGTTTCAGCAACTGACTCTATAATTGTTTCACGCAGTTCCTCAATCGTTTCTTTTAAGGTGTCGGGAATGTCTTCAAAAACTGTTTTTGAGCCATCAAACACCCTTGCATGCATTTCGACTAAATCAACATACCCTTTAAAGTCTGTCGCTTCACCAATCGGCCATAAAAAGGGCACAACTTGATAACCTAACAATTCTTTGAGTCTGTTGATAATCTTGGGAAAGTCGATATTTTCTTTATCCATCTTATTAATGAAAATGATACTGGGTATGTTACGGTCATTGAGTTCGTTAATAATTTCCTCAGTTCCAATATCGATGCCTTTGGTGCCATCAATAACAATGACGGCTCCTTTGACAACCCGTATTGCCTGATGGAGTTCGCTGATGAATTCCTGATTCCCCGGAATATCAAGAAACACAAATTTGTGGCCGTTATGTTCTACGGGAATCACACTGGTTGATAAAGAATTTAGTTTTTCTTTCTCTTCACTTAAGTAATCAGATGTTGTGTTTTTTTCTTCTACGCTACCTTTTGTCGGTTTAATATTTGTCGTATGCAATATCGATTCTACAAATGTTGTCTTACCAGATCCAAGATGTCCTGCAAGGACAACCGTCCTTATCTTTTCTACATCAAAACCTTTCACTACTGTCCACCCCTTTGGTATATGATTTTTTATTTGCTTGATTTCATTATAACAAAGGTATGAAAATATAAAAACGCTTTCAATGAAGAAAACGTCTTTTTTTAATAAATTATGTGTTTAATAAGCAAAAATTACAGTCGTCTCAGTAACCAAATAAATAATACGGCACCACCGATGGCAATCAAAAAACCTTCAACAGTAAACCTTTGCAGAGATCCAATTCCAAAGAGCGAAGCAATCCAACCGCCAAGAAAGGAACCAATAATTCCCACAACCATATTGCGAATCAGGCCTCTTCTTCTCGTTTTGGTAAGAATGCTTGCAACCCAGCCGACAATTGCACCAAAGATTAACCAGAGAAATATATTCATAATTTCCTCCTCCCTATGACATTGTAATTATAATTTAATTGTACCTTATTTATCTATGGTAAACAAATTATACGAAATTAGTCGAACGGTATGAAAAACGGTTTGCGATTTTCAAAGACAGCAACCTCATTAAAGCCCGCGTCTTTAAGCAAGTCAATAGCTGCCTTAAAATCAGCGCGGTAATCACTCGGATCGTGTGCATCGGATCCAAGCGTGATTATCTCACCACCAAGGGCTTTGTATCGTTTTATCAAATCAAATTTGGGGTGGGTGTGTTCGAGTCCATAACGTAAACCCGAGGTATTGAGTTCAATGCCTTTTCCTTTGGCGATAATAGCGGTTAAGGCACGGTCTATAAGCGGTTGATAGGTTGCAAAATCATAATCTTTTTCCGCAAAATTGCCATATCGGATAATGTAATCAAGATGGCCAAACACATCATAATTGTCGTAGGCTTCTACTGTCTTTACGACCAGTTCAAAATAGCGTTTATAAGCTTCATTTTGAGTTTTTCCTTCAAAGAAATCACCATTATAAAAATCCAGACCATCACCGACATGTAAACTCATAATCACAAAGTCAAACGCATGCCTTGATAAAAACGCATCATAGGCGTGGTGCAGATGCGGTTGATATCCGATTTCTACACCCATGCGCAATTGAATGTCTGTCGTTTTTTGCAGGCGTTTCAAAGTTGTTGCATACGCATAATAATCTGGCATCATTTGAAAAAGTTCGACCGGCGTATCCAAATCAACGTGATCTGTAAAGGTTAATGATTTAACACCTTGTTTGGTCGCTTCGCCAAGATAATTTTCAAACGTTGCCTGGTTTGAAGCATCTGGTGAGTTTATCGTATGCATGTGCTGATCAGGTATTTTCATTGTCGTCTCTCCTCCAAAGCGGCTTTCACATCATCAAGAGTAATGTCTTCATTCACCATCATTACCATCATATGATAGGCTAAATCAGCGATTTCATTCACCGTGTTGGTTTTATCATTGTTTTTTGCACCAATAATGATTTCACTGGTTTCTTCGCCAACTTTTTTCAATATTTTATCGAGTCCTTCATTGAAGAGATAGGTTGTGTATGAACCTTCTTTCGGGTTGGCTTTTCTTTCTTTTAAGACTTCATAAAGCTCTTCTAAAATAGGCGTGGTCTTCTCTGCGTCCAACACCGGATTGTGAAAACAACTCATTGCGCCCGTATGACAAGCGACTCCTTCTTGAACGACTTTAAGCAAAATCGCATCGGCATCACAATCGTAAAACAGGGATTTGACATGTTGGAAATGTCCACTCGTTTCACCTTTTTTCCAAAGGCTTTTGCGAGAGCGTGAATAGTAATGCGCGATATTAGTATTCAAGGTTAACTCTAAGGCTTCTTTATTCATATAGGCAAGCATCAAGACTTCCTCTGTCTCAATGGATTGTGCGATAACAGGCACTAACCCTGCTTCATCAAACTTGATGGTGTCGATATTAAATGGCTCCATTTATTTCACCTTCATTCTAACTGGTATTTGGTGTTTGTGCATTTGTTTTTTTAATGTTTCGATAGGAATTTCACCATAGTGAAACACACTGGCGGCCAAAAGCCCATCCGCCCATGGGGCTGCGTCGATAAAATGTTCTATGGTTCCTGCGCCACCTGATGCGATAATAGGAACATTGGTGGCCGCTTTAAGTTTTTGTAACAACGTGGTATCAAATCCATCTTTCATGCCATCTTGGTCAATCGAATTGATCACGATTTCTCCTGCGCCAAGGCGTACACCTTCCTTAGCCCATTCAATGGCGTCTAAGTTTGTCTTATTGCGACCGCCTTCTGTGTATACGACGTAATTCTCGCCCGCTTTTTTCGCATCGATGGAAAGAACAACACACTGCGCTCCAAAGCGTTTAGACGCCTCTGTTATCAATGTTGGGTTGTGAACCGCGGCTGAATTAATACTCACTTTATCCGCGCCTTTACGTAAAATCATTGTAAAATCATCTATAGTTTTTACGCCCCCACCGACACTAAAAGGAATGTCAATTTCCCGAGCGACTTTTTCGACGAATTCAAGTGAGATTTTCCGTTTTTCATTCGAAGCGGTGATATCATAAAACACCAACTCATCGGCCCCTTCAATTGCATAGCGTTTCGCAAGAATCGCTGGGTCTTCAATATCTTTAATTTCACTAAATTTTTTACCTTTGACCGTACGACCATCTCTGACATCTAAACAGGGAATTATGCGTTTGGCTAACATTAGAGGACCTCCTCAAGTTTTATACTATCTTCATACAAGGCTTTACCGATAATCGCGCCATACACATTTAATCGTCTCAGTGCTTCAACGTCGCTTTTTGATGACACACCGCCACTGGCAATGATTTGAATTGATGTTTTTTGTTGGATCGCTTCATACATTGCTAGGTTTGTACCTTGCATCATGCCATCTTTAGCAATGTCGGTATAAACAATCGTTTGAACCCCCATTGTCTCCAATGATTGAATGAGCGTAATACTGTCAACTTTGGATGTGTTAATCCATCCAGCTGTTGCTACATACCCATCCTTAGCATCCAGTGAAACGATAATGCGTTCTTTATAGTGTTTGACCAGTCGTTTTAAAGCTTCAGGATTATCAATGGCCATTGAGCCGACAATGACATAATCAATGCCTTGGTCTAAGTAAAACTGTGCCGTTTTCTCATCACGAATACCGCCACCTAGTTCAATTTTCATCGACGTTTCTTTAGCGATTTTCAAAATGGTGTCACGGTTGATGGGGCGTCCTGCCTTGGCACCATCAAGATCAACAACATGTAGTCTTTTTGCCCCTTTAGCCTCAAAACTTTTAGCGACAGTTACAGGATCTGTTGCATAGATGGTTTCTTGGTTATAATCGCCTTGTTTAAGACGAACTGCGTTATTGTTGCGAATATCTATAGCCGGGATAATAATCATTCAACCATCTCCTTATAAGCTTTTAGTAATCGTGCGCCAACCGGCCCACTTTTTTCAGGGTGAAACTGCATGCCAACCACATTATCTTTGGCAGTAATCGCGGGGACACTAACGTCGTAGTCTGTATCCGCCACTAATGTGGCAGCGGTATTAACGGCATAATATGAATGGACAAAATAGACATAATCGCCAGGTTCAATGTATTTTAATACGGGGTGATTGGGTTGTTCAAAACGGAGTGAATTCCATCCCATATGTGGAATATTTAAATCAACTTTGAACTTCGTGATTTGACCTGGTAAAATACCCAGTCCCTTATGCAAGCCATATTCATCAGACGATTCATATAAAAGCTGCATCCCCAAACAAATACCTAAGAGTGGTTTTCCTTGTTTCACATGATCGTGAATTAAGGGAATAATCCCCGTATTTTCCAAAGCTTTCATCGCGCCTTCAAAGGCGCCAACGCCAGGTAAAATCAAGGATTGTGCTGATTTGATGACTTCAGGGTCTTTGCTGACTTCAAGGGTAAAACCAGCCTTTTTAAAACTTTGAATGACACTGCCGAGGTTTCCCACATCATAATCAATGATTACATGCATCAAATCACACCCTTCGTTGAGGTTACACTGTCCCCTTTTACAACTATTGCATTGCGTACTAAACGGCCCAATGACTTGAAAATTCCTTCGATTTTATGATGGTCATTTTCACCGTATAACACTGCCAAATGCAATGTAATACGGGCATTATTGGTAAAGGCAATGAAAAACTCTTTGAAGTTTTCACATGCTATGTCGCCAAGGTTTTCTCTTGTTAATTGATCATCGTAAACCAAACATGGTCGGTTAGAGATATCAAGGGCTCCACGAATAAGACTTTCATCCATTGGCGTTAGATTATCCGCATAGCGCGTAATCCCTAATTTATCCCCTAAGGCTTTTTTAAACGCTTCTCCCAAGACAATGCCGATGTCTTCTACAGTATGGTGGGAATCGATTTGAAGGTCTCCTTCGGCTTTGAGTGAAAGGGTAATGCCACTGTGAAAGGCAAATAGCGTTAACATGTGATCCAAAAACGCAATGCCGGTATCAATAGATGGCGTGCTTGGTTGGTCTAGATTGATAGAGAGGTTAATGGTTGTTTCATTGGTGGTTCGCTTAATGGTTGATTGTCTCATGATAATATCTCCTTTAAAGCACTAATGAGTGCTTTGTTTTGGGATTGGTCTCCAACGCTTATACGATAGAAACCTTCATTGAACTCGGCAAAATTACGAACGAGGATGCCATAAGTTAGTAGTCTTTTATCCAAGGCTTTAAGTGGTGATTCTACAAAAAGAAAGTTGGCTCGAGAAGGATAGACTGTTAGCCCTAAATCTTTAAGGCTGATTTTCAATGCTTCTCTGCGCGCAATAACGTCATTAATGTAATCAACAACCAAGGGTTTTTTCTTTAAGGCTTGGATACCAAGATTTTGAGTAAGAGCATTGACGTTATAAGGTGTCTTGACTTTCAGTAATGATTTAATAATTGGTAGTCCAGCACTGATATACCCTAGACGTGCCCCTGCAAGTCCGAAGGCTTTGGAAAATGTTCTTGCCACAATGAGATTGTCATAAAATGGGGTTTCTCTTAGAAAACTAGATGAGCCATCGGTAAAATCCATATAAGCTTCATCGAGTAAAATGAGCGCATCGGTATTATCGATTAATTTTTTTATTTGTTCTTTAGGGGTTTGATAACCCGTTGGGTTGTTTGGAGTACATAGGATGATCAACTTAGGGTTGATTTCATTGGCTTTTTCAATCAGTTTATCAATATCAAATGACATATCCGACTCGACAGGTAGCGTTTCATAACTGCCGTTGTGGATGGTGGTATACACTTCATACATGGTAAATGACGGTGCAAATGACAAGACTTTCTCTCCCGGTGCAATGTAAGTTTTAATGATCAATTCAATCAATTCACTTGAACCACTGCCGACCATGAGGTTATCAGCACTCATATCGAAGTACGCGCCAAGTGTTTCTCTTAAAAAGGTTGAATTGGTATCAGGATAGAAGTTGATATCGATATCACTTAAATCAATGCCATCTTTGAATAAATAGTTGGCACTTTCATTGGCATCGAGTTTGATGGTGTAATCAACATCTTTGACTTTGTAAGGAGTTAATTGTTCAATGGCTGGCTTTGTTTGCATTAGGATTCCTCCTCAGTGGTGCGGATTCGAATAGCATCAGCGTGCGCGTAAAGCCCTTCTTCCTCAGCAATACGAATGGTATCACTAGCCGCGGCTTTGAGTGCGTTTTGACTGTATTTAATGATGGATGTCGCTTTAATGAAGTCGGTGGTGCTAAGGGCACTGCTAAAACGTGCCGTTGCGCTGGTTGGTAATGTGTGGTTAGGGCCTGCGTAGTAATCCCCTAGAGGTTCTGGACTATATGGACCAATAAAGATTGCGCCAGCATTGTTGATTTTTTCTGAGACAGCTTCAGGATTTTCACAAAGTACTTCTAAATGTTCTGGGGCAATTTTATTGGCAAGTTCAATAGATTCAGCAAGTGAAGTGGTTACAATGATGGCCCCAAAATCCTTGAGTGCTTTTTCAATGGTTGTCTTGCGCGGTTGTTTTGCTGTTTGTTTTTTGAGTTCATCTTGGATGTTTATAGCCGTCTTTTCATCATCGACAAGGACAATAGATGAAGCATAAACATCATGTTCAGCCTGCGAAAGCATATCCGCTGCCACGTATTGTGGATTAGAGGTTTTATCGGCAATGATGGTAATTTCAGAAGGTCCGGCAATCATGTCAATGCCAACATAACCTGAGACCATACGTTTGGCGATTGCGACATAAATGTTGCCCGGTCCAACGATTTTATCAACAGCTGTTACACTGTTTGTGCCAAAGGTTAACGCCGCAATCGCTTGTGCGCCGCCAATGGTGTAAATCTCTTCAACGCCAGATAATTTAGCAGCCACTAACAAGGAATCTTTAATGGTGCCATCGGGTTGTGGCGGTGATACCATCACAATGCGTTTAACACCTGCTATCTTGGCGGGAATGGCGTTCATTAACACGGTTGAAGGGTAAGCGGCAGTCCCGCCAGGAATATAAAGGCCTACTTTTTCAATGGCGGAAAAACGCTGTCCGACCATGGCGCCATTTGATTCCATTGTAAAACTTTGAGGCAATTGTTTACGGTGGAATGCTTCAATGTTTTTCGCCGCATTCTTTAATGCCTTTAGTAAATCAGGATTAAGACGATCAAATGCTTCATCAATGGTTTGTTTTCTGACTCGTAAAGTATTGAGTTCAACGTTATCAAATTGTTTGGTATAATCTTTAAGGGCTCGATCGCCTGTTTGTTTGACATGTTTTAAAATGGCATCAACACTTTGATTCACATCGTCAAACTCAAATTGGTTACGACTTAGTATTTTATTTAAAATCTCGGGGTTCTCTTTAGTATATACAGGCTTAATCATAGGATTTTTCCACCCTTTCTTGAAGCATTGCGGTAATTTCTTTAATGCGCTTGCGTTTATAGCGATAAGCCGCCGGGTTGGCAATGAGTTTGGCGGAAACATCAGTAATATCTTCTAGCACCATTAATCCATTGGCTTTTAGCGTCCCACCCGTTTCAACGATATCGACAATCACATCGCTGAGTCCAACTAGTGGTCCAAGTTCAACACTACCTGATAATTTAATAATATCAATGGGCTGATTGCGTGAATCAAAGAATTTTCTGGCGACATTGGGATATTTAGTGGCGACCCGTAATATTTTATCTTTACTATAAAGGTCGGTCCCTTCAAAACCTGCGATTGAGAACTTACATTTACCAAATCCTAAATCGAGCAACTCATAGATTTCCGCACCTTCTTCTAAAATATTGTCTCTACCGACAACTCCTAGATCAGCGACACCTTCATCAACATACGTCACGACATCGACAGCTTTAACAAACATATAGCGAACTTTGATGACATCATCGGTAAAAATCAGTTTTCGTGATGAGGATTTCACCACATCGTAGATGCCTAATTTTTCCATGTACTGCATCGCTTGTTCCGCAATTCTTCCTTTTGGAAGGGCGATAGTGAGATACGTCTTATCCATTTTCAGTAACCTCCCTTACGAATGCGTCCATATCGATGGTGAATCCAACAGCGGGCATTCTTGATTGTGTGGTTTTATTGACAGGGTTATAACGCCCACCTTTCATGATGGCACTATTGGCATTAGGCGCAAAGCCTTGAAAGGTGATGCCTTGGTAATAATCATAACGTGATAACATGGAAAGATCGAAGGTGATACGATTTTTAAGGGTATTGCTTTCGATGCTTGTACGTAAGGTTCTTAACTCTTTCAACGCTTCTTTCATTTGCGCATCTAAACGGATATCTCGCAGTGATGCTTCGATATCATCAATATCGCCTTCTAAAGAGAAAAGCGTTTCTAACAGGGCTTTTTCATTGGGTTTTATCGAAAGCTTTTCAATGAAAGGTCTCATCAATGAAACATTTTTGAAGGTAATGATTTCTTTAAGCGTTTTTAATTGTTCATTGGATAAATTTAATTTGTCGAACAGTGCGTTAAGAAATTTTTGGTTGCCAATCTCAACTACATAATCGACATTAAACGTATCACACATGCTGAGCATCAAATTCATGACTTCACGATCGGCGTCAACTTCTGTGGATGATGTCCCAAGGTATTCAACCCCAAACTGCGCGAGTTTATCGATGGGGCCTTGAGCTGATTGGGCAAATATATCCGTATCATAAAATAACTTCAAGGCACCGCCATTACGTATTCTTGGAATCAGTTGATTGATAATGGTCGTTGTTACATCAGGACGTAAGACTAATATGTTCCCGAGATTATCGAGCATTTTTACCATGCTTGAGGGTTCTACACGTTCATTGACGCGGATGAAGGAATCATACTTTTCAAAGGCTTCGGGCTCATAGTATAAGTACCCTTCTTGATTCAATAAGTCCATAAATGTTCTTTTGATGGTCAGTTTCGTTTGTTGGCGATTAAAGGTTTCTTCGATACTTTGTCTTGTCATAGTGATTCTCCTTATTAGATTTTAAGTTGATACAAAAAAGAGGCAGGATCATCTCCTACCTCTTAAAGGAAGGACACAAACCAATCGACGACGATAAAGGTCTGTATCCATGAAAATCATGAATTCAAACCTTGTTTCAATGATGATAATGATGATGCATTGTTACATTTTTAGAGAATTTCATAGAAATCAGCCTCCATATTTGGGTATAAAAAAACCGAATAGAATGGTATCTATTCGGGAACAGTTCTTTTTGAATAGATACAAGCACTTCATACACGTTTATAAAGGCTTGTATCATGACTACGTCATAATTTCAAACCTTAGTTTTTGTGATGATAATGATGATGTACTTGTACCTGAATCGTTAGTGGTTGCATAATGACCACTCCTTTTTGTTGTGTTAATAGTAACACCGCCTATAAAGTTGTGCAACAATTATGAACGTTTTTTTTAAAAGTAAACGCTTTTATTAATATTTAAGGTATATTTTTAGCCGAATTATTCACAATATGCTTTAATGGGGTAAAGGAGCGATTGGATGAATGCATTAGTAAAATGGCTAAAGGCCTCACGGTTACCCGCACAATTATTTATTTTTCCAGCGTTATTACTCGGACAAGCCATTCACTATGCACAAAGTGCACAGTTTGCTTGGTCAGTATTTATTATTTTGCATATCTATGGACTGTTGATGCATTTGTTCATTGTTTATGCCAACGACTATGCGGATTTTGAAAGTGATCAATATAATAAAACCTATACACCATTTACTGGTGGGTCAAGAGTGTTGGTTGAAGGCGTCATGAAACAACGTGATTTGTTGAAAGGCATCCTGGGTTCACTTTCATTAATTATATTAAGTGCTTTAACTCTTAGCTTCTTAGCCGGGAATTATTTGATTTTGATTATTGTTTTATTAGGAATCGTTATATTTCAAGCGTATAGCTTTGCGCCTATCAAAATGTCATACCGAGGGTATGGAGAATTGCTTCAGATGATCGGCGTTGGCGTGATTTTACCGGTTGTTGGTTTTATGTCACAAGGCGGCAATTTTTTATCTTTAGCGTATCCGGTAATTATAATTTTACTGCCTGCACAGTTGGCGATGGCGCTTTCAACAGCTTTACCTGATTATCCTTCTGATAAATTAACGCATAAGCATACCACTGCCGTTAATTTGGGACTGCCTAAAACAAAAGCGATAATGATTATTTTGTATTTGTTTTCAGCCGTGTTTTTA
>PWOH01000125.1 GCA_003557505.1 Mollicutes bacterium | reverse complement strand
CAGTCTTGTTGGCGCAATTGTTATTTTGATTGGTATATTACGGGTCGTGCATTTTATTAAACGGGCAAGGATTATAGATAACAAGAAAAAATTGCCTGTACTGACCAAAGTTCCACGCTTTATTATTTTACTGGGTTATTTATTGATTGTTTTCCTTTATCTTTTAGGAGGTAGCATAGTCACACTAGGCTATTTAAATATAGGCTATCGTTTAATATTATTTGCAGGGTTAATTGGTTTGATTGGTCTTAACTTCATCATTACAGATAAAGGAATTCATAGTTTTTATCATGTCATATTTTTTCCTTATAGAAAGCATATGCAGCTTTATATTTCTAAGGAAAGCCCGCATTATTTTATCAAGCATGATAAATAGGTGTAAATAGGAATCTTTATGTATTATAATTTAACTATAAATCTTTAGGAGGGTTTTAATGAAAGATGTTGTAAAGTTTTTTGATGGCTTACCATGGATCGTAAAGATTATTTTATCACTACCCTTTATTGATGGGATTGCTTGGGGAATTTATCGAATTGCCAAAGGGGTTGACAAAAAAGATACCGCGATGTTAATTGCCGGGATTGTTTGGTTGTTTTTAGGGTTCTTCCTTTTTTGGGTGATTGATTTAATTACGACAATTTTGAATGGTCGTCCTACGTTCTTGGCATAACGATAGAAAAGAGGATCAAATTGATCCTCTTTTTTTTATACTAATCCTCTTTTACTTTTTGGGATTTCTTTTTTTGTTTTTTAGCATCTTTACGTTTGGCTTTACTGTCTTCTACTTTTTGTTCGAATTCTGTTTTTTCTTTTTTCGGAGGGTCACTTAATGTTTTCCGCAGCACAGACAATTTTTGTGAAAGATCTTGAATATCGTTTTGTTGGGAATCGATACTTGATTTGAGTTCATCGAAGAAGTATTGTTCTCGTTCTTCTTTCACCAATAAATTAATCGCATCGGAAATTGTATCAACACGGAACTCTTCAAAATATTGTTTGATTTTATGCACTTTATCAATGAAACGTGGTGGGATATTGGCAGATTCCATAATTTTCTTTTCTATGCCCCGAATTTCGCTTTCTTTCGCTTCTTTGGTTGTGGTCAATTCAGAGATTTCGCGTTTTATGGAAAGGCGTTTATCTTCAATGAGTGACTGTGTTTTTTCGTAAGCGTCTTCTAGTGCAGCTTTATATTTTTTTGTGAAGCGCCAGTTTTTGAAGGCATGTTGGAATTTTAATATCCCCTCAATCGCTAGGCGAAACGTTAAAGCGAATACAACAAGCGCCACAATCATCGTCACAATTGAAATAATAATACCGGTTTGTCGTGTAGTTAAGAAATCAATATAATTTGCAAGTGAGGCATAATAGCCCATACGATGAAAGAAAAGGCTTAAAAAGGTTACACTCGCGAATAATAATGCATAGATCAAGACAAACATAATCGCTGTGCCTAATGTGGAAAACCAATTACGGTATGCCACAAATTCATCACGTTCATCTAACAATTTTCCATAAGGATAATTCGTGTCTGATGGGGAAAGGGATACACGTCGTAACTCAGTTATTTTTTCAGTTAATGCTTTAATATCACTGTTGTATTCATTAATCGTGTTTAGATGAGTATCAATATCTTGAATGGCTTTGTAGTCTTTACTTTTTACGTTCATGTGTAGGCTCCTTTCAAAGTTCATTATCTCGATTACATTATACCATGTGTGTGTTGTTTTTGATATCCAAATAAATTAGTAAGGTTCTCTTTAAATTTTTATATGAGTTTGCTATAATTGTAAAGACTTTAAGGAGATGACAATATGCAATCAATCGCTTTAAAACTTAATAAAAAACTATATTACGGATGGATAATAGTCGCAGTCAGCGCCTTATCGCTCTTTTTTTCTGCACCTGGTCAAACCTTTTCAATCAGTGTTTTCATCGACGCATGGCGCACTGAATTTGGATATTCTTCCTCTTTGATGAGTGCGGGATACATGGTCGCAACGGTTGCGAGTGGTTCACTTTTGGTTATCATGGGAAAACTTGTCGATAAATTCGGCCAACGAGTGATGATGATTACAGTCGGTATCATGTTGGCATTAAGTGCCTTTTATAATAGTTATGTAATGAATATTGGGATGATATTTTTTGGATTTTTCTTACTACGGTATTTTGGGCAAGGGTCAATGACGCTCGTCCCACATTCATTGGTGCCACAATGGTTTGAAAAGAAACGTGCGTTTGCGATGAGTATCGAAAATCTTGGGGGACTGTTAGCTACGTTAAGTGTCCCGGCGCTAAATTACTGGATGATCACGAATTTTGGGTGGCAAAATGCATTTCGTTTCTGGGGAGTCGCCTTATTGGTAGTGTTTGTCCCTGTTGCTTTTTTCACTGTTATCAATCGGCCGGAAGACATCAACCTCCAAATGGATGGAGAGGAAAACGGTTCTGAAAAAGATGCCTTAGAAGCCCTTGAAAAAATGAATCGAGAAAGTTTTATGTTAAGTGAAGCGATTCGAACCAAAGAGTTTTGGTTTATTGGCTTAATGAGTATTATTGTTCCTATGTTTTCAACCGGGGTCACGTTTCACTTTTTTGAGATGATGGCTTTGCGCGATGTGTCTCGCGACCATGCGGCCTTTATTATCGGGATGCTTGCTTTCCCAGCGTTTTTCATGCCCTTTGTAGCGCGTATGCTCATCGATAAATATCAACCGAAATACATCTTTTTAATCACACAAATCATGATTATGTTATCAATGATTTGGTTAGCTTTCTTTGTCAGTGGATTTATTACAGCGATAGGATTTATCTTATTTTATGGTACAGCGGTTGCCATTCAAGTCGTGACGTTAAATATTATCTGGCCTACTTACTTTGGGAGAAAATATATTGGCTCAATCCGTGGGGCCGCCCAAGTGTTTATGGTTGTTTCTACTGCCGTGGGACCCTTACCTCTTGGATTGAGTTATGATATTACTGGTTCATTCAATGTCGCAATCTACGCGATGATGGGACTGGTGGTCTTTGCGATGTTTATGGCAATTTCCATCAAAAAACCAATCAAGACTGAAATGTAAACACAAATCGTAAAAAAAAAGCCATCAGTGATGGCTTTTTTCATGGGCGATTCTTCGAATCGGGTAAATCAAATAAAAGGCAATCATGATAAGAAACATCAATGACAGATAAACAAAAAAGTTATGTTCGAAAGGAATGCCCATTCCCAGTATTGCGGCAACATTAATCATCGCATGCATAATAATTGCCAGAGCGATACTTCTTGTGGAAAGGACGATATAGGTGATGAATCCTGAATACATGATTGCGCCAATTAAATAAGGAAGTAAAGCAAAATCGGCATGGGACAAATCATCAATAAAGAACATCGGTAGATGCCATACTCCCCATAACAAACCAATTATAATAGTAATGACAATCACACTTGACTTACGTTTTAGTTTATCAAGTAAAACGCCGCGCCATCCTACTTCCTCAAGGCCGCCAAATATTATGCCATTCAAGAGAAATATCGGTAGCATCATCGCATCACCGCGTTCAATGGAAATATGTTCCAAATTGCCATAAACGATTAAATTCACAAATAAGCCGATTCCTAAGGGGACTAAAAACACAAACATCCAAAAGAATGGTGGATGTTTAAAATTGAATAATTTCGTGAAAAATACCTTTTTTTCACGATGAGAATAGACTCTAAAGACAATGTATAACGCGACGATTGTCGGTGCACTGCCACCGACAATAAACAAGGTCATTCCCATAAAACTTTCAAACGCAATCATTCCCTGATTAAGAACTATGATAAGTGTACCGTGCGCTATATAAGTTATTACAAACGTTCCGATTAAGAACTTTATGGCTGTTTTCATTTCATCACCACTTATTTAAATATTTTACGTACAAGTTTTTCTTTTTTGTCATACGGTGGATAAGTTACATTTGGATCGATGAATGTGCTTTTTTTCACGAAAGATTTTTGGTAGGAAAATGTTATAAAACTAGCATGACCGTGGTAATTACCAAATCCAGAGTTGCCAACGCCACCAAACGGTAAATAAGGGTTGGCAACATGTGTAATCGTATCATTAATTGCCCCACCACCAAACTGAACATTATCAAATATCTTTTGGGTGTTGTCTTTGGATTCAGAAAACATATAAAGGGCTAATGGACTCTCTTGATTTTTTAAGTAATCCTCAACAAACGCTAAATCAGTAAAAGAAATCACCGGCAATAATGGTCCGAATATTTCTTCTTGCATGATGGGGTCATCGACCGTGATATTATGTAGTATTGTTGGAGTTATTAATCGTTTGGACTTATCCGTTTTATTGCCGTATATCACTTTGTCGGGATCAATTAAAGCAGTGATTCTATCAAAATGTTTGTCATTAATTATTTTAGGATAATGGTCTGCCTCAAATGTATAAAAGTCGTCCAATGTCGCTTTTAAAATTTCTAAAAACTCTACTTTGATGGATTCGTGAACAAACAAATAATCAGGCGCAATGCAGGTCTGACCCGCATTGAGAAACTTTCCGAAGGCAATACGTTTAGCAGCGGTTTTCAGTTTCGCGGTCTCATCGATAATTGCCGGAGATTTGCCACCGAGTTCTAATGTCACTGGAGTAAGGTGTTTCGCCGCAGCTTGATGAACGAATTTACCAACACGCGGAGAACCTGTGAAGAAAATATGATCAAAGCGATGGTTTAATAATGATTGTGTAGTCTCAACACCTCCGCAAATCACATGAACATATTGAGGGTCAAACGTATCACTGATTAACTGTTCAATAACTTTCTCGGTATGCGAAGAAAATTCACTCGGTTTGAGGATTACTGTATTCCCTGCCGCAATCGCACCAATCAACGGTTCAATAACGAGTTGAAATGGATAGTTATATGGTCCGATAATCAAAATGTTTCCTTTGGGCTCAAAACGTTTGTAACTCTTAGTAAAGCCATGATAATATGGCGTTTTAACTTTTTGCGTTTTCATCCATTTTTTCAAATATTTAAGCGCATGACTGATCGAATGCAGTGTGAAACCTATCTCGGTAGAATACGCTTCAAATGATGATTTATTTAGATCAAGTTTGAGTGCTTCTTTTATTTCTTTTTCACGGTTCTCAATGGCTGTGTACAGTTTTAAGAGTTGTTGTTTTCTAAATGCATAACTTTTCGTATGACCTTCTTTAAAAAAAGTTCTTTGCTTGACAATTATTTTATCCATAATACCCTCCCAATATTATCTTACCATAATCATATAAACCTTAAAATAAAAAGCAGACGATTTCAAAGTGAAATCGTCCGCTAAACTTTTTTTATCAATTATGGTCTAATGGTGACTACGCTTTCAGATATTAGAATCTCATCTTCGTACGTATTCGAATCATTAAGATCATAATCAGCACGTAACTGAATGCGATAGGTACTTGTTTCATCGTGTGTGTGATCAAATGTATAAGTGCTTTCTACATCATTTAAGTCAATGGCAATGTCATCAATAGGTGCATAGGTTCCATCTTCGTTTAGCTCATATAAATACAACGTCATTGAAGAATACACTTCATCAATATCTTCAAACTCACCAAGAGAAACGGAAATACTCGTATTTACTTCAATGTTTTCAATGGTCATCTCCGGTATTGGTTGCGCTTTGGCTTCGGTTGTGTAACTCTCAGAATGTAATAATACATCCTCTACAACACCACTACCATCTTGATAATCGACATCACCATAAACATTGATTGTGTACGTGTAATTCGAGTAAAGTTCACTTATTTGAACACTTGTCGGACCATCATAGATTCTGTAGGTATTTATTGGATTATCCTCTTGATCATATACAACAATTTTTAGTGGCAACTCAGAAATCCCATATTCATCAGTATAATCAATCCGTAGATGCATGGTTTCTTGATTGATTTCTGAATCTTCGATGCTTACATCTATATCGCCGTTAATTGAAGTGAAACTATAACTATCTAGTAATACTTCTTGGGGACCCGCACCATCGTTCTTATCAACAGTAGCATATAGGCGCAGCGTATAATCCGTATTGTTTTTCAGTTCATCGAATGTATAACTTCCTAATTCAGAAATCAGTAAAGGATCGCCCACTACTTCATCATCACTGTCATAAAGGACTAGTGATAAGTCATCTTCTGTGAAGGTGCTGTCTGGGTCTTCAAACGATACATCGACAGTAATTTCACCAAGGGCACGATCACTTTCAACAATCTCACCACTGGCATCTTCTAATGCATCTGTTGTGAATGAACCATCAAACTCTAAGGTATAGCTTTGAGAGCCGCGAATATATTCAATACTTAAGACATACTCATACGTAGTATCGCTAAGTAAATCTGTAACAGTGAATGCACCATCAAGTGTGTTGGAGGTATACGTTTCACCATCTATAGTGAGTGTAATACCATCTTCGTTGATGGTACCATCAATATCTAAAATTAAATATTCAAGCGTGAAGCTATCGTGGGTTACCGCTTCTGTTTCAATACTACCCACAGGTGCCTTCGGTGCTAAGCGTATGGATTTAAAGGCATTATCCAAGCGATGATCACTATGAATGCCCTCACCATCGCGTAAATCGTAATCCACAAATAGTTCAACAGAGTAGGCTCTGTCATAATATGACGCGTAATCAAACATGAAACTACTTGATGCTGGATCAATGGCTTGAGTATCCACTATAGTGTAGCCTGAACCATCGCCTTGATCCTCATAAAGGATTGCGATCAGTGAACCTTCAACTTTAGTGTTCGATGAATCACTGAATGAATAGTTAAAAGAAACGCCTTCTTGAGATGTCTCAACGTTTGATACACTACCACTTGGCGCGTTTGTGGTTGTGGTCGTAAAGGTATTGGTATGAACAATTGCTGTTTGTTGGCCTTCACCATCTCGTAAATTGAAAGTGGCCTCTACTTCGATACGAATGGTTTGATTACTCAATAAATCTTTAATGTTAATACGCTCAGTACTGTCAATGATACTATATGTTTTTATAAATTCATCAGTCGTTTCATTATAGATTGAAATTTTAATTTGTTCGCCTTCACGGATATCATCAAATGAAGAGGCATCAATATCAATGACTAACTCTGTTTCTGAAGATGAAACGAGCGTGGATTCCATTTCTGGAATTTCGGTTTGCGCGGTTGTAAATGTTTCACTATGTAATAAAACATCATCTCTTGACCCTTGAGAATCATTAAGGTCATAACTGCCTCTAACTTCAATTGTATAGGTGGTGTTACTGAGTAAGTTATCAAAATGAATATCACTTAACGCATCAATATCAACCAGTTTTTCTTCACTAAAGCCATTATCGTCTTTAATCAATACACTGAGATAATCTGCAGAAATGACTTCATCATCATCTTGTAAACTAATATCAAATAACACGGATTCATGATCTTCTCTGATATTTTCAATGGAGACACTTGGAGACTCAAGTGCTTCAGTGGTAAAGTTTTCAGTGGTAGTTAAGGTTTGACTACCCGCTTGATCATTTAAATCATACGTATACTCAATTACGATTGAATACTCAACATTGGATAATAAATCACTAAATACAAGCGAATCAAGCATATCGATTTCTTCAATAAATTCATCGTCATGATAAAGCATAATAGATGAAATGCTTCCTACATTATCACCATCAACAACATCATATGAAAAACTTACCGATGTCTTATCAGCAACAATATTATCGATGGATAATTGTGGAAGGGCTTTTGCACTTGTACGAATTTCACTTACTTCAGCCAAAACTTCATCTTCAACATATTCATGGCCATCGCCACGTTCGTAAGACACAACCAATCGCAAAGTGTAATCATTGTCACTATACAAGTCTGTGAAAGTCTGTGCCGCTATACCGGCGGTAATATCAACACTATCAACAATACTGCCATCTTTAAACAATTCTAAAACCGCTTCATCAATCGTACCATCATTATCAGAGAGATTCACTGATACATTGAGGCTTTCTTGATCGGTGATTATATTATCTAAGGAAGCCGTTGGAATATTTTCGAGTACATAAGCATTCCAAGTATTATTGTCGTTAATTAACAAGGTTTGAACGCCTTCGTGTGTATATTCAATGGCTTCAAGTTCATAGTCATTGTGACCAGGTACCCTTAATACATCAAAATTAAAAATAACGTGTTCATTCGTAGATTCCGCTTCAAAGCGGCTTTGGCGATAGGTTGTTCCATTAATTCGAATTGAGTTGATTTCCAAATCCGATGGATTATCAATAAAAATATCCAAGCGCAACAATTCATTTTTTTCCGCATAAATTGTTTCATCACTTGGTTCATCTTCATTAATGGTAAAATAATCAAAAGAGGGTATTGTCACATCATCTTCTGGGTCTTCTCCACAACCATAAAGACCTATTGAAGCGAATAGCACAACTAGTAAAGCAAATATTTTTTTCATTCTTCCTCTCCCCATTCTCAATACGTTAAACTACGATTAATTTTATCATAGTTGCCAATAAACAACAATAAAAACTACCGATGAGTCCATTTCTATCATGTTAGATGCTTGCCAATAAAAAAATCCCGATGAAGGGATTTGATGCTATTTATAACTCACGTGATTCTCCGGCTTTTTCAAGCCCCCATTTCATAAGAATCGGACCTGCCACTTGGAAAATCAAAATACTTGTAAGTGTGATGGTTTGAACAATTTGCGTTTCTTCTGGTGGTAATGATGCTGAGAGTGCCACTAACATCCCGATAGTAACCCCTGCCTGAGGCAAGAGACAAAGCCCTGTATATTTACGGACTGTCATCGGACATTTTGATAAAGTAGACGCAAAATAAGACCCTGAAATTTTACCGATACTTCTTAAAACAATAAATACAAGCGCAATAAACCCTGCTTGTAACATAATCGCAGGATTCAACCCTAGTCCGGCAATTGTGAAAAAGATAATGATAAAGGGTCCACCAAAATTATTAAGTGCCGCATCTTGTATATCAAAGGTCTCTTCATTCACAAAGTTTGTGAACACAACACCAATAGTCAGTGGAATGAGAATCGTCGAAAGATGGAAGGTTTGAGCAATCCAAAGACCGATAAGAATAAAAGACAATGATACTGCCAAATACGCAAGATAACGATCTTGTTTTCGGAATTTTTCCACAAAAAAATGCGAAAACAATCCTAACAAAACACCGAAAATCGCCCCAACAAATATGGAAAGAACAACTTCATACAATGGGTTTAATAAGGCATTTTGGATGCCGATAGTTTCACCGCCGACTAAGGATAAAGCAATGCTTGAAGTTAGCCCGAAAACAATAACAGCAACAACATCAAGTACCCCTACAACGGGTACAACGGTACTTTTAACAGGGCCCTTGGCACGCAGTTTCTTAATGATAGCCATAACAGGAGCTGGTGCCGAAGCAATCGCTAACCCTGATAAAGCAAAGGCTAACCATAACTCACCACTAACAAGCCAAACCCCTCCAAACACTATAACAAGGGTAATAAAGGCATGCACTAGCGTAATCATAATAATACGTCCTGCATTGCGTTTAAGAATTGGAATGAACAACTCTGTTCCGATTTGGTAGGCAATAATTGCCAACACAACATTGGTAATAACATTAAACTGTGAAACCGTGGTCTGATCAATCAGATTTAATCCGTGCGGACCGATCAAGACTCCTGCTAGTATATACCCGGTAATAGCAGGTATTTTAAAATGTTCCAATATTTTCCCAAATAAAAACCCGATCAATAATACGATCGAGATGTTCAACAAAAAGCCATAAACGTCCAATTCGATACATCTCCTTTAATAATCCTTTATTATTATAACGCAGATGGACGTATAATGCAAATGGCTTTGTTATGGGGATTTTATAAGTTTTTGGCAATTACTTTGATTTCTTTTTTGTGATACCTCTCGCTAACAATGGTTTCTCATAGTTATTGTTGATACTTTTTAATACATTATTTAAATGTTCCTCTTTATCAACATCATCTTTAGGTTCAAAAATATTGAGTTGTTTGAATAATTGTGATTTTTCTTCAAGATTCGATGCACTTACACCAAGTAAGTGAACCGCTTTATCATCATAAAGTTGATCATAAAGATTTTCAACGACTTCAAATATCTCATAGAAATTATCACTATGATACTGAAAAGAGAAATGTTTAGAGTGATTTTCATAGTCAGAATGGCGTACTTGAACCGCAATAGTTTTCGCTGCAAGCGAAGCATCTTTCAACCGATCGACAACGCGGTTTGTCAACTGTTTTAGTGCTTCGACTTGTTCATTGTATTCGTGTAAAAAGCCTTCAAATGTTTTAGAATTGCCAATACTTTGATGGCTGTTTTGTCTGGAAGGATCGACTTCACTTTGATCATTGCCATGAACCTTGTCCAAAAAAGATTGGGTCGTATTGCCTAAAAAAGCTTCAAGTTTGCGAACATTATCAAACTTCGCAAAATCGCCAATCGTCTCAATACCTAGAAGCTTCAAATTCGGGACGGTCTTTTTTCCGATTCCATGTAAATCTTCGATAGGCAGAGGCCATAGTTTCTTTTCGACATCACGTTTTCGCAGAATCGTAATTCCCAGTGGTTTTTTCATATCAGATGCCATTTTGGCAAGAAATTTGTTCGGTGCAATGCCGATACTGACAGGCAAGTCATACGTTTTAAGCAGATAGTTTTGCATTGCTTTCGCTACATCCAGCGGGTGTTTGCCATCTAAATCGTCTGTCATATCAAGATATCCCTCATCAATAGAGGCTGGTTCAAGTTTCTCCGTAAAAGTTTTTAAATAATCAAAGAAATACCCTGAATATTTTTCGTATAAAGGAAAATTTGTTGGTAAGACTTTCAACTGTGGACAAAGTCTTCTCGCTTCGTTTAAAGGCATGGCACTTCTAACACCATATTTCCGTGCCTCATAATTTGCGGTTGTTAAAATACCCCTATCATTTTTAGGGCCAATGCCTAAGGGTATATTTTTGAGACTTTTATCTTCCGCCGATTCACAACTCGCAAAAAAGGCGTTAAGATCAATGTGAAAGATGACTTTGTATTTTTTCATACTTTAAACTTTCCTTTTTATGAGATTTACAGTATAATGAGAGACGCGAAGTCAAAATTGATACTATTATAGAGGTGAATTCGAGATGCCTGAAAGTCGTAAAAGAACCAAGAAAAATCAAGTCGAGGAAAAACCCGTTTACACAAACCCCTTAAAGAAAACTTGGGGGAAAGTTGTTGTGGTTATTTTAGCTGTTGGTTTTGTCCTTGGTCTGGCTGCTACTACAATTTTTGTTATGTGGAGCGTCATGTTTGGATAAAGTATTAAAAGCGCAGAAAATGCGCTTTTTTATTTGAGTAATTCTTTGGCACTTTTAAGTGCACTCTGAGAAACAGTATCTGAAGAAATCATTTCTGCTAGCGATTTAACACGGTGATCATGATCGAGCTTCTTAACGCTAGTTTTAACGCGTCCTGTATGTTCTTCTTTAAATATATAATAATGATGGTCAGCTTTGGCTGCTACTTGTGGGAGATGCGTAATGGCTAACACTTGGACTTCAGCGGCAATCGCATGCATCTTTTTGGCGACTTGTGAAGCGACGTAACCACTTACTCCGGTATCGATTTCATCAAAAATCATGAGATTGAGTGAATCTTTAAATACAAGCAATGTTTTAAGTGCCAACATAATTCTTGATAATTCGCCTCCTGAGGCGATTTTTTTTAGTGGTTTTTTCGCTTCACCAGCATTGGTTGTAAGGAGAAAGTCGATGGTATCGATGCCCTCTTTTCCAAAAAATTTGATATCACTGTAATGCGATGGGCGTTCGTCGGAAAATGAAACTTCAAACTCAGCGCTCTTAAGTTCAAGGTCTTTTAGTTCCCCTTGTAGGGTGTTCTCAATAGTTTTTGCTATCTTCTTTCGATGATTTCTAAGTGTTAAAGCGGATTTTAAGACATCATCGTAAGCAGTTTTAAGATTTTTCTCCGCTTTATCTAAGCTTTCGTCATAGTTGTCATAAGATACTATTTCGGCGTTGATTTGTTCATGGTATTCTATTAATTCATCGATTTCACGGTTATATTTACGTCGTAAAGTATCTAGCGTGTGTTTGCGACTTTCAAGTGTTTCTAATTCATTGGGATCAAAATCTAAACTCTCCAGTAAGTTAGAAAGCGTACTTTTGGCATCATCTAACTCATAATAGGCACTTTCGATGCGTTGTTTAAGACTTTCGTAGGTTTCATCATAAGTTTCTACACGAGAAAGTTCATCCGCTGCTTCATATATATTGGCGGTTGCGTTTGAGGTTTCCAATAAATCGTAAGACTGTTTGACAGCTTGGTAGATTTCATCAAAGTTTTGGAGGGTTTGTAAACGTTCTTCAATCGTTTGAAGTTCATTTGCTTCCAAATTATGATTGTGGAGTTCTTCACTTTGAAATTTAAGTAAGTCAAGTTTTTCAAGCATTGCATCTTTATCGTCTTTTAACGACTGATAGGCTTTGTAGTGGTCACTATACACTTTTCGCTTAGCTTGGTAATCAGTTAAATATGATTGTATTGAATCATCGAAAGAATCTATGAGTGATAAATACGTATCGGGATTAATTAATCGTTTGGTGTCATGTTGCGTATGAATATCCGCAAGGTTTTTAGTAATCACTTTTAAATCGGCAAGTGTAATAGTTTCACGATTTACTTTGATTAAGTTCCCACTGTTCCTTTGAATGCGGCGTTTAATTAACAGTTCATCATCTTCAAAAGGAATGTCAAGTGATTCTAATGTTGCTTTGACACTATCATTGAGGGGTTCAAAGACTGCGGTGATTTCTGCATAATCTTCACCACTTCGTATCACTTCATGAGAAGCGCGTTCACCAAGTAGTAATCCAATCGCATCAATCAAGAGACTTTTTCCTGCGCCGGTTTCACCGGTTAAGACGTTCATGCCGTTTTCGAATGTGACCTCGACATTTTCGATAATCGCAAACTGAGAGACATTTAAATATTTTAACATGATGACCTCCTAGCGGATCGCTTGAGCTTTTTTAACCACTTTTTTAATATGAATATCACAAGGTGTTTCACCGAGATGTAACAAAAATTCAATGTTACCTGATTGGCCTTTGATAGGTGAGGGTTCAAGTCCACTGATTGTAAATCCTAACATGGTGACATCTTCAAGATAATCTTTTAGTACTTCTTCATGTAATAAAGGATCTTTAATCACACCGCTTTTGGGCGTTTTTTTTGTTTCAAACTGCGGTTTTATCAACATCAACACTTCGATGTTATCAAAGTGTTCTTTAATGTGTGATAAAATTTTCAGACTAGAAACAAAACTTACATCACAACTGATGAAGTCGATAGTCGGAAAGTCTTTATTGCTTAGATCAAGAAAGTTTGTTTGTTCCATGACCGTGACTTTTTCATGAGCTTTAAGTGTAGGGTGCAGTTGATTGCTGCCAACATCCACGGCATAAACATGTTGCGCACCATAACTTAACGCACAGTCACTGAAGCCGCCAGTGGAAGCACCGATATCTAAAACGACGTTGTTTTCAAGACACAAATCAAAGTGTTCAATCGCGTGCTGTAGCTTCAAACCACCTTGAGATACAAAAGGATTTAGCGGTTTGACATAATCAATTTGATCCGTCGGTGAAACTTTAAAGGCTGGTTTCATCACCACTTTTTTATTGATAGAGACTGCACCATTTTTTATGGCAATAGTGGCTTGGTGGCGGGAAGAGAAATCACCACGCTGATATAAAAAGAGATCAAGACGCATCCTTAACAAGTCCTTCCATACACTCAATCACACTTTGGCAATCGAGCTTGTATCGTTTTAACATCGTTTGACGATCGCCTTGAGGAACAAATGCATCATCAAAGCCCATCATTTTGAAAAATGCTGGCATTGTATTTTGCATGGCTAGATGACTTAAAATCATTGAACCAAGACCACCGTTTAATGTTGATTCTTCGTAAGTAAGAATTGGCTTATTGGTATCTATGGTTGCTAACATGTCAGTATCAAGCGGTTTGATGAATAATGCATTAATTAAAGTATAATCTAAGTTTTGTTCATTAATCAGTTTTTTCAGTTGTTCAACGATATCACCAAACGCAATGATTGTTCCTTTATTTCCTTGATTAAGCAGTTCCCAACTTGGTGTATCAATAGCGCTTAAATTATAATCCTCTGAATGATAACCTTCTTTTGTTCTCGGATAGCGAATCGCGATTGGACCTTGATGAATACGAAACGCATAGTGTAATAAACGATGTAATTGTTGGGCATTACGAGGATGAGCGATGGTCATATGTGGGATATGCGCCAGCATGGGAATATCATAGATGCCTTGATGGGTTTCCCCATCACCGCCAACTAACCCAGCACGATCAATTCCTATGATTAAATTAGCTTTTTGACGGGCAACATCATGAATAACTTGGTCGTAGGCACGTTGTAAAAACGTGGAGTAAATGCTCAAAAATACCTTGATGTTTTTCATTGCAAGGGACCCGCCCATTGTAACACTGGTGCCTTCGGCAATGCCTGTGTCTATCAGACGTTCTGGATATTTTTCTTTAAAATCAAGGAGTTCACTGCCCCCGACCATAGCCGGCGTAATTACATAAAAATCAGGTTTTTCTTCTGCAAAACGTTCCATATATTTCGCAACAATGCCTGAATAACTTAGTGTTTTTTGACATTCGGATTTGAAATCACCATTTGTCTTGTCAAATGGTTTAGCGCCATGCCATTGACCAAGGGTATCATTTTCCGAGGGACCGTAGCCACGACCTTTTTGTGTTTTTACATGAATGACCGTTGGTTTAGTACTACGTTTGGCAACTTCGAACGCTTTGATTAAATGTTTGAAGTTATGGCCGTCAATCGGCCCATAATAATCATAGCCTAATGCTTCAAAATACGTACTTCCTGCTAAAAAGCCCTTAAGACGTTTTTCAACTTTCGAAGTGAACGGTCTAAGTTTTTTGGGAATAATTTTAGAGGTTTGTTTGCGTAAATTTCGATACGATCGTTTCATACGAATTTGCGTCAGCATTTTCGATAAATGTCCGACATTTTCTGTGATACTCATTTCATTATCGTTGAGAATGATGATAGGGTTTTTATTGGGATATTGCCCCAAAAAGTTTAAAGCTTCTAAAGCAGCGCCACTATTGAGGGCGCCATCACCAATTAATGCAATGATATTGCCGAGGTCGGTATTGTGGGGTTTTGCAAAAAGCATCCCTGCTGCTGCAGCGATGGAAGTTGATGAGTGCCCGGCTTCATAACAATCGTGAACACTCTCTGCTCTTTTTAAAAAACCGCTCAATCCATCGATTTGACGCAATGTGTCAAATTGTTGTCCTCGACCGGTTAGGATTTTATGGACATAGCCTTGATGGCCCACATCAAAAATAATTTGATCTTTAGGGGAATCAAACACTTTATGAAGCGCAATAGTAAGTTCAACCACGCCCATATTGGATGAAAAATGGCCACCGGTAACGGATAACTGGTGGATTAAAAAACTTCTAATCTCTTTAGCAAGCGCCTCTAAATCTTCATTTTTCAAAGCCTTTAAAAACGCCGGGCTTTCAATATCTAAGACATTCATCATTGTCATTATTCCTCAGTATCAATTTCAAATGGTTCTTCTTCTCCATTTTTCATCATTTTGCTGAGTGTATTTTCTGCGTCTTTAAGTATCCCCTGGGCATCTTGGGAAAGTTTGATGCCTTCTTCATACTTTTTGACCGCTTCATCAAGTGGCAAATCTCCACTTTCTAAAGCTTTGACGATACTTTCAAGTTTTTCCAACTTACCCTCAAAGTTTTCTTTAGCCATTATGAATCCTCCTTTTTCTCTTTGATGGTGGCTTTGAAAGAGCCATCCATCATTTCCATTTCCACAGTATCACCAATTGACAAATCTTTAACACTGCGGATAACTTTGCCATCTTTTTTCGTCAAACTGTATCCTTGTTCGATGATTAAGCGTGGATTTTGGACTTTTAGTTTATCCGTTAGTCGTTCTAGTTGTTTACTTTTGTGGTTAATGATGACCGCTAAATTACGATGCAAGTATTGTGATTGTCTTGAGAGATTTTCCAGTGATTCTTTTATTTTTTTCTCAGGATTAGTTTGTAGCAAACGGTGTTGCAATGTCTCAAGAGTGTTGGCATGTCTTTCAAAAAGGCGGTTAGGATCTTTTAGCACATAGCGGTTGGTAATATCTTCAAGTTTTTCTTTTCGAAGGCGAATACTTCTGCGCAGTGCATCGACAATACGTGATTGATAGTTTTGGATGTCTCTAAGTAAGCTCATCTGATCAGGGACTGCAATCTCAGCTGCACCTGATGGTGTTGGCGCGCGTTTATCTGCCACAAAATCCGCAATCGTAAAATCAGTCTCATGCCCGACCGCAGAAATAATCGGTAGTCGACATTGGAAAATGGCTTCGGCAACGATTTCTTCATTAAACGCCCAAAGGTCTTCTATAGACCCGCCACCTCTACCAACAATAATTAAATCATTATCAGAATTCTCCTGGGCGCGTTTAATATTTTCGACGATTTCATGTTTGGCGTTTTCGCCTTGCACAGTTGTTGGATAGACCAAGATTTTCACTAACGGATAGCGTCTGGAAATAATATTGATAATGTCACGAACTGCAGCCCCAGTCGCAGACGTTAGCACCGCGATTTGTGAAGGGAATTGGGGCAGTGGTTGTTTGTGTTGCGCTTCAAAATACCCTGCTTTTTGTAATTTATCTTTAAGTTGTAAATACGCTTGATATAAATTCCCCATGCCAACTTCTTCCATGCTTTCAACATATACCTGATAAGATCCGGCAACTTCAAAGACACTTACATAACCGCGTACAAGGACATTCATACCATCTTTTGGTTCAAATTTCACTTTCCAGGCATTGCCTTTGAACATGACCGCACTAATTGACGCTTTTTGATCTTTCAACGTGAAATAAAAATGTCCGCGGACATTATGTTTGAAGTTTGAAATTTCTCCCTCAAGCAAAATGTTTTTAAGATGCTTGTCCTGGTCAAACTTGTATTTAATGTATTTCGTCAGTGCTGTAACACTCAGTGCCTTCTCAGCCATGCAATCACTCTTTTCGTCGTAATGATGTCGCGAGATTTTCTAGGACACGGTTATTGAAGGAGACGTGTTTCTTATCGCCTTCATCGCTGAATTTATGGGTAAGATTTAACGATTCGTCAATGATGATTTCCGTTGGTGTCTCGGAATGTTTTAATTCAAAGACTGCTAAGCGTAAAATTGCACGATCAACATATGAAAGTCGCTTGAGTCTCCAGTTAAAAAGATTGTCCTCTATTAAATTATCAAAGGCTTCTAGGTTTTCAACGATTGTTGATAGTGCTTCGTTAACAAACGTATGAGGCGTCTGTTTAAAATTAAAGTTATCACTGATATCCATTTGGTATAATTTTACAATGATATGTTCACGTAATTGTGAACGGGTTTTTTTAGGGGTTTTTACATTTTCCATACTTGAACGCTCCTCTTCATATCATTTAAAAGTTTACCATAAAAAAGGGAAAATAAAAAGGAAAAGCGACCAAAGAAACTTGAAAAAAAGACGTGTATTTTCAACACGTCTAAATGGCTAAATTCTCTTTTTTAATAGCATTGTGATTATAAGCATCTCGCCATATCACTTCTACGGAAGCTTTATTTAAATAAAGTGTGATATATGATTCTGCAAATTTTCCACGAGCATGATTTACAGCGCCAGGATTAAGGATGTATTTCCCTGATACCTCTTCACAAGTTACCATATGGGTGTGTCCGTGAAAGGCAAGATCCGCTTCAGTCTCCAATATTTTAAAATAAAATTGTTCATAGCCGGATTTGACCCGATATTTATGGCCATGCGTAAGCAATAAAGTGCGGCCTTCAATATCAAGGACATGTTCATAAGTGAACCCGGCATCAAAGGGATAATTCCCTTTAATTGCAATGATATCGTGCTTTTGCAAGAACTTCGTTCTCAGTTCTGAATCACCAAGCGATATTTTATATTTGGCATCTTCATGTGCTTTTAGAATTGCTTCAAGACGTTCTTTTTTGCCGTGAACATCACTAAATATAAGTATTTTCAAACGATCCCTCCTCCATGCATGTGTTTCTTATTACTGATTATAAATCAAACGTTACATTATGCCAAATCTGTGACATTATAATGTGTTTTTTAAGTGATGGATGACTTTGTCTAGGCATTTTTTACGATGGGAGATTTCATCTTTGATTCGTGGACCTAAAACCCCCAAGGTTTCATGATGGCCTACCGGGATAAATAACGGATCATAGCCAAACCCTTTATCGCCTTCCAATGCCGTATGAATGTAACCATGTAAAACCCCTTCAAAGACATATTCATAGCCTTGTTCGTCTTTCAGAACCATGACGGTTCTAAAACGTGCAGTACGGTTAAGTTTATCACTCATTTTATCTAGTAAATAAAGATTATTGGCTTCATCAGTGCCTTCTAAAGAATACCGACTTGAAAATACACCGGGTTTTCCACCAAGTGCATCAACTTCTAAGCCTGAATCATCCGCAAGTATCATGAAGTTGGATAGTCTAGCGGTATGACGTGCTTTGAGTATAGCATTTTCTTTGAGGGTTCTTCCGGTCTCTTCTACTGGGTCAATGCCAAAATCATCAAGGCCATAAACTTCATAGCCTAGCATTAACAAATGAGGCTTAATTTCATCTATTTTTCCTTGATTATGACTTGCAATAACTATTTTTTTCACAGCGGCACCTCCTTATGAAAAAAAGCCTTTTATGACAAAAAGGCTTATTTTTCGCACCAAGCTGAAAACTTGTTCAAATCAGTGTTTGCACCAACAAGCAACAGCTGGTCGGTTTCTTCAAAGGTTTCTTCAGGTTTTGGAATGATTACATCTCCATCACGTTTAATGGCAACAAGATTGATGTGGAAGCGATCGCGCAAATCAAGATTGGCGACAGTGGTATTCATGATTTTTGGCGCGGCTGCAATCACAACAAAACTATGATTTTCACTTAAATCATAAAATTCAAGCATATGGTCACTAACAATACGGTGGGCAAGACGCGTACCAGTAATACGTTCAGGTTGGATGGTTTCATCAGCGCCCAGTTTAACAACAACTTTCTCATGATACTGGTTTTGCACTTTGACGGTAACTTTTTTTACACCGATTTCTTTTAAAATAAGTGTCGTTAAAATACTGTCTTCGATATCTTTACCAATTGCTACAATTACATGGTCAATACTCGTAATGCCAACTTCACGGAGTGCACTTTCATCTGAAGTGTCTAGTACAACAGCATGCGTAGCGATTTTGGCGACTTTGGCAATCCTATCTTGATTACGGTCAATGACCAATACTTCATGATTACTTTTGATTAATTCTTCTACTACAGCGGTTCCAAAACGTCCCAGTCCGATTACTGCAAACGACTTTTTATGTGCCATTCTATCACCTTTTTTATCATTAATATTTTGTCTGTCACTTTGATATGGTATTATATTATCATAACACTTTGCATTGTCAATGACAATTCATCAAGACTACGGAGGCTATTATGCAAGAAGATAATCGAAAAAGAAAACGACCATTGAACATCCGAATCCTTATCGTTTATATTATTAGCTTCATTGTTTTACAGTTAGTTGCGGTATTTGCGATTGGGATTTTCCCAGAGTTGCTAGAAGATGATCAGCTTTTCGCTATCGTATTAAGCGTGCTTAATCTACTTTGGTATTTAGGACTAACAATCGCACTATTTTCCATTGCAAGAATCTATCTGTTCGATAATCAGTGGGGTTACTTCAAATCAGACAAAGCCCGCTCACTAGGCTTTATTGCAGTTGGTTTTTTTGCGATATTACTCGTGAATGGCGTCATCGGTCTTACCATGGAGCAATTAGGATATGAAGTAAATCCTGAAAATCAAGCCGCACTTGAAAGTCTCTTAGAAGGTGGGCCTATAGCGATTATATCATTAATCCTTTTTGCAGGGTTTCTCGCACCAATCGTCGAAGAAATCGTTTTTAGAAAAGGATTATGGGATGTCTTTGAAAAACCATTAGGCTTTATAGGAGCAATTATTCTCAATAGTTTCTTTTTTGGATTTATTCATATTATTGCCGATATCAGTTTAGATAGCATGCAGCTGTTAAATATCGTGCCTTATTTTGGGATGGGACTTGTGATATCTCTGATTTATTACTATTCAGGAAAAATCATTTTTGTACCAATTTTTGTCCATATGGCTTATAATATGTTCGCATTGATTGCCATGTTTGTGATTAGTTAGAAATATAAAGGACGCAAAATTTCAGACGCTTCGATTAGAGACAATGTTTCTTGATTGAGTGCGTCTTTTTTGATTTCAGTAAGTTCGAAAAAAGCTTTGTTTTCAAGAAGCGCAGCGTAGTAGGCCGCATCACGATTGTAATAATCAACGCTATCATATGATTTAACACGTTTTAACAAAAGTCTCAGACACAAGGGATCATTTAATAAAAGAATATAAAACAAAGGCTTGTTGCCGAAATAATCTTTGGTATTCAAGTCTTTTTCCATGCGAATAAACGCTTCGGCTTCATCGAGGCTTTTATTTCTTAATGCCCGATGAAGAAGATGGTTTTTATAAAAGGTTTCTATCTCTAAATTATTATGGAAGCGCTCCATCATGGTTTGGACTTCTCCATAGCCTTTTGCATATTGATACGCTGTGTATGAAAAGGCATCTTCAACATCAGGACGCAGACCATTGCCAAGCAATGACTCTACAAGAATTTCTTCACCGCGTCTAGCAGCAAGATGCAAAGGCGTTTGACGATAAATATTTTCTATATATGGTGTGATTTTTAACTCATAAAGAAAATCTTGCATTGATGCAAGGCCACTTCTTGAAACTTCATGCTGTAAATTTTCGCCTTTATCATTAAAGGCATGATAATTCGCACCGTGTTCTACGAGATAACGCAAGACTTTAAGTTTCTTACTCCTTACAGCATAAAACAAAGGATTGTGACCAGTGGAATCTTTTACTTCTAACGAAGCCCCTGATTCCCTGAGCAACTCAACGACATCTTTTGCGCCTTTTAGCGATGCATACATCAATGGAGTAGAGCCTTTATTATTCGTTAGATGAATATCACCATCATATTCAAGCAGTTTTTGAACAAGAATTTTATCCCCTATATAGCTAGCGAGATGTAAAGGCGTTTCGCCGTGAATATTTTTATGATTGACAGGACAGCCTTTTTCCAATAAATAATGAAACGAATCATATGCCTTGGCTTTAATCGCATAAAAAAGACCGTTCTGGTTTTGGTCGTCCACTGCGTTGATATCCAGCGTATTCAAAGTATCTAAATCTTCATTACGTAGTGCTTTGAAGGCTTTCTTTGTTAAACTCTCCATATACACATCAACCCCTTAATTAAAGCCTACCATAGGTAGTTTAAAAAAGCCATATTTTGTAGATTATTTCTATCAAAAAAAACTTCGATTCCATTAAAGGAGTCGAAGTTTTTTGAAGCGATTGTTATCTTACTGCATCTTTTAAAACTTTTCCAGCTTTGAAGGCTGGTGATCTTTGTGCATCAATGTTAATTGGTGCACCTGTTCTTGGGTTGTGTCCAACACGTGGTTTGCGCTCTCTAACCTCGAAAGTTCCAAAGCCTGTTAACACAACTTTATCGCCGCTTACTAATGCATCTTGAATTGAATCTAATGTTGCATTCAATGATGCTTCGGCATCCTTTTTAGTAAGTCCTGAATTCTCTGCTATCTTTGCTACTAATTCTGTTTTGTTCATATTTTGTGAATTCCCTCCTTCTAATTTTATAACTTATGCTCATTATAGCAAGTCATTAAGCCATTTGCAAGAAAATACGCCTATTTTAGCGAAAAAAAGCATAAAAACTATAAATTTTAGCAGTTTTCCGCTTTTTGTTCGCGTGCTAATAAGTTCATTAACGCCTTCTTTGGGTCGTTTCGATTAAAAATTACATCATAAATAGCATCAATAATAGGGGTATCTAATTTTGCCGTTTTTGATAAATAATAGGCCGCCTCAGTAGTCCGAATCCCTTCGACAACCATTGTCATAGAGTCAAGCGTTTCATCGAGATCCTTGCCACTTCCTATCTTATAACCGGCTTGAAAGTTTCTGGAATGTTGAGATGTACAGGTTACAATTAAGTCGCCAATTCCAGATAAACCATATAAGGTTTCTGAATTTGCGCCACGATAGTTATAAATTTTTTCCATTTCTACCAATGCTCGGGTCATAAAGGCTGCTAAGGCATTATCCCCTAATCCTTGACCGCGGATAATACCGGCGGCGAGTGCAAAGATGTTTTTTAGTGAGCCGCCGAGTTCAACGCCTTTTAAGTCGGTACTTGAGTAAACACGGAAATATTGTTGATTGTGAAAGAGGGATTGCACAAACTTTGCGGCTTCTTCATCTTCTGATGCACTAGTCACAGCGGTAGTAAGACCTTTAATCACTTCTTCCGCATGAGAAGGACCTGAGAGCGTAACAAAAGCTTTAAAGTATTTTTGAGGAATCATTTCGTAAAAAATTTCACTAATTCGTTTGAAGGTTTTGGGCTCAATTCCTTTTGCTGCATTAATGAATGTCTTCGGGCTTTCAATATAAGGGAGTGCCGATTCAATGGCAATTCTTAATACTTTAGTAGGCACAACAAACAACGCTACATCAGCGTGCTTCATTGCCAATGCCATATCGTTTGTTGCTTGGATATCTTCGGGAATAAATTCATCGAGTTGAGGTGAAATATGAAGGGTGTTAATCTTATCAACAAGTTTTTTGTCGATATCATATACTAAGACTTGATGGCCATTGTCGGAAAGTACTTTTGAAAGCCCTAATCCCCATGACCCGCCACCGATAACGGTGATATTCATATTAATCACGCTTTCTTAATATTATTTTTATGGGACATCCTTCAAAGTCAAAGGCTTTTCTGAGTTGGTTTTTAAGATATCGCTCATAAGTAAAATGCATCCATTCGTTATTGTTTACAAATAAAACGAACGTTGGAGGTTTAACGCTGACTTGGGTTGCATAATATGCTTTGATGACACCACCACCGTGACTTTTAGGCGGATTAGCGTGGAAAGCATCGCTGATGACATCGTTTAATACGCTGGTTTGAACTTTACGTGTATAGTTCTTGTAGACATTATTGATTACAGGAAATAATGTGTTTAATCGTTGTTTAGTGGTTGCGGAAAGATAGATGATTGGGGCGTAGGAAATAAACTGAAAATGCGAACGGATTTTATCTTCCCAAAGATTCATCGTACGGTTGCCTTTTTCAATCGCATCCCACTTGTTAACAACGATAATAACTCCTTTGCCAGCTTCATGAGCAAAGCCCGCAATTTTCTTATCTTGTTCGATGATGCCTTGTTCGGCATCGATGAGAATTAGGGCAACATCGCTGCGCTCAATGGCGCTCATAGCGCGCAAGACACTGTATTTTTCAGCGGCTTCGTAGACTTTTCCGCGTTTACGAAGGCCGGCAGTATCAATCACAACATATTCTTGATCATCTTTTTCAAATATAGAGTCAATCGCATCACGGGTTGTTCCTTCAATTTCACTGACGATGACACGGTTCACACCAAGCAAAGCGTTGGTAAGTGAACTTTTCCCTACATTGGGACGTCCAATCAAACACATTTTGATGGTGTCTTCATCATAAGGCTCCGGAGTTGATTCTGGCAAGGACTCAATAACTTTATCGAGTAAATCCCCCACACCGACACTATGACCTGCGCTGACAGGGATTGGATCGCCTAATCCAAGCGCATAAAATTCATAAAGCTTATCAGTCATCATGACGTCATCAACTTTATTCACGGCTAAAATCACTTCTTTTTTAGCTTTATATAACATCCTGGCCACCATTGAATCTTCTTCGGTGATTCCAGAATGAATATCCACTACAAAAATTATGACATCAGCTTCTTCGATGGCAATCTCTGTTTGACTTTTTATTTCATGGACAAAAGGGGCATCGTCAAAATCGATGCCGCCAGTGTCAATAAGATTGAAACTCCGAGTTAACCATTCCGCTTTTGCATAAATGCGATCGCGGGTAAGCCCCGGTGTTTCGTCTGTAATGGACAAACGCTGACCAATGATTCGGTTGAAAAGCGTACTTTTACCAACATTGGGGCGTCCCACAATAGCTACGGATGGGATCATAATTTCACCTATTATTTGTTAAAATTTTTGAATTTATCGGCGAATAGTTCACCGAGTGTTTGTGATTGATCTTCTTGATTTTCACTCTTTAAGTGTTTTTTGTACTCATCACGAATTTTCTTTTCATCAAAAGTTTTCTTTGAGATGACCATTTGCCATTTCTTACGGTCGAATTTTAAGACAACTGCATTAATGACTTCGCCTTCGTTCAAGACATCACTGACATTTTCAATACGTTCGTCTTTGATTTCACCGATTGGCAAGAAGGCATAAACACCTTTGACTTCGACTAAAGCACCATTGGATTGTATAGAAGCGATTTCCCCGCTGACTTCTTCGCCAACTTTAACATTGACATCTTCCCATGGGTTGTATTCCAAATGCTTTTTGGATAATTGCATTTTACGGTTTTCAGGATCGATTGACAGGATTTGAACTTCGATTTCATCACCGACATTAACATTTCCTGCCAAATTGAAGCGAGGGTCCCATGAATAATCTTGTTTGTTAATAATGCCTGCGACATCTTTTTCTACTTCAACAAGAATACCAAATTGCATTTTTTTGACAACTTTACCGCTTACTTTATCGCCTGATTTATGCGTTTCAGCAAATTTTTCCCATGGCGTTTTTTCTAGTGCTTTTAGCGATAATGAACGCTTTTGTCCTTGGACATCAATAACTTTTACAGTAATTGCTTGTCCTTCTTTAAGTAAATCTGAAGGATTATTGACTTTATGATGAGAGATTTCACTGACATGCAGTAATCCTTCAACATTTTCAAAACGTACAAACGCTCCATAAGGCATTAACTTAGAGACTGTTCCCTCTAAGACATCTCCTGTTTGAATATTTTTAAGTTCTTCTTGTTTTTTCTCACGCTGTGCTTCACGTTGAACCGATTTATGGGAAACAACAATTTTCTTTCGAGAAATTTCAATAAGCTTAACTTCAAGGGTTTTTCCTTTGAACGTACTAAGGTCTTCAGTATATTCTAAAGAAGCTTCACGGGCTGGCATGAACATGTCAATGCCATAAGCACGTGCGATGAGTCCGCCTTTGTTGATGTCTTTTACGACAACTTCAAACACTTCTTCATTGCTGAACTTGTTTTGTAAATCTTCAAAAATTTCTTTACGCTCAATGCCAATACGAGACAAGAGTAACACACCTGCTTCGTCGTCTTTCTTTTTAACTTCAGCTTGGATTTCATCGCCTTCTTTGACTATTTCTTTCGCTGATTTGACATCTTTAGTGGTAAGGTTATCTAGATAGATAGTCCCTTCTGTTTGAGCGCCTTCTACAACGACGATGACTTCGTTGTCCTTGACTTGGTACACTTTTCCGGTAACGATGGTTCCTTCTTTGATGTTTTTGTAATTCATGATTATACTTCCTCTCTAACTTTTGTTTCTATGGTTTTGACGACATCCTCAATCGGCATGTCTGATGTATCAATGATTATAGCATCATCAGCTGGTTTCAGTGGTGTAATGGCTCGATTGGAATCAAAATCATCTCGAGCGATAATTTCCCTTTTTAGATCCTCTAGCGGGATGTGAATGCCATTTTGAGCATTTTCGAGAAAACGCCGTCTGGCACGCGTTTCAACATTCGCGGTCAAGTAAAACTTAAAATCCGCAGTTGGCAACACATTATACCCAATATCTCGTCCGTCCATCACAACGCTTTTATCATTAGCGATTAAACGCTGCCGATCTACTAATATTTTTCTAACATTCGCATGGGAAGAAACAAGTGAAACGTTATTGGAAACCTCACGGGAACGAATGGCTTTGGAAACGTCATTGCCGTCCATAAATAAGACGCCGTCTTTATAATCAAAACTGGTTTGATCAAGAAAGTCAAAGGCGTCTTCATCGTTGAGTTCAACATTGAGTTGCATCGCTTTAAGTGTGATAGCACGATACATCGCGCCGGTATCTATATAAGTGAAATCAAATAATTGCGCCACGAGTTTGGCGATTGTGCTTTTGCCAGCACCCGCCGGTCCATCGATGGCGATTTGAATTGTCGACATTTGATCACCTCATTAAAAATCAACATTATTATAACATAAATGGCTTTTTTTCAATAACACTATTTTACGTGATTTGAACTTAATTTTCAAAGGAAAACGTTATTATTTGGGAATTAATTTTAATCTTGTAAATGTAAGCGCTTTTTGTTATACTCTTTACAAATCTAATATGGTATTCTATTTGGATACTATAAAAACGGAGGTATTTTATGACAGGTTTTTTACTAATAGCACTTCTATTCAGTGTGCTTGCAATGCTTTATGCGACTGTATTGTTTTACAAAATCAAGAAAATTGAAAAAGGAAACCCACTCGTAATTGAAATATCTGGTTACATTCGAGAAGGTGCAATGGCTTTTCTTTCGCGTCAATACAAGATTTTATCAATCTTTGTTATCGTATTATTTTTTGTGATCGGTTTTGCGATTGACTTTAGGACCTCTGGTGCCTTCTTACTCGGTGCCTTTTTAAGTGCACTTGCCGGGTATTTAGGCATGAGAGGGGCCGTTGCCGCAAATTCTAGAACCGCTACATCAGCTGAACAAAGCGGGATGAACAAAGCACTCGATATTGCCTTTAGTGGTGGAGCTGTCATGGGAATGGCAGTAGTTGGGCTAGGATTAACCGGACTAATTGGTTATTATTTTATTGGAACCTACTGGTTTAATTTAACAACATCAGAAACTGCCCAAGTGTTAACAGGATTCGGACTCGGTGCTTCTTCGATTGCATTGTTTGGTCGTGTTGGCGGTGGAATTTACACTAAAGCCGCCGATGTCGGTGCTGACCTAGTCGGGAAAATTGAAGCGGGCATTCCTGAAGATGACCCTAGAAATCCCGCTGTAATCGCTGATAATGTTGGGGATAATGTTGGAGATGTAGCTGGAATGGGCGCTGACTTATTTGAATCTTACGTTGGGTCTATCATCGCAGCCATCACATTGGGGGCAATGTTGAGTGTTGGTGGTCAAGCATATCCTGTTCAAGGCGCATTGTTTCCAATATTCTTGGCCGCTTTTGGAATTATCGCAGCGATAATAGGGACAGTCACTATTCGTACTAAAGAGGCTGATGAGCCGCATAAAGTCCTTAAAAAAGGAACCTATGTAGCTGGATTCTTATTTATTATTTTCACCTTATTTTTAACGTGGTTTTATGTTTCAGAAGGGTATTTTGAAAATTACGGACCGTTTTTTGCGATCATTTCGGGATTGTTTGTCGGTATCATGATTGGAATTATTACTGAAGTTTATACCTCAAGTGATTATAAGAGAGTAAAAAATATCGCCAAACAAAGTGAAACCGGTCATGCAACTAATATTATCGGTGGACTTTCTATCGGTATGGAATCAACCGCCATCCCGATAATCTTAATCAGTATTGTCATTATCGTTTCTTATCAACTTGCCGGATTATACGGTATAGGCTTAAGTGCTGTAGGCATGCTGGCTACAACCGGTATGACCATCGCCATTGATGCCTATGGACCCATCGCTGATAATGCCGGTGGCATTGCAGAGATGAGTGGAATGGGCCCAGAAGTTCGTGAAATCACGGATAAGCTTGATAGTGTTGGTAACACGACTGCCGCTATCGGTAAGGGCTTTGCCATTGGAAGTGCTGCATTAACATCGCTGGCTTTATTCAGTGCCTTCGTTAATGCAACTGGCTTGACGTCCATTGATATTACAACCCCAAAAGTCATTGTAGGTATATTGATTGGGGCAATGTTACCCTTCCTGTTCAGTTCACTGACAATGAGTTCAGTCGGTCGTGCTGCTGGAAAAATGATTGATGAAGTTAGACGACAGTTCCGAACAATGCCAGGGATAATGGATAAAACACAAAAACCCGATTATGCGCGTTGTGTAGATATTTCCACAAAAGCTGCGCTTCGTGAAATGATTTTACCAGGGTTACTGGCCGTCTCAGCCCCACTTCTTGTGGGCTTCATCCTCGGTGCTGAAGCACTAGGTGGGTTACTGGCTGGTGCACTTGGTAGTGGAATTTCGATGGCCATTTTTATGGCTAACAGTGGTGGTGCGTGGGATAATGCCAAAAAGTTTATTGAGGAAGGCCATCACGGAAATAAAGGAGGCTTTGCCCATAAAGCCAGTGTTACAGGGGATACAGTTGGTGATCCTTTTAAAGATACTTCTGGTCCGTCGATCAATATTTTAATTAAATTAATGACGATTATTTCTCTAGTTTTCGCAACGTTATTTGGTTCAGGAATTTTATAAATTTCTAAAGGCGCTTCGGCGCCTTTTTTTTGCAAAGAAAAAGTCTCCAATTAACTTGGAGACGTAGGATTTATTTGATTTTGAATATTTTTCTTTTGAGCGTGTTTTCGGTAAATCTGATAAATGATGATGGATACTTTAATTAATATCAAGACCAGTAAAACAAAAAAGGTTATATCTTGTGCGACCAGTGAACCATCCACAAGCACCCGAGTACTAAAAAATCCATCGGTTGTGAGGTTTTCTTGTGTACCTGTTAATTGGTTAAGTTCGTTAAGGAAATTTACTTTAGTGAGTAACATAAGGCCAATACCGTATATAAGTGTAAAAGGTTTTTCTTTTTTGAACAATAAAGCAATAAGCACACCAGCATAAATCAATGTTAGAAACGGTATGTATGTTATTGTATTTTCTGGTGTCTCTACGGTAAAAGTAATTATGTTACGACTAATTTCCACCGTACTACCATTTGTGATGGAATGGAGTGGAAAAAGAAAACCGAAGAGTATTTGGAAAAACATAAGCCCTGTCAATACTAAGGCATCACGATGAAATGAATTAAGTTTCGGCATGAAACAACCCACTTTCTAAATTAAAAGTCTTCGTGGTGTATTTTTCATCTTCACATGCATTGTATCATTTACTTAGCAATTCAGAAAGGGTTTTTTATTAAGTAAACGGTTTTATTTTTAAAGGCATTGAAAATAAGTTAGCCACCATAAAACCGCAATATTGCGGTCTTTGGTTATGTAAGGGTTTACTTTTTGGTGACTTTTTGTTGGTTGCGTAGGGCAATGACATGAAGTTGTTTTAGTTCATGAGGTTTTAATAAACGCGCATTACCTTTGGAAAGTCCTTCCAATGTTACAATTCCGAAACGGATTCGCCGTAGTTTGAGCACAGGATGTCCGACTTCTTCAAAGACGCGACGAATATGACGGTATTTTCCTTCGGTGATGGTAAAATTGAATTTAGTGGTTTCTTTGACTTTATTGTATTGGACGTTATTGATCTTTGAACGTGCCGTTTTTTTACCATCTAATTTGATACCACGTTCCACTTTTTTTGAAATATGTTTGCGAAGAAAGCCTTGAACGGTCACTTCATATTCTTTTTCGATACCGTTTTTGGGGTGAATCATTTTTTGAGTAAAGTCACCATCGTTGGTTAAAATTAAAACACCCGAGGTATCATAATCTAGACGTCCTACAGGAAATATTCTTGCGTTCGTATCGATAAAATCAAGAACAGTCTTACGGTTTTTTTCATCATCCACCGTTGAAATTGTGCCTTCGGGTTTATAAAACACATAGTATTCTTTTTCTTCGACTTCTATTGGCCGGCTATCAACGGTGATTTTATCGTCTTTTGAAGCTTTGGTTCCGAGTTCTCTCACGATTTCACCGTTTACACTTACACGACCTTCTTTAATAAGTTCTTCGGCTTTCCGTCTTGAAGTAACGCCAGATTTGGCGATGAGTTTTTGTAGTCTTTCCATTATTTTCCTCCTAGTCGTTTCCGTTTTCTGATTCAATCGATGCCGGGGTTACGACAAGATGGACATATTTAATACGACGTTCTTTGATTTCTTTGATAATGAATGTCAAGGTAAACAATTTCGTGTCTTCTTGATGATCATAAGAAATCATTTTTTGTTCAATCGTGTACTCCATATCGACTTCTGGCAAGTCTTCGAAACGATCAAATAGAAAACTTCCCAAACTTTTTTCTTCTTTTGCAGGTGGACTCCCAAGCTTTAACTCGCTAAATAAGTCTCCTAGTTCAATATCCGCATTGACGCCATATTCATGTTCACTGATTTGTTTGAGATATTCATCATCAATATCATCATGCTCGTCGTAAATCTCTCCAACGAGTTCTTCTAAAGCGTCTTCCATTGTCACAATTCCGCTGGTTCCACCGAATTCATCACTAACGATTGCAAGATGGGTGTTTTCACGTTGTAAGGTTTCAATGAGTGTATCGGCGCGCATGGACTTTGAGACAAAGATGGGCGCATTCATAATTTCGCGAATGTTGATTGGTTTTTCTTTAATGATTTGTGTAAAGAAATCACGTTCATTCAAAATACCGATAATTTTGTCGCGATCCTGTTCATAAACAGGAATCCGTGAATATTGATGGTTGAAGAATTTATCCAAGACACTGTCTTTATCTTCATTGACTTCAATTGCCACCATATCGACACGTGGAGTCATAATCTCGTAAACTTTCTTTTCCCCTAAATCCAGGACACTTTGAAGCATTTCGGCCTCTTCTTCATCAATCGAGCCTTCTTCTTCCATGGTATCGATGATGGTCTCAAGTTCATCTTCACTGACACTAATCGTCACACGATTGTCCGCTTTTAAGAAAAGACTTTTTATTTTCAAAAAGATAACCACAACAGGTTTCATTAGTTTCATAATCAAATACATGGACCCACTGATGTGGATAGCAATTTGATCAGAATGCATTTTGGCAAAACTTTTAGGAATGATTTCTCCAAATATAAGAATAATAGTTGTCATGATGACGGTATTCATTATAGTAGCCACAGTTTCTTGATCAGCAAAAACCTGTGAAAAAATGCCCGCTGAAATAGTCGCGAGGGCAACGTTTGCCAAGTTGTTTCCAACGAGGATAGTGGTAAGCACACGATCAAAGCGTTCGTGTATCCAAAAGGCTTTTTTCGCGCCTTTTTTTCCTTCTTCAATATAATTTTTAATCCGAATTGGATTTAAAGAAGAATACACGGTTTCGCTCATAGAGAAAAAACTTGATACCAATAGAAGTATCACGAGTAGTGCAATACTAATTGGGGGAATGTTCACAAGGGCTACCAAACTGTATATGTCCAAAAAGAGTCACTCCTCCTAAGCTTTCGTACTGTACTTACCGGTCGCCGTGTTAATAACGATTTTATCACCTTCGTTAATAAACATAGGCACTTGTAATTTATAACCGGTTTGAACGACTGCGTCTTTTGTAGCGTTATTAACGGTGTTCCCTTTAACACCCGGTACGGTTTCAACAACTTCGAGCGTCACTTTCTCAGCGAGATCAACACCCAGAATTTCACTTTCAAAAGAAGTTACATTAACATCCATGCCTTCAATTAAGAAATTGGCTTCATGCTCAATTTGTTGGCGAGGAATTTCAATTTGTTCATAGGTTTGGGTGTTCATAAAAACATAATTGTCACCATCTGCGTAAATGTATTGCATCGGCTGTTTGTCAATCATTGCGGTCTCTACTTTTTCACCGGCACGCCATGTTTTATCAAAGATGGCACCCGTTCTCAAGTTACGGAGTTTACTACGGACAAAGGCACTTCCTTTGCCTGGTTTTACATGTTGAAACTCCATAATCTGATAAATATTTCCGTCGTGTTGAATGGTGAGTCCTGTTTTAAAATCATTACTTGTAATCATAATTATCACTCCTGGTATGCATATAATATATAGGATTTTAGTCGTTTTGTCTATTTATTTTCAAACCATGCGGTTTTTTTCAGTTCATTGAAGCCAACTACCACTTCTTTGAAAGTAAAACGTATTTTTTGTTTTCTAGAGCCTTGCATTAATACCATATCAGTACTAAAACGCTCCCCAAGCGCTTTGAAGTTAGCTTCTGTAACAATGGCGCCTTTGGAAATTTTCTTTAACGTCGCGACACTGGTACCAAGCAATTCAATATCATCGCCATTATTTTTTCCTAACTTAAATATTTCAACATGGGTCACATCTTGAAACAACATCATCGCATCATCCGTTTGCATTGATTCAAAATGCGTGTTTTCCGGATAATCTCCTTTTAAATCAACGTGATTCAACAAAAAGACAACGTGTTTTTGATCGATGAACCGAACACGTTCTACTTCACAATTATACATGATGATATCATCAAGGAACCCCGGCGTTACATGCTTGTAATCATCATGGAATCTTTCCACCAATCGTGAAGTTACAGGGTCACCAGACGGTGAGAGCTCTTGAATTTCAATATCATTGCCTTCGAAGAATAGTTTGTACGGTTTTCGCTTTTGTTTAAAATGCCCTTCATACGTTAAAATAGTTTTAAGTACATTAAAATCATGGGTATATTCATCCATTTTTACTTTGAATTTTCGCCGTTTCCCACGAATAATCAAGGCATTTTTACGGGTTTGTTTTACTTTAGTGACATCATTGTAAAACAGTAATTTATAGCGTTTAAAAAGGTTTTGCTTAGCCATGGCATCGTGGGTCAACAATACTTTATCTGTGGTTCTTTTATGAATATAGAGCAGCGGAAACAATACCAATAATATAAAGACGACACCCACATATTCAATCGTGATAAATGTTGTCTCTACAATACTAAATAACTCTAAGACATAATAAACAACAATTGCCATGAAAAGCAACATCGCAAGATATGCTCTTTTGGCAATTTTTGTTTGTTTATCAAATATTTTATACCCAGCAAGCGGGCGTTTAGTAAGTTTTAAATATTTATGCATTAACTGTTTCACATGGATTCCCCCTTGAATCTATAATAACACATAAAGCAATGCCACCATAGCAATTGCGCCTGGTAGTGGCATGAAAAGGGACTTAACCAAATAGGACTTATATTGCTCATTTGTTTTGTAGATAGTTAATGTAAGTATCACAACTACTGCGACATAAAGCGGCCACATCATTAAAGAAAAAGCGAAAAGAATATCACCGAATACGTTTTGTAAATTAAATCCCAGCGTAAATAGGCCAATCATCAATATCCCAATGAAAAAGCCAATCGAGAACAAATGCTTTTTTGTCATGTAATCGCCCGCTTACTTTTTATTTTAAAACACAATTATTATAGCATATATCCGGCAAAGAAAAAACGCTAATTCATGATATTACCAGAAAATAAATTGACAAGAGTTTTTACGCTCTATATAATGTTTTTGAGGAGATGATACCATGGACTTTATCATGCAGTACGCTTTACCTGTTGCGATTGGACTGATTATCGGTTTTCTATTGTTAAGCTGGCAAAAAAATAAAAAGGTTAATGTTACCATGCTCGACCCTGAAACATTTAAGAAAAACATGCGTAAAGGGCAACTTATCGATATCCGTAAACAAGAAAGATTCAATGAAAATAAAATTAAAGGTGCCCGAAATTTTCGCGTTGGTTACTTAAAAAGCAAAACTCAAACCAAAGTTCGCAAAGATAAACCAGTTTATCTTTATTGCGATAATGGTAGAAAATCAGCCAGTGCCGCTAAAAAATTATATCACAAAGGATACCAGGAAATCTATGTTCTAAATGGCGGACTACAAAACTATAACAAAGAAATAACAGCATAATTTTAAAAGCAATCATGAGGAGCGAATAATCCCCATGATTGCTTTTTTATGGTTTAATTATGTTTTTTACCGTGCTCATATAACTCAATACGTTCAAACTGAATAGCGCTAATATCACCGTCTATACTTTCTAAACGCATTTGCAAACCATTGTCTTCACGACGGATATCAAGGTCGTGAATGGTAATAATTCCTTGTTTCAAACGTTTGGAAGTGAAATAAAATGAACTGATGCCGATTAAATGCAAATTAACTAAGGTATTTTTCTTCAATCGCGGGTTTTTGTCCGATAAAATCTCAATGCTTAACACCGCCCAGTTATCTTCAATTAACAGTTTTTTTAAACTTCCGTCATGAAATACTGGTGGCCCGCCTAGTTGTTTGGCCAGTGCTGTGGATTTAACTTCTTCAATTGCATACATCATCTTCACTCTCCTTCTAATATACTTTTATTATAAAACGTAAAAAATAGACTTGGCAAGTTAAAAAGTAAAGCCGTTTTTCATAAAGTGTTCGCGATTTTTATATAAGCGCTGGTAAAGATTGCTTGGTAATGTTTCTGAATTGATATGCTTGCTGATTGGTTGGTCGTTTTTCACTTTTTCGACAAAATCAGGATCGGTTAATAATGAGAAACCAACTGCAATATAATCCAATCCCTGCGCCAATGCGGCTTCCGCGGTTTGACGGTCGTTGACGCCACCTGCTCCCATTAATGGAGCCCTTCCATCAATGCGTTGTTTCAGTTGAGTGACTAACGGTTCTTGATTGGATTCATTCCGCATAGATCCTTGATCATAACGACGCAAGGATACATGTAGATAATCAAGGTTTTTAGTTTTTAAGAAGTCAATAAAGCGTAAGGTTAAATCCATCGTAATACCATCCGCTTCAATTTCTTCAGGGGAAAAGCGATACCCTAAAATAAATTGATCACCCGCATGGGTTGCGATGACCTCTTGGGTAGCATCAATCACTGCTTCAATGAAACGTAGACGCTTTTCAAACGTTCCGCCGTAAGCATCGTTACGTTTATTGGAATGCGGTGAGAAAAATTGCTGCAGCAAATACGTATTTGCCCCATGGAGTTCAATGCCTTGATAACCTGCTTTTATGGCTCGAAGTGCTGCTTGTTTGAAATCCTCAACTGTCATTTCAATCTCATCAATTGTCATCGCTCGTGGCGTTACTTTATCGCCACGTGGTGCACGCACTGCGCTTGGGGCGACAATATCTTGTTTATTTTCAAAAATCACGGGATCATTCATTCTTCCGCCGTGATGAAGCTGTGCGATAGGTACCCCCCCCGAAGCTTTAATGGCATCAACTAACACTTTCATTGGGGCGATTTTTTCATCATCAATGAGACTCATTTGATTGACAAATGCTTGGCCGTTTTTATTGACGCAGATGGCTGGTGATATGACCATGGCCGGGCCTTTACTGCGTAAGCGTAAATACTCAATCTCTTCTTTCGATGGGGTTAAGTTCGCATTACCACTATAAGTAGTCATTGGTGCCAATGCGAAACGATTTTTAAGTTGAATGGCGCCTAGTATTGTTTTATCAAATAATTGCATACGTGCCCTCCTTTTTGTGCCCCTATTATAGCATGGTTGATGAAAAACTCTTTAAGTTAGCGTTTTCATTTTTTATGCTTTCATGTATAATAGGCATGGATAACTTAAGAGAGGACTGATACAATGAACCAAAATTACAAGGCTGAACCTTACCGAATTAAGATGGTTGAACCAATCAGAGAAATCCCCAAAACCAAAAGAATCAAATTGCTTAAAAACGCTGGATACAATCCTTTCGCACTGAAAAGTGAGGATGTATACATAGATTTATTAACGGATTCTGGAACTGGCGCAATGTCGCAAGCGCAATGGGGCGCTTTGATGCAAGGCGATGAAGCCTACGCTGGCTCACGGAGTTTTTATCGCTTAGAAAGTGTCGTTAAACACATCACCAATTATCAATACTTTATCCCAGCCCACCAAGGACGCGGAGCTGAACAAGTCGTGTTGCCACAATTCGTCCATAAAAAAGGCATGAGTTTTATCTCTAACATGCATTTTGATACGACACGTGCGCATGTGGAACTCGCAGGAGCCAGAGCGATTGACTGTGTTATAGATGAATGTTTTGATACAGCAAAACATCATCCGTTCAAGGGGAATTTTAACCTCGAAAAACTCAAACGTATCATTGAAGATAAAGGCAGTGATAATATTGCGGGTATTATCCTGACAATCACCAACAATTCCGCAGGCGGACAACCAGTTTCAATGGAAAACTTAGAGGCAACTGCAAAGATTGCGCGATCGTATGGTATTCCAGTGATTATCGATGGGGCTAGATTCTCTGAAAACGCCTATTTCGTGAAAATGCGTGAGGAAGGCTACCAAGATCACTCGATTTTAGAAATCGCACAAGAAGTCTTTGCGATGGCGGATGTTTTCTTGATGAGTGCCAAAAAAGACGGGCTTGTCAATATGGGCGGCATCATTGCCATTAAAGACAACGAGCAATTATTCAAAAAAGTACAAGGTGCCATTGTGCCAATGGAAGGCTTCCCAACTTATGGAGGCATGAGTGGGCGTGACATGGAGGCGCTCGCTGTGGGATTACAAGAAGGGCTCGAAGAAGATTATCTGAGACATCGTATTGATCAAGTGCGATATTTAGGTGACCAATTACGTGAGGCTGGAGTTCCTATTCAGTACCCAACGGGTGGACACGCTGTTTTTGTGGATGCCAAAGCCATTGCCCCTCATATTCCCTATGATCAATTTCCAGCTCAAAGCGTTGTCAATGCACTTTATATTGAAAGTGGCGTTCGAGCCGTTGAAATTGGGTCACTACTTCTGGGCCGCGATCCTGATACCAATGAAAACATTGATACCCCTTTACAGTTTATGCGTTTAACCATTCCACGTCGTACGTATACGTACAATCACCTTAAAGTCGTTGCGGATGGTGTTATTAAAGTTTTTAATGACCGCAAAAAGTTAAAAGGGTTAACATTTACATACGAACCGCAAATTTTACGTCATTTTACTGCCAAAATGCAACCGATTAAATAAAGCGCAATTTTTTGCGCTTTTTCTTTTTTGACGCGAAGTAAAACAATAATACAACATAATATATTAAAATATATAAGAAAGTAAACTTTTTTTGATTAGGGTGTTGTTGTGAAAACGCTATCATGTTATAATCAAAATTGTTGTTAAATTACCCATCATAGGAGGACATTATGCGTAAAAAAATACTAGCAATCAATCCCGGCTCTACCAGTACGAAGATTGCTGTTTTTAATGAGGAAGAATGTGTCTTTAAAACGACCATTCGTCACGATAGTGAAACTATTTCCTCATTTAAATCAATTATCGATCAATACGATTTTCGCAAAGAGGCGATCTTGAATACTTTACAAGAAGAAAATATCACTGTTGATGAACTTGCGGCTGTCGTTGGACGCGGTGGCATGTTAAAACCGATTGAATCAGGAACGTATGCGGTCAATGACGCAATGATTCAATATATTAAAAAGGCACCACGAGGCGAACACGCTTCAAATCTTGGGTGTGTCATCGCTAAGGAAATTGCCGATAAACAAAATATCCCTTCGTTTATAGTTGACCCTGTTGCGGTGGATGAGATGGATGACATTGCACGGTTTACTGGTATGCCAGAGATTAAAAGAGATTCCTTGTTTCATGCCTTAAACCAAAAAGCAGTTGCGCTTAAAGCAGCAAAGGACTTAGACAAACCCTATAAATCTCTCAATATGATTATCGCGCATTTAGGTGGTGGAATTAGTGTAGGCATCCACAAAAAAGGGCGGGTTGTTGATGTCAATAACGCACTTGATGGAGATGGTCCGATGTCTCCTGAGCGAAGCGGGCAAGTGCCTATTGGTCCGTTGTATAAAATGGTTTTTAGTGGAAAATATACCTTAGAGGAAATCAAGCGTAAAAACTATGGTAATGGTGGATTAGTCGCTTATCTTGGCACCAATGATGGTTACGAGATTCAAAAGCGCATTGAAAACGGCGACAAAGACGCTGAGTTCATTTATAAAGTCATGTGTTATCAAATCGCCAAAGAAATCGGGAGTGGCGCAACGGTCTTAGCAGGTGACGTTGATGCGATTGTCTTAACTGGTGGTTTGGCTTACGATCCAATGCTTGTTGATGAGATTACTAGACGGACGGACTTTATTGCAAAATTACTGGTTTATCCCGGTGAAGATGAAATGGAATCATTGGCACTTGGTGCCTTGCGTGTATTACGTGAAGAAGAAACCGCAAAAATTTATGAGTAGGTGACAATATGAAAACCATGCAAGATTTAATTGATTTAGCAAAAACAAAAACAAAAAAGACGATTGTTGTGGCTGTCGCTGAGGACAGCGCGGTAATGGAAGCCGTTGAAATGGCTAAAACCGAAGGGTTTGTCAATGCTGTCCTTTATGGAGATGAACGTAAGATTTTAGACGTGTTTAACAATTTAGGGCTTAATTCTGATGATTATGAAATTCATCATGTAAGCGATGCGAAAACTGCTTGTATGCAAGCGGTTGAACACGTCAGTAAAAACACCGGACATTTCTTAATGAAAGGGCATGTGGATACTTCTGTTATTTTAAAAGCCGCGTTAGATAAAGACATAGGATTGCGAACTTCAAGACGCTTATCACATGTGAGTGTGATAGAAACTAGTAATTATCATAAACTGTTATTCATGAGTGATGGAGCGATGAATATTGCGCCTAATGTCGATGAAAAACAAGAAATCATTGAAAACGCAGGGATTATTGCGAATGCAATTGGCATTAAAACTCCCAAAGTCGGTTGTGTGGCAGCGGTTGAAAAAGTCAATCCCAAAATGCAAGCGACCCTTGATGCGGATGAACTAAAAAAACGTAGTGAAAAAGGGATAATTAAGAATATCATTGTTGATGGTCCCTTTGGACTTGATAATGCGATTAATAAAGAGGCAGCAGCCCACAAAGGCATTCAATCACCAATTGCTGGTGATTTGGATATATTGTTAATGCCAGCCATTGAAGCCGGAAATGTATTTTATAAAACCATGATGTTTTTAGCCAATGCGAAAAGTGCTTCTGTTATCGCTGGAGCTAAATGTCCAATTGTCTTGACCTCAAGAGCTGACTCCAAGGAATCAAAATTTTATTCGATTGCACTGTCCGCTTTAGTTGCGGATTTACAATAATAAAAAACTTTCAAAGGAGAAAGACATGAAAAAAAAGAGTGAGTTTACGAACGAGGTTTTCAGTTACACAAATGATGGTTTCGAACAAATCATTTATTTTCATAACAAAGAAACCGGACTTAAAGGCATTACCTGTATTCACGATACCCGTTTAGGCCCTTCATGCGGAGGGACACGTTTTTACAATTATGCTTCTGAGGAAGAAGCTTTGTATGATGTAACCCGCTTAGCGCGTGGCATGACGTATAAAAACGCTGCGGCCGGATTAGACATCGGTGGATGTAAGAATGTTATTATCGGGGACCCTAAAAAATTGAAAAACGAAGCGTTCTTCCGTTCATACGGACGCTATATTCAAAGTTTAAACGGTCGTGTGTATACAGGGCAAGACATGAACATGACCTTAACTGACTGTGAATTTATGGACCGTGAAACTGATTATGTCAGTGGTGTTTTACGCAAAGGCGCAGGCAGAACGACGATTTTGACTGCTAAGGGAACTTACGTTGGGATGTTAGCGGCGGTTAAGCATAAATTCAAGCAAGATAATCTTGATGGACTGACCATCGGTTTTCAAGGTGTTGGTGCGGTTGTTCAAGAAATGGTGCAATATTTTAAATCACATGATATCAAACGTATCTACTTTACCGATATCGATGAAGAGAAAATCCGTACTTTCAAAGAATTAATGCCACTTGCGAACTTTGTGGAACCAGATGAAATTTTTGAAAAGAACATCGATATCTTCTCTCCAAACGCAATCGGGGCGGTACTTAATGATGAAACGATTCCTAAACTAACTGCTAAAGTCATAGCTGGTGCCGCTAATAATGTATTGAAAAATGAAGATAAACACGGTCCGATGCTTGAAGAAAAAGGCATTTTATATGCACCTGATTTTGTGATTAATGCCGGTGGTGTCATCAATGTTTATCACGAAATGATTGGTTATCATGAGCCTTCCGCTATTCAAACCACTGAAGGCATTTATGATCGGTTAATTGAAATTTTTGAAATCAGTGAGAAAGAAAATATTCCTACCTATAAAGCCGCAAATATTATGGCGGAAAGACGCATTGAGAAAAACTTGAAGATGCGTGGCGATTATGTCAAATCACGTCCAAAGTTCAAGTGGAATATCGAATAAACTAGAAAGGATTGATTGACGTGGCGACAAGAAATCAATTAAAAAGAAGCGACATTGGCGGAAAAACACCGCACATGTTTAACCGTATTCGTAGCACGATAGAAACTGCTTATCACCGCAATAATGTCATTAAAATAAATACACTTGAAGAGGCTTATTATTTAGCACAAAACTCACCGGGGGTCATCAAAAGTGACCTCCCGGTTTACCGAAGTGAAGACCTTGGTTTACCAGCTGATGCCAAAGTCCTGTTGTTTAATGATGGCGCTATCACTGGCCGTCAAGCACAAGCACGACGAATCATCGATGAAAAAAACAAAGAAGACTTCGCTAAAATTTTACGTGAAGCCCTCTTCTCTTCACGAGACGTTACCATGTATCATGCTACGGTAATGATTGGGCTCCATGAAGACTTTTCCGTTCGGGCCCATCTATTAATACCGGAAGGGTATGAGAACACCCTTTATTCATGGATGTTAAATTTCCAAGTCATGGATGAAACATGGATTGATACTTACAATAATTCTCGCGAGTTCAATGAAGGGGATATTCTCCTTTACAGCGATCCTGATTATTATGTGGAAAATTTTGAAACGGGTTTAGCGCTTTTTGATCGTGATCACAATTGTGCTTCCCTATTTGGATTGCGCTACTTTGGTGAACACAAGAAAGCCACCTTGACGATGGCATGGTCACTCGCTAAACGACAAAATTTCACTGCCGCACACGGTGGCATCAAAAAAATCATGCGCGGTTCCAAACCCCCCTATATCATGAGTGTCTTTGGCCTTTCAGGCAGTGGCAAAAGTACAATCACTCACGCAAAACATGATGGAAAATACGACATTGAGGTCTTACACGATGACGCATTTGTCATCGAAAATGAACAACTCTACTCTGTCAGTCTTGAACCCTCTTACTTTGATAAAGTTCAAGATTATCCGACCGATTCACCGGATAACCGCTTCCTACTGACCGTGCAAAATGTAGGTGCGACACTGGATGAAGATGGCTTAGTCGTCCCGGTTACTGAAGATATTCGTAACGGAAATGGACGCGCCATCAAATCTAAATATTGGACCCCTTCTCGCGCCTATAAATTCAGTGAACCACTTAATTCAATTTTTTGGATTATGAAAGATGATACACTGCCCCCACTACTTAAAATTAATGACCCTACCTTAGCTTCTACGCTTGGGGCCACACTCGCCACGAAAAGAACAAGTGCCGAGGAAGGTGCAGACCCTAATAAATTAGCTTTTGTACCCTATGCCAATCCTTTCCGATTATATCCCTTAAAGGATGATTACGAAAACTTTAAGAAGTTATTCCGTGATCAAAATGTCGCTTGTTTTATTATAAATACTGGCTTTTTCAACAACAAGAAAATCCAACCAGCAACAACCCTAGAAGCGATTGAAGCGATTATCGAAGGAAAAACAGCGTTTGAACCATTTAACGGTTTATCAAGTATTGAATACATGCCTTTTAAAGGATTCGATGTTGACTCAGACGATAAAAAATACCTAAATAATTTAACCACTCGCCTGCAAGGAAGACTCGATTTCATCGCGTCACTCAAAGGCGAAGATATATTACCTGAAGAAGCCCCTAAAACGCTTCAAAAAATCATCGCAACCCTTAGTGGTGATCAGTAATGAAAGAATTCATTTCCGAACAATCTCACGGAAAAGAAATTGTTGATGTCGTTTTCGAAGCTGCACAAGGTGCAGTCGCCGCAATAAAAAAGCATGGTGAAGAGAATGTTGTCAACGGTGCATTCGGAACCTATTTTAAAGAAGACAAGGCGTTTTTAACGTTTGATTCGGTGTATCGTGTTTTTGATAAAGTGCCAGATTTCCAAAAGGCAAAATACGCCTCTTCTATCGCTGGTCCACCTGAATACCAGCTAGCGGTAAAACACTGGCTCTTTGATAGTGTCGGTTTAGAGATTGACGCTGATGTGATTGCGACACCCGGAGGAACCGGCGCCCTCTCTTCCACTACCAAAAATGCCTTGGCACCCGGGGAAACCGTGATACACCCTGATATTGGCTGGGGACCCTATAAAACCATCGCTAAAGAAAACAACACCCCTGTGGAATACTACAAACTCTTTGAAGGAGATCACTTTAACCTTGAATCATTCAAAGAAACATGCACAAATGTTATGAAAGCTCAAGGCAAAGTGCTTGCCTTCATCAATGATCCTTGCCAAAATCCTACAGGCTACACGATGAGTGAAGCTGAATGGGATGACGTTTTGGAATTCATCAATAAACTCAGTGAACAAGGCCCTTTTATCTTGTTACATGATGTTGCTTATATTGATTTCAATCTAAAAGGAGATGAATACAAGAAACTTTTTAAAAAATTCACTGCGATGAATGAGAATGTGCTAACCGTTATTGCTTTTTCTGTTTCTAAAACTTTAACTGCTTATGGAATGCGCGTTGGCGCACAAGTGTTAATCTCTAATAACGAAAAAGGACGTAAAAAATTCAAACATGCTTGTGGGAATACGGCACGTGGTGTTTGGTCAACTGTCAACAACGGTGGTATGGTCGCTTTTAGTGATATCGCACTTAACCCAGAAAACAAACAAGCGTATTTAAACGAAAAAGATGAATACGTTGCACTGCTTGCCAAACGTGCAAAAATAATGATAAAAGAGGCTGAAGAAGTCGGCTTACCCTTATATCCATTTCATGAAGGCTTTTTCCTGACTATTCGCATTGATGATCACGTCGTCAAAAACGAGCTGCACCTAAAATTAAAAGAACACAATATTTTCTTTGTCAACGTCTATGGTGGCCTTCGTGTTGCGATTTGTTCGATTCCAATTACTAAAATTAAAGGACTTGCTAAGCGAGTCAAAGAAGTCCTTGATACGATTGTTGAAACCGAGAATGAGACAATCACAGATAAAAGTGCTGAATCATCCAATGAAAACGATAACGCAAATGCGTAAACGGATAGATTTCTCCTTATAAAAAAACATTCACTACAAATGCTGTAGTGAATGTTTTTTAGTGTAAAGTTTTAGCAATCGCTCCATTTTT
>PWOH01000066.1 GCA_003557505.1 Mollicutes bacterium | reverse complement strand
TCTATCCGGACTTTTTGTTTGACTGTATCCACACATAGATGTTTCGGTAAAAACACGTGTTTTGTCTCTCCAACGTAATCATTAATATGTTTTCGAATGGCTTCGCCTGGTACATCAGGGTCTAACATAAGAATTAGTCCACGTTTGTGATTCAGTGTTTTTAGTGCTTTAAGTGTTTCCTCTGAAATTTCTTTGCCATTGGTAATTTCAATGTCTGCGCCCGGGAACACTGATAATATTTTCGCTTTATCATGATTCCCTTCTACAACAATTACTTCATTAAATGTATTATTCATGGTTTATCCTTTGATTTTTAAATAGTTTCTGTTTTTTGGGATGAATTAGTATGGGAAGTCGCTGGTTAAGGACCTCTAGCTCTAATGTCCCCTTGCCTGCTGCCTCACCGTCTTGATTCCATTGTCTTTGTTTGTTTTGCATGGCTATCTTCGCCCGTTTTGTGCTAAACCTTGTAACACGAGGCAGGCGCTGAAAACCAAATACAAAGGAAAACAAAAAGAAAAGATTGTTGAGAAAAGGAGTGTAATGATAAAGCACTACATCGATTTTCCCATCATCAAGGACTGGGTTGCGGACGATTTTAAACCCTGCAACTTTTTGAGAGTTAACAAATAACGCTAAAGAAAAACGACCTGAAACTTGTCCTTGATCGTGAGCAATGTGTAAATGGTGTGGTTTGATAGTAAAAAATTCTTTTATACCCATTATAAAGTATGCCGGATACCCGATAATTTTCTTTAATTTTCTCGGGGTTTTATAGCTGATATCTATATAGCTCCCAACCGCTGCAACATATGTAAAAAAGCCATGATTGGATTTTACTATATCCATATTCACACTGATGTTTTGCGCGATAATGTCTAGCGCTTTATCTAATCGTTTGGGAATACCAAGTGACTTGCCAATATCACACGATGTTCCAGTTGGTAAATACCCAACTAACGGAATATTTTGCGCTTCTACAAGCCCATTTAACATCTCATGAAATGTGCCATCCCCACCAGCGACAATCAATAAATCGTAGGTATTATCAATGATTGTTTTCACGATTTCTGTTGCATGCCCAGGATAATCAGTTTTATATATGTTACACGTGAAACCTAATGCACTTAATCGCTCTTTTACATAGGACAGGTGGTTTTCAAATGGTCTATTACCGCTTACCGGGTTATAAATTAGCGCACAGTGCTTCATCGAATCACCTTCCTTACACCCCTATTGTAGCAAAGTTTCCATGATAATTCGCTATAAAAAGAAAAAAGCCCAAAATGGTGGGCTTTATTCCATCAAACTTTGCGCAGCTGTAATGATTGCAGTATTGTAAGCATCCTCAACACTACATCCTCGTGATAGATCATTCACCGGTTTATTTAAGCCGGCTAAAACTGGCCCCATCGCTTCAAAATCTCCTAGACGTTGGGCAATCTTATAGCCAATGTTCCCACTGTTTAAATCGGGGAAGATGAATGTATTGGCTTGTCCCGCTACGCTTGAATCAGGGAATTTCTTTTCTCCGACACTTTTAACAAACGCCGCATCAAACTGCATTTCACCGTCAATGGCTAAATCTGGAGCATTTTTCTTCGCTATTTCAACGGCTTTTCTAACTTTCTTCGTTTCATCCGTGAGCGCACTTCCGTTGGTTGAGAAGCTAAGTAATGCAACCTTGGGGTCGATGCCAAATAGTTTAGCCGCTTTCGCACTTTCAATCGCAAATTCAGCCAACGCTTCACTATCAGGGTTAGGATTGATGGCGCAATCACCCATGATATATTGTTCATGGCCACGAACCATCAAAAAGTACCCAAAGGTTCTTGATACTCCAGGTTTGGTTTTAATGATTTGCAACGCAGGTCTTACCGTGTCCCCCGTTGAATGGGCAGCTCCACTGACAAGCCCTTGCGCTTTGTTCATATAAACCATCATCGTCCCAAAGTAATTGTGTTGTTTTAACATTTCTTGGGCTTGTTCGTACGAACACTTCCCCGCACGTCTTTCAACTAAGGCTTGAACAAACTCATTATAAAATGATGAGGTTTCCGGGTTAACGACTTCACACATTGAAACATCTTCTAAGATGGTTTCTGTGTTTCCAATAAGCACAGGTTTGATTAATCCTTCTTTTCCGAGCTTTTGAGCCGCTTTAATAATTCTGGAATCGTTGGATTCCGGGAAGACGATTCGGATGTTCTTCCCTTTGATTTTTTCTTTTAAAGTTGTCATGATATCAGACATCAAATCACTCCTATCAACGGTTATTATAGTAGATTTTATTGATTTACACAATGATTTTCCCTTGCGGTCATGTTAAAATAAGTTCAGGTGATTATATGAATTCAAAACTGAACACAATCTTATTTGATCTAGATGGTACGTTGGTGGATACGAATGAAATTATTATTCAAAGTTACCAACATGCCTATTCAACACATTTGCCACATAAGCAACCCGATCGTGAGACGATAATTGAAGAAATAGGGCCGCCTTTAAGAACAATCTTTAAACGGTATACCGATGATTCAGATCTCGTTGATAAGTTAATTGAAACGTATCTTGAACACTACACCAAACATGAACATGATCTCTTTTATCTTTACCCTGGGGTGGAATCTACTTTAGAAAAACTTAAAAAAGCCGGATATAATTTAGCGATTGTCACTTCAAAGTATCTAACATCCGCTGAACCGAGCATTGAACATTTTAACTTAAGAAAATACTTTGATGTGATTGTGACCCTTGGGGATGTTCAACATCCCAAACCTGCGGCTGAACCAGTACAAAAAGCACTAGAGCATTTTGATAATGTCGGCAAAGCCATTATGATTGGGGATAATGATTCAGACATTGTCAGCGGACAAAATGCGGGCGTATTATCCGCTGGAGTTGCTTGGAGTATTAAAGGCGAGGCATTCTTAAGACAAGCCAAACCGAATTATATGCTTAAAGAAATGGATGATATATTTAAAATCATAGAATTAGAAAGTAGAGGGTGAGACAATGGATTGTATATTCTGTAAAATATTAAGTGGGGAAATCCCCTCTTACAAAGTGTATGAAGATGCGCATGTTTATGCGTTTTTAGACATTACTCAGGGCACCAAAGGTCATACCTTAGTCATTCCCAAAACGCATGTGAAAAATGTCTATGAAATTGATGAAGCGACCATCGCCAATGTGTTTAAAGCCGTCCCACAAATCGCAAGAGCCATTAAAACTGCCTTTAACCCAATTGGATTAAACATCATTAACAACACTGATAAGCCCCTGCAAAGTGTCTTTCACTTTCATGTGCATATCGTGCCGCGTTATGATGATGATGGCATGACACTTACAACACAAAACAATCAACAACATTATACAAACGACGATTATCAAGCCGTCGCTAAGGCGATTGAAACAGCGCTTGAATAACCAAAAGAAAAGGAAGCCTTCAGCCAAGAAGTGCTTCCTTTTTCTTTATTATTCAAAGAATTTCGTTAAGCTTTTAACCATTACCCCTGTACCGCCTTTGTCTTTTTCAAATGCGGTCCCGGCAATATCTAAATGAATCAAAGGGATATCATCACTGACAAATTTTTGTAAGAACGCCGCAGCGACTGAAGAACCTGCGAGTCTTCCCCCAGAGTTTTTAATGTCCGCAAACGGACTTTCCAGGGCTTTGTGATGAGCAGGGTCAATCGGTAAACGCCATACTTTCTCACCAGCATCTTTTACCGTTTGTTCGAAGTTTTGGTAGAATTCGGTGTTGTTGGTAAAGGCGCCGGTGATATTGTTTCCGAGGGCACCCACAACTGCACCTGTAAGGGTAGCTAAATCAATAATACGCGTTGCGCCTTCTTTTTGCGCATACCATAAGGCATCCGCAAGCGTTAAACGGCCTTCGGCATCGGTTGAAATGATTTCAATTGTTGTGCCATCCGCAGCGGTAAGGATATCATCTGGAACAATCGCATCATCACCGATTCTGTTATCCGTTGCGGCAATCACAACACCGATATTGGCTTTAAGTTGCAAGCTGGCTGATGCTTTCAATGCACCTAGGACACTCGCAGCGCCCCCCATATCCATTTTCATGGTTGGCATCGATTGAACGCCTTTTAAGGAGTACCCTCCGGTATCATACATGACCCCTTTTCCGACTAGCGTTGTTAACGCTTCACTGGATGGATCCCCTTTGTAGGTTACATGAATGAGTTGAGGCTCGTCGGTACTTCCGATATTTACGCCCAGATAAGCCCCCATTTTTAGTTTTTCAATGTCTTTCTTACCAAGAATATTAACCGTAACATTATCATACGTTTCTAATTCTTTCGCAATTTCACCGAGTTTTTTGGCATTGAGTTTGTTGTAAGGGCGGTTGACAAGCGTTCTGGTGAAGTTCACCGCTTCGCCAATCAATGTCCCTTTTTTAAAGGCATCGGCGGTGTTTCCTTCATAGCTTAGGGTAACTTTCGAGCCTTTTTCACGCTTGAATTCATCAAAGACATAAAGCGCTTTGGTTATACCTTCACCTAATAATTCGGCGAGTTCACCATCAAAGGAATCTAATAACACTAAGGCATCCTCTTTTAACCCTTTTACGCCATCAAAGACTTTGTCTTTCTTTTCGATGTCCTTTAAATCCGCGTTGTTTAGGAAAATAACTGACTTAGCAGGGATCTTCCCTAAAGGATTAATAACGACAGATGGCGCACTTAGTACTGCTTCATCAATGCCTAATGCCTCAATAATTTCGTTGACACGTGCATTGCCTTTGTCCGTTCCGACAATTAAGGTCTTGGTCTCTTCACTGAGTGTAAAGCTTTCTTGTTTTTGTACCATAATTACTCTCTCCTTTTTAAATGCATTCTTATTTGATAATATCGGTTTTTAGATACGGTTGCAAGATTTTCGGCACACGAATTGAACCATCTGCCTGTTGGAAATTCTCCATAATCGCAACTACCGTGCGCCCAACCGCTAGCCCTGATCCATTCAAGGTATGCACAAATTCAGCTTTTGAATCTTTATCCCGTTTAAAACGGATGTTGGCACGACGGGCTTGATAATCTTCAGCATTTGAGAGGCTGCCGATTTCTCTGTAGGTGTTGTAGGAAGGTAAGTAAACTTCGATATCATACGTCTTGGCCATCGCAAAGCCAATATCGCCACTACAAAGCTCGACGACACGGTAAGGCAGTTCTAAAAGTTGTAAGACTTTTTCGCTGTTTTTTACCATCGCTTCTAATTCATCATAAGAATTTTCCGGTAAACTGAATTTGATTAATTCAACTTTATTAAATTGGTGTTGGCGAATAATCCCTCTCGTATCACGTCCGGCACTGCCGGCTTCTTGACGAAAAGCGGTCGTAAAGGCCGCATAATGAATGGGTAGGTCTTTGGCGCTCAAAATTTCATCGCGGTGCATATTAATCGATGGAACCTCAGCCGTAGGGTTAAGATACAATTTACGCTCATCGTTTAGTTCAAAGGCATCTTCTTTGAACTTGGGAAATTGGCCTGTGGCAATCATCGATTTTTCATTCACGATATAAGGCAACATAATCTCATTGTAGCCGTGTTCATCGATATGCAGATCGAGCATGAAATTAATCAAGGCACGCTCTAAGCGTGCGCCTAAATTTTTATAGACGACAAAACGACTGGCCGCTATTTTAGTGGCCCGCTCAAAATCCAAGATATCAAGGGCTTTCCCAAGTTCCCAGTGCGCTTTCGCCTCAAAATCAAATGTCGGCACTTCACCATAAGTGCGAATTAAGACATTATCGTCTTCATCTTTCCCTTGGGGAATATCTTTGTGCGGGAGATTAGGGGTTCTAAGTAGCGTGTCTTGAATCTCACCGTCTAGGACATTCAGTTTTTCTTCCATGGTTTGGATACTTTGTTTATCGTTTTCGATTGACGCTAAAACCTCAGAGACATCCTTGCCTTGACGTTTATACTCACCGATTTGTTTAGAAACTTTGTTGCGGTTCGCTTTGGTGGTTTCAATTGATTGGATAAGTGCTCTTCTCTCATTATCCTTTTCGATTAACTCATGTAAATGCGAAAAATCTTCACCACGCTGGTTAAGTCTTTCAATCACTTCCGCAGTTTTTTCGCGTAAATACTTCATATCTAACATAGTTATGACCTCCTATAGATCTATTAAAATAAAAAAATCCCGTCCCATTGAAGGGACGAGATATTATAACCCGTGTTGCCACCCTAGTTAACGTCATAGACGTTCACTCGATCTGATTAACGGTCAGTGCCGGGATTAATTACATCCACTCTGAGGGAGATTTCGCTATAGGATGTTATCGGTTTACAGCGCCACCGACTCTCTTTGAACATCTTCATATAGGTACTTAGCCTCTTCAATGTTTTGTATAGTTTGATAGTAGCAAAACACAGTGTGTTTGTCAATTACTCTTCTTCATCTTCAAATAAGGTGACTTGGTCTTTGCGTTGATCATCTTCGCTTTCACTGGAAGATTCTTGTGCGTCATCGGGGTGTTTGGTTTCAGTTGGGGCTTCTTCGCCTTCAACTGGAACTTCCGTTTCAATGATTTCTTCTTCCTCGTCTTCGCTTTTAGGAACCAGTGCGGTGGTAACAACGAAGTGACCATCATTAAGGCGGATCAGACGCACTCCTTGAGTCGCACGAGAAGACTGGGATATTTGATCAATTGGAATACGAATCATCGTTCCTTTGTTGGAAAGAATAATTAGGTCTTCTTCGCCGCCAACACTGCTTAAGCGCACCAATGCACCGTTTTTCTCGGTGACATTAAGGGTTTTAACCCCTTTACCGCCACGATTTTGCGTACGATATTCATCGATATCAGTCCGTTTTCCATAGCCTTTTTCTGTGACAATCAGGACTTGGGTCATATCGTCGTCAACCAATGCGGCGCCGATAATTGCGTCATGCTCATTGATCCTCATTCCGCGAACCCCTGTAGCCGTACGGCCCATAGGGCGAACGTATTGTTCATTAAAGCGAATCGCTTTTCCGTTGGTCGCACCAAGGATAATGTCTTTTTCACCGTTTGTACGTTTAACATCAAGTAACTCATCACCGTCTTTTAAGTTAATGGCACGAATTCCTGAGGTACGAATGTTTTGATAATCAGTGGTTGGGGTCCGTTTAACCGTTCCGTCTTTGGTCACAAAGAAGAGATATTCTGGCTTTTCAAAGTCTTCAATTGATGTGACTGCCTGCAACCTTTCATCTTTGTCCATAGGCAGGACATTGACAAGCGGCAATCCTTTTGAAGTCCGTCCGAAGACAGGAATTTTATAGCCTTTCATCTTATAGACGCGCCCTTTATTGGTGAAGAACAGCAAATAATCATGGGTCGAAGTAAACAGGATATGTTCAACCGCATCATCATCATGCATCTTAATGCCCGTCATGCCTTTTCCACCACGGTTTTGGGTCTTGTAGCTTTCAGCGGACATACGTTTCGTATACCCACCCTGAGTGATGGTAATGATGACATCTTCTTGAGGGATAAGATCTTCATCTTCTAAGTCAAGGTCGAGTGACAAGGAAATCTCGGTACGTCTTTCATCCCCGTAAGCGTTTTTAATGGCTCTTAGGTCTTCCTTGATGACATCAAGTTTCATTTCTTCACTAGCAAGGATACTTTCAAGATATTCGATTTTTTCTTTCAAATCGGCGAGCTCTTGTTCAATTTTTTCGCGTTCCAGGCCGCTTAATCGTCTTAAGCGCATTTCTAGAATGGCTTTGGCTTGTTCAATCGAAAGGTTAAAAGCTTCCATTAATTGTTCTTCGGCGTCATCGTAAGCTTTTTTGATGACTTCGATAACGGCATCAATGTCTTTAAGTGCAATCAGTAATCCTTCAAGAATATGCGCACGATCTTTAGCTTTTTTTAACTCAAATTCACTGCGTCTTGTCAGGACTTCGATTTGGTGGGCGACATAGTGTTCAATCGTTTCTTTGAGTGACAAAACTTGAGGACGATTGTTAACGAGGGCAATCATGTTGATCCCAAAGCTTGTTTGTAGTGGGGTGAATTTGTAAAGATTATTCAACATCACTTCTGCGGAGGCATCTTTACGTAATTCAATGATGATTTTGATCCCATTTCGATTTGATTCATCACGTAAATCAGTGATGCCTTCAATCCGTTTTTCTTTGGCTAGTTCAGCAATTTTTTCAATTAAACGGGTTTTATTGACTTGATAAGGAATCTCCGTGATGGTGATGATTTTTTTACCACTAGAGAGTTCTTCGACATCACTTTTAGCACGAACTCTAATTGAGCCGTTTCCAGTGCGGTAAGCCTCACGCAAACCACTCATGCCCATTAAGATTCCACCGGTTGGGAAATCTGGGCCCGTTATGTGTTCCATTAACTCTTCGAGTTCAATGTCATGATTGTCCATATAAGCGAGGATTCCGTTGATAACTTCATTGATATTATGGGGGGGGATGTTGGTGGCCATACCGACCGCAATTCCTGTCGCCCCATTGACCAATAGGTTCGGAAACTTAGCAGGAAGAACTAACGGTTCTCTTTCTGTCCCATCATAGTTATCGCCCCAATCAACGGTATCTTTTTTGATATCTTTAAGCATTTCAGCACTGATTTTTTCCATTTTCGCTTCCGTGTAACGCATGGCAGCAGCGCCATCACCATCGATGGACCCAAAGTTTCCATGCCCGTTAACAAGCGGATAACGATAAGAAAATTCCTGTGCCATACTGACCATGGCATCATAAATTGCCGAGTCACCATGGGGGTGATACTTACCCATAACATCCCCGACGATACGCGCTGATTTCTTAAAGGAAGCGCCTGGGGTAACACCTAATTCTTCCATCCCGTATAAAATACGGCGATGAACGGGTTTTAAACCATCTCGGACATCAGGAAGCGCCCTTGAGACGATGACACTCATTGAATAAGAGAGAAACGATGTTTTCATCTCATCAGAGATATTAATGTTGTTAATTTTGTCAAAAGTCGTTGGTTTCATAGCATCCATACTCATGTAAATCGCTCCTAAATGTCAAGATTTTTAGCATATGCGGCATTTGATTGAATAAAGTCTCTACGGGGTTCTACTTCATCCCCCATCAACATACTGAAGATATGATCGGCCTCTAAGGCATCATCCATGCTGACTTTTAATAATGTGCGGTTCTCAGGGTCCATGGTAGTCTCCCACAATTGATCAGGATTCATTTCCCCAAGTCCTTTATAACGTTGGGTTTGCGCCCGTTTAGGAAGTTCTTTTTGTTTTTCTTCCATTTCTGCCTCTGTAAAGGCGTAATCAACATACTTTCCTTGTTGAAGTTTATATAGTGGCGGTTGAGCAATGTAGACATATCCCCGTTCAATCAATGGTTTCATATAACGGAACAAGAACGTCAGTAGAAGGGTACGAATATGTGCCCCATCAACGTCAGCATCCGTCATGATAACGACTTTATGATAACGAACTAGATCAGGATTAAACTCATCGCCAATCCCTGTTCCAAACGCTTGAATCATTGAGAGAATTTCTTTGTTTGCAAGAATTTTATCGAGTCTGGCTTTTTCCACGTTAAGTACTTTCCCACGTAAAGGGAGAATGGCTTGGAAACCTGAGTCTCTTCCTTGTTTGGCAGAACCACCCGCAGAATCACCCTCCACAATATAAAGTTCGGCGCGAGAAGGGTTTTTCTCACGACAATCCGCTAATTTGGAAGCGAATCCTAGTCCATCAAGCGGACTTTTTCTACGTGTGGCTTAACGGGCTTTTTTCGCCGCTAGGCGGGCACGTGATGCCAGTAAGGCTTTTTCAATGATAATCTTGGCGGATTGTGGGTTTTCCATTAAGTAACGCTCAAGGCCTTCACTCAAGATTTGCGCGACAACGCGGCGCACTTCTGTACTTCCCAGTTTAGATTTCGTCTGCCCTTCAAATTGAGGGTCAGGGTGTTTAACACTGATGATGGCGGTGAGTCCTTCACGGGTATCATCACCGACTAAGGATTCATCTTTTTTGAAGAGGTTATTGTTTTTACCGTAGGTATTTAAAATACGGGTTAACGTCATTTTGAACCCTTCTTCATGGGTTCCCCCTTCAAGGTTGTGAATGTTGTTGGTGAAGGGGAAGACGTTTTGGGTAAAGGCATTGTTATATTGCATGGCAATTTCAACAATAATGTCTTCACTCTCGCCTTCGGCATAAATGACATCTTCATGCAAGATATCTTTATTTTTATTCAAGTACTCGACATATTCTCTAATCCCACCATCATAACGATAGGTTTGAGATTGACCGTCAACACTGCGTTTATCCGTAATAACAAAGGTGATTCCTTTGTTTAAAAAGGCCATTTGTTGAATTCTTAGACGCAATATTTCAAAGTCATATTCGTTACATTCACTAAAGACTAACGGATCGGCTTTAAAAGTGATTCGTGTTCCGGTTTTTTCCGTAGCGCCACGCTCTTGAAGTTCACATTGTGTAACCCCACGCTCATAACGTTGGTAATACTCAATACCATCACGGTGGATTTCGACTTCAAACCACTCACTTAAGGCGTTAACAACACTAGCACCTACACCGTGCAACCCACCTGAAACTTTATAGGAGTTGTTATCGAATTTCCCACCTGCATGCAGCGTTGTGAGAATTGTCTCAACCGCAGGCAAGTTCGTTTTAGGATGGTTATCTACAGGAATCCCACGTCCATTATCGGAGACTTCGATAATGTTATCTTCTTGGATTACAATGTCAATGCGATCAGCATACCCTGCAAGAGCCTCATCAACTGAATTATCGACAATTTCCCATACTAAATGATGCAGCCCTCGGGGGCCTGTTGAACCAATATACATTCCGGGTCTTTTCTTAACTGCTTCTAGACCCTCAAGAATTTGGATATTACTGGAATCATAGTTTTGATGTTGATCCATGCGTTTCCACTCCTTCGATTTTTCCGTTTTTTATGTGAAATAACTTGTAATTATCTAATATGTTTAAGTTAATGTGTTCTAGTGAGGTTGCGGTAATGAATATTTGGGCTTCTTTGGGAAGATTTTTTAAGATGTTTTCTTTTCTAGTTTTATCGAGTTCACTGAAGACATCATCAAGCAAAATAATTGGGGCAATATTTTTAGTTTCTTCAAGTAAAGCAATCACCGCAAGCTTTAAGGTTAATGCCACGGTTCTAACCTGGCCTTGTGAAGCGACTTTTTTGAGGTCTTGTGAGCCAAAATAAAGACCACAGTCATCCCGGTGAGGCCCTAAGTTCGTTGTCCCCGTTAGAATGTCCAGTGATTTTTTTGCCTGATAGGCTTTGTATGGATCGGCTTCAATTGAAGGGTCGTAAGTCAAACTCAAGTTGTTTTCACCACTCAAGGTTTTATAGACACGGCTGATGATAGGCTGCAGTGCTTCTATAAACGACCGGCGCGCCCGAACAATCTTTGTGCCGTAGTGAATGAGTTGTTCGGTGAGAACATCTAGCAACACGTGATCATCGCTTTTCTTTTTTTGTAATGCTTTTAAGTGTTCGTTTCGCTCTTTTAAGACTTTTCGGTATTGCCCGAGATGATGTAGATACATCCGGTTGACTTGTCCCATCTCTAAATCTAGGAACCGTCTGCGTTCCGCAGGAGACCCTTTCACAAGATTTAAATCCTCTGGGGCAAACATAACAACCTTCATAGAACCAATGTAATCCGAAAGTCTTTTATATTCAACGTGATTGAACTTCGCTTTTTTTCCTTGTTTGGATAAAATAATTTCCAATGTTGCCCGTTTTGTGTCTAAATTGGCCTCACCTGTAATTTTCGCAAAGGGTTGGTCCTCACGAATCAAGACATGATCTAAAGGGGTCTTGTGTGATTTACTGAGGGCTAAAACATAAATCGCCTCTATCAATGACGTTTTCCCTTGCGCATTCTGCCCGGTAATTAAATTGATGCCTGCAGAAAACTCAGTATCAAGGGTGTCGTAGAGACGATAGTTTTTTAGTTGCAAACGCTTAATGTTATGCATGGTCGATTTTAAAAGTCCCGATGTCTTCGATTTCAACAACCATACCAGGATATAGTTTACGGCCACGACGATTATCAGTCTCACCATCAACTAAAATGTTATGCGTTTGTAAGATCGCTTTGATGTCACCGCCACTGCCAGCAACATTAACAAATTTTAGCATTTGTCCGAGGGTAATGTAATCGGTTGTTATTTCAACACGTTCCATGCAATCACGCTTTCTTATATATAAATATATTACTAATAGTATTATATAATATTTAAGTAAGATTAACAAGGAAACCAACTAAAAAACTGCGCAAAATTGCGCAGTTTTGATTGGTTTAATATAGGGTAATTATTTAATCGGTTTTAACTGGTAAAATTAACTGTAACATATCCTCGTCATATTCCCCTTCAATGACAAACGGACGAATTTCTCCAGTGAACTTAACGGTTACCTCACTTGAGTTAAATACTTTTAACGCTTCAAGGATATATTTTGAGCTGAACGCGATTTTTAAGGGTGAGCCTTGAATCTCATCGACTGGATGAACTTCTTCCAACACACGGCCGATTTCAGGTGAATTAGAAGAGATTTCTATCACATCGTCTTGACGAACATTCAATTTAACAATCGCATTTTGCCCATCACGACTAGAAAGTAGTGATGCACGTTCGATGGCTGTGATTAATTGCTCTTTGTTGAATTTGATTTGAATTGGGAATTCTCTTGGAATCAGTTTATTGGTTTCTGGGAAGTTGCCTTCAAGGAGTCGAGAGTGGAATAAAACGTTCTCGTATTTGAACAAGACACGGTTTTGATCAAAGTGCACTTCGACATCAGCGGCATTGTTTTCAAGAATCTTCATTAATTCTTCAAGGCTACGTCCAGGAATGATCACATTCATCTTGTCATATGACTCTTCAAGTTTAATGGTTTTTTGACTCAAGCGATACGAGTCTGTAGCAACCCCCGATAAATTTTCTTTATCGATGGTGAAGTTAACGCCTGTTAGAATCGGGCGATTTTCAATAGAAGATGTTGCAAACGCGGTTTGTCTGATAATCGTTTTTAAGGTACGGACATTGACTTTGATGAAATCATCTTTTTCTTTAAAGACAAGATTTGGATAATCATCTAAATCAAGCATATTCAGTGTAATATCGGAATGATCCGCTTCAATTCTCAAGAGATTATCTTCAACATGAGATAACGATACAACTTGTCCATCAAGCTTACGGACAATTTCTATAAAATATTTCCCAGGAATTAAAACAGAGCCTTTTTCTTCAACATCAAGACTACCATCTTCAAGTAAGACTTTTATAGAAATATCTGAATTACTGGTAGTTATTACAATACGCTCTTCTTCAACATCAATTTTAATCCCTTGAAGTGCTGGGTTTGGTGTTTTTGTCGAAAGAGCTTTTTGGGCAATTAAAAGATGGTACAGAAGTTTATCTTTGTTTATTTGAAAACGCATCGGCTTCACCTCTTAATAATTAGTTATTTTTTTTAGTTATTGATTATTAGTGTCGTGTGGAAATGTGTATAACATATTCAATTACGTCTATTATACCATAATTAAAGCCTTTTTTGTGTGTTTTTTTATTAGTTTTCTCCACATTTTTGCTTTAATTTTTCAACATCGATTTTTATGTTGGAATCCATTTGAAGATCGTTGTTAATTTTTTCAATGGAGTGCATGACTGTTGAGTGGTCTCGGTTTGAAAAATACGCACCGATTTTCTTGTAGGGAAGGTCATAAGTCTCTTTAATCAAGTACATTGCGACTTGTCTGGGATAAAGGTAGACACGTTTTCTTTTTTTACTGATTAGATCACTCGTAGAAATATTGAAATAATCGCTAACAACACTTAATACATTTTGAATCTTATCTTTAATAAACTCTTTATTGTTTTTTTTAGGTTTGATAAGATTTTCAAGCGCCGTTTCAGCATTTTTAATCGTAAAGTCAAAATCAAAGGCTGTACAATAAAATAATACCCGTTTTAAGGCGCCTTCAAGTTCACGAACATTGTTATCAAACACAGAGGCAATAAATTCCATCACTTTGTTTGGCATTAAGTCTGTATCTGAAGTTTCTGCCATTAATTTTTTCTCCAGTATTTTGATACGATGCTCTAAATCTGGGCGATTGATATCAACCGTAACGCCCCAGGAAAAACGTGAAGTCAACCTTGCCATAATATCTTTTAAATCACTCGCTTTGCGATCAGAAGTGATTACAATCTGTTTTTGTTGGCTGTGCAATACCTCAAACAGCTTAAAAAACTCTTCTTGGCTTTTTTCTTTTTTAGCCAAGAACTGAATATCATCGACCAATAACACATCAACATCACGGTACATTTTATTAAATTCGGCATACCGTTTCTTAGAGGCATATTTAACGTAATCCTCAACAAACTGATCGGCCTTAACATATAAAACGCGCGTATTGATGTCACCTTCTAAAATATAGTTCCCCACACACTGCATTAAGTGGGTTTTACCAAGTCCAACGTCCCCAAAAATATAAAGAGGGTTGGCAACAACCCCCGGCTGATCGGCAACTTTAATTGCGGAGGTATAAGCCAGTCGGTTGGAGTTTCCTACGACGAAATTATTAAAACCATACGAGGGATTAAGATTCGTGTTAAAATAACGCTCGGTATGATCGCCTTGATCTTCCGGAGCGTTGACTTCGAATGTCTTCTCTTGAGAGAGCTCAACTTCCGCTTGTTCTCTAGTGATCAGACGATATTCGTGTTTATCTTCGACATGACGTTCTAATTCACGGTTCATACGTTTCAAATAAAGCATCTCTATTCTTTTCTTTATGAACTCATTTTCGACGATTAAATAGATGTAGTTATTTCTCACCTTAAAAATTGAATCCACGGATTCAAATATCTCTTTAAAGGTATTGTGTTCAAGTT
>PWOH01000047.1 GCA_003557505.1 Mollicutes bacterium | reverse complement strand
ATAACATAGTAATTTTGCCCTGAGAGCGTTTTTTATTATTTGAAGGATAAAGAACCCAAACTCTTTTTAAAAATCGTTCTCAGAGCATTTAATTTCCTCATTTTTTAGGAGAAGAACCACAGCAAAATAAACGTAGTCATTGAACGATTTTGAATACGTTTACTGAACACTGATGTATTAGAATGCTTGTTTAAATATAACAATCATAATCAGTGGAGGCTATAATTAACAAAAAGAACCACTTTTTATTTGAAACGCTTAGCTTCTTATAATATATATTATGTTAACTAGTCACAATCTACAAACAAAGGGATTTAGCGTGTTTAGTGGGTAAATGTTAACTTGCATTTTTATCTATTGTTAAAATTGTGATGCGTCTAAATTCCAATATTCAAAAATTGAAATTAAGTGCGTATGCAGTGTTAAGATTTGATTGATTCTTAGATATTGTTATTTTCATGATACAATTGATTATACGAGGTGATTTAATGAAGAAGGTTGCTTTAATATTTACTGGTGGGACAATTGCTATGAAGGTGAATTCCAAACTTCAAGGTGCTGTGCCTGGTGTTACTCCCAATGAATTAATAGCTACTTTACGTGAATGGACGGATTATGATAATTTAGTAGGGATTGAGTTTTCTAAATTACCCTCTCCTTCAATCACACCTGAAAAAATGTATGAATTAAAGCATGAGGTTGATAAATTTCTTAACGATGATGATTTCCAAGGGGTTATTGTTGTTCATGGGACTGATACACTTGAGGAAACAGCCTTTTATCTTGATGCAATTTCACAAACGAATAAACCCGTGGTTTTAACAGGATCAATGAAGAATTCTTCTGAACTTGGCTATGATGGTTTAACCAATTTAGATTCTAGTATTAAAGTCATTATGGATGAACGTTCTCAGGGACGAGGCGTTTTAGTGGTGATGAACTATCAAGTTCATGCAGCATGTGAAGTTACTAAAACGCACACATTAAACTTAGATACGTTTAAAAGTATTGAGTTTGGTCCCTTAGGCATCATTGATGATGAGGAAGTTATCTATTATAGAGCGCAGACATTACGAAAAGATTATCGACTCAGTGCTGGTTTCAATGATAAAGTTGGCCTTGTTAAGGTGTATGCGGGCATGCATAGTGATATTATTGATTTTTATACACAATCAGGATATAAGGGAATTGTTTTAGAAGCCTTAGGCCGCGGTAATGTTCCGGCAATGATGATGGATGGCATTAAGCGTGCGCGAACGGCTGGCTTAGAGGTAATCGTTGTCTCTAGAGCGATTGGTGGGCGTGTCCTTGATACATATGGTTATATTGGTGGCGGAAAAGACTTGGTTAAAGCCGGTTGTATTCTTGGTGGCAATCTATCAGGCCCTAAAGCACGTATATTATTGATGTTAGCCACTGAAAACGGATTAAATCATGATCAAATCAAAGAACTTTATAGACAATAAAAATTAAAAACACTCGATATTGAGCATTTAAGCTGAATATCGAGTGTTTTTTTACTAAATTAAAGCATCCATGCCTACTTCATCAATACGCGTTAAAATGTTATCTTTTAACCAAATACCTAGTTTACGTTTATTGACGCGTTCTTTATTAAGAATTATTTTGAGGTTTTGAGCCATAATGTAGCCAATTGGACGATAATGCATGGATAATAATTGTCTATTGATAAGTAATGCCTGGCCCCAATGTTCTACAACATCAACGCGGTATAGAGGATTCATAAGATCGGTATAAATTTTTTTAGCACTATTGCCATCTTGATGCAAATCAAATTCGAATAAAGCATGACCAGCAAAGTATGAATTTTCTAAGATGGTGAGGTGCTGAAGAAATTTAGACTCAGTTTTTGTGCAAACAATTTGGATTAACAACGATTCAACCATTGTCGAAAGGGCTGTTAATTTTGTAGGTCTTAAAAAGATATTTTTGGAATCACTTTGATGGTAAAAAATAATAAGCGCTTTTGATAGTTTGTGTAAAAATAATTTTAAATCAAACATGGTGTTTATAGTTGGTGTTCGAACAATTATATTACCTTTCGTATCTAAAATAGTTTCGCTGTCTTCAAAGGTATTTGCGTCTTCAAAAATTATGGTTTGTTGGAAATTATCATACTCAAATCGTTTAACCAATGTATTTAATAGCCTCCATTTGTCATGGTGTTTTGGTTTCGGACCGATTGAATGGAGTTTTTCAAAGAAAGTTTCATTGGTTATGGCATGTTTATGAACAAGTGCATTGCGTTTAGACTCATCAATCTTGATTAATTGGGCTAGTCCTGATTTGATTCTTGTTTCATCGAGGTTGTCTAATTCGAAAATTGCCTGTTTATATGAGGTATAGTCATGGTTTCTTGCGTATTTATTACTAAGTCTAATCAATTCGATAACCATCTCATTAATATGTTCAGGATGTTCTTGTTTGTCTTGAGTAATAATTTTATGACGCAGCGCGAATACTTCAGGGGTAAAATCAATGACTAAGTGCCTTAGAAACGGCGTTGTCAGTTTAACTGATTTTAATGTTTCATATACTTTTAAGGCAGCCTTGTCTAATGCGACTTTCTTATCACCTGTTAAAAATGTGTGGAATGTAGCTTGATAGTTTTTGTAGGCATCCATTATTTTATGTGTCGACATATTAATTCGCGATCAACTTTAATGCATCTTTTATTAATGTAGCCGTATCTTTAGTGCTATCAAGCTTTTTAGTCACACGGTCAATTTCGCGTTGTTTGTAGCCTAGGGCGCGTAGTGCATCTTCAACTTCGCCCATTGTTCCACTTGGTTTAACCGTTAAAGTATCGACTTTCACTTTTCCTTTTAAATCAAGCACGATCTGTTGGGAGGCTTTCGGGCCAATACCAGGGAAACGATTTAAGTATTTTGTGTCGCTCATTTCGATGGCACGAATAATGCCTTCCACATCAGCGGCAGCTAATACAGCCAAAGCACTTTTAGGACCGATGCCTTTAACACTAAGCAATTGTTCGAATAAACGTTTTTGTTTAATAGAGATAAATCCAAACAATGTATGCGCATCTTCACGGATGTGTTGATGGATGTATACCTTTAATGATTCATCTTTTTTAAATTCAAAAGGATTCGGCACAATAATGTGATAGCCGATGTTATTAACTTCAAGTGTAATTTTCTCAGGTTCAATTTCTGTGATGTAACCTTTAAGGTAACTATACATAAGCTTTTCTCCTCTTTAGTTTGCATATAAACTTTTTAAAGTAAAGTTAGTAAAAGAACACTGGCTAAGGTGAAATATACCATGAGTGCGGTAACATCATTAATGGTTGTAATAAATGGACCACTTGCAACTGCTGGATCAACACGAAGTTTGTTTAATATTACAGGTATAAGGCTTCCCAATAGCGCTGAGACACTTAGAGAACTCACAACACTTAAGCCAACCACGCCAGCTACTCTAAATGGAGTAATTGTACTGTCAATTTGACCTAATGGTAAAATATTAAGTAAAATCCATGATGTTAAAAACGCTAATACACCTAAGATAACACCATTAATTACGCCAACCAAAAATTCACTAGTAATGTGTTTGATGACATTGACTTTTGTCCGTAAAGTTTCCCTTGATATTCTTAATATCGTAACAGCTAAAGATTGTGTTCCTATATTGCCCGCCATTCCTAATATCAATGGCTGAAACAAAACTAAAACCGCAATCGCTGCAATTGTTTCTTCGTAAGAAGCCAATACTGTCGAAACAATCATATTCATAAATAGTAGTAAAACAAGCCATGGTAGCCTTTTTTTAGCACTTGTTTTAGCAGAATCATACACATCGTCCTCAGCTGGAAGTCCAGCAAGTTTAGCATAATCATCATGGGCTGTTTCTTCGATGATGTCCATCGCATCATACATGGTAATGATACCTTCTATTTTTTTATCTTCATTTAATACAGGCATTGCTAATGTGTCATATTTTTGAATATCTTTTACGACCTCTTGAATACCATCAAGTACATTGACCGCATAAAAGTTAGAATCCATTATATTCTCGATTTTTTTAGGATGTTTTGCAACAATCAAGTCTTTAAGGTCGACGACCCCAACTAAAACATCGTTTTCATCGGTAACAAATAAAGTCTCAATCATTTCTATTGTGTTGGCTTGACTGACAAGTAACTTCATAGCATCCTTAACATCCATTCCGGGATTAAGTTTAATAAAATCACTGTTCATTTCGCTCCCGGCTGTAAGATGTTTGTATTTTGAGAGTTTTCTAATTTGATTCCGTTTTGTTTCATCCAAGAGTACAAAAAATTCTGTTGAGTCATCAAATTTTAAATGTTGTAAAATATCAACTGCATCATCTATTTCCATCAATGTCAATACATCTGCGGCCAATGATTTGTCCAGCTCGAGAATAAAATCAGCAGCGCGCTCTTCGCTAATATGTTCAAAAACCTTGGCAAGTTTTTCTTTATTAAGCCAAGAATAAACTTTTTGACGTTCCGTTTCACTCATCACAAGCAACGCTTCAGAAATATCGTATGGGTGATAACGATTTAGTTTACTTTGAGATATTTTTTGACGTTTTTCATGACGGGTAATAGCGACAATTTCTTTAGGTTTATTTCGTTTTATTAATGTAAGTTTAGGCATATATTAACCTCCTATTCCAGCAATAAACTCAGGCAACCATAATATAATAATACCAGCAACAACAAAATATATAAGTAGCCCAAACACGTCGCTCATTGTTGTGATAAATGGACCACTCGCAACGGCAGGATCAAAATTCAAACGATTCAATGTTAAGGGGACAATGGCGCCAAAGGCTGTTGAAATAATTAACGCAAGTCCAACACTTAATCCAATACTAAATGATATTAAAAAAGGTGGATAAGTTAAAGTAATTATACCTAACAAATCAACAATGATTAAAAATATACCACTGGTGATAAATGATAAGCCGCCAATCCCTAGGCCATTTAATGCCCCAACTTTTATTTCTTTAATAACATGCTTTTTACGTGACTCAGAGTCTTGATAATGTTGCCGAGAAATTCCACGGACCGTTACCGCCAAAGATTGTGTCCCCGTATTCCCGCACATGTCTAAAACTAAAGGAAGAAAAAAGACAAGAACTGTAATTTGTTCAATTGTTGCTTCAAACCCTGATATTATTGCGCTGACTATCATGCCTACGGCCAGCAATAATGTTAACCAAGGCAAACGATGCAAAGCTGAACGCCAAACATTTTTGTTGATTGAATCCTCTTTGGAAATTGACGCAAAGCGCGCATAGTCCTCATCGGTCTCCATATCAAGAATGTCGGCGGCGTCATCCATAGTGATGACACCTAAGAGTTGATTGCTTTCGTTAACGATTGGTAAAAGATATATTCCATAATTTTGCATCAGTCGAGCGACATTTTCAACATCATCATTGACTTTAGCCGTAATAACATCAGTAAACATAAAATCTTCAACTTTTCTTGGACTTCTTGCTTGAATCAATGTTTTAAGTTCGACAATGCCTTCTAAGAACTTATTATCATCCAATACAAAAAGTCTTTGTATGCCTTGCGTCGATTCGGAATTTTTAACCAAAACTTTCATCGCATCTTTAACATCCATATCTTTATGGATATCAATATAATCAGTAGTCATAATCGATCCAGCAGTTTCTTCTGGATAATGAATCAGCGACTCTAACTCCACTTTTACGTTATCATCGGTAGTTGCAAGTAATGCTTTACGTGTTTGTGCACTAAACATTTTTAAAACATCGGTTGCATCGTCTCTTTCCATTGCATCTAATATTCGACCGGCTTTAGGTTTATCAACTTTTAACAATAACTTTGAAACTTTTTTTGGTTTAAGGTGTGCAAAAATGGCCGCTAATAGATGATGGTTAAGCGTTATTAGCAAATGCATCTCGTCTTCATCATTAATAATTGAAAAACATTCTGCAACATCAGAAGGATGATATGATTCTAACTCATCCTGAATAGTTCCGGGTGAGGCTTCCTTAATGATACGAACAATATCATCGATGTTTTCATTCATATGTGATTCACATCCTTTCAACGGCTATTATACAACAAAATGCAAGTTTTAGACAGTCTGAAGACCATAAAATCAATGATTCAATTATATAATATTTACGGTTAAAAATATATTTTTATCGTGTTAGGAGTTAATTTCGCCCATAATTAATTTTTATTTTATATAGATAGTATGCGAACTGTCGGTGTTTCTTTGTTTTACGCTTCAATATAACCCTCCCCTCAATACCTTTATATAACAAAAATAGAGTTATGCAAAAACATAACTCTACTCTATTTTTTTTGTCCGTTTTAATCAAATACTTTCGAGAAAGGTCTTTTTAATAGTTAATCAATAAACTCAAATGAAACATCAAATATTCTCACTACATCGCCATGTTCAACACCTAGATCGCGAAGTTCGCGGTCAATCCCTAACCCACGGAGTTGACGTGCAAAACGACGAATGGATTCTTCCTTAGAAAAATCAGTCATTTCAAAGAGACGCTTAAGCCCATCCCCTTCGATTTCATAAATTCCATCATCACCTTTTTTAATGGTGTATGGTTGTTCATGGCCTTCAAACTGATAGGTGACAAAGGCTTCAAAGTCATCTGAATCATATAAGCTAGACTGAGGAATCGAGTCAAGTAGATCCGCAGTTTTTAAGAGGAGATAATCAATATTCTTACGCGTATAGGCACTGATAGGAATAATTTCAGCCTCACCTTGGTATTGTGTTTTGAATTTTTCAAGATTCGCTTCAGCATCCGGCATATCCATTTTATTAGCTACGATAATCTGTGGACGCGTTTCTAAATCCTTTTTATAATTGATTAATTCTTGATTGATTGTTTGAAAGTCTTCATAAGGATCGCGCCCTTCAAAAGCACTCATATCAACAACATGCAAGATAACTCGAGTTCTTTCAATATGACGTAAAAACTGTGTCCCAAGCCCTTGTCCGAGTGATGCACCTTCAATAAGACCTGGCAAGTCGGCCGCCACAAAACTACGCTGATCAGTTGTACCAACAACGCCTAAATTAGGCTTGATTGTTGTAAAATGATAATCAGCAATTTTTGGTTTAGATGCAGAAATTGCGCTAATCAGGGTACTTTTCCCAACACTTGGCATTCCGATTAACCCGACATCTGCAAGCAGTTTTAGTTCAATGCGAATATCCAGTTCGTGTCCGGGTTCACCTTTTTCAGCGATATCAGGCGCCGTATTTCTGGAGTTCATGAACTTAACATTACCACGGCCACCACGGCCACCTTGTAAAACAATGGCTTGTTGCTTATGTTCGGTAATATCCGCAACAACTTTATTAGTTTTGTCATTGAAGATGGTCGTTCCAACCGGAACTTTCATTACCAAATCTTCACCATTGCCGCCATGCATCTTTTTATTTTTACCCGCTTCACCATCATCGGCTTTACGATGTTTATTATAGCGGTATTCCAGCAACGTTGATAATCCTTCGTCGCCTTCAAATATAACATGGCCGCCGCGGCCACCATCACCACCGGATGGCCCACCTTTCGGGACATACTTTTCACGACGAAATGCACTCATTCCGTCGCCGCCTTTTCCACTTTGAATGGTAAGTTTAACTAAATCAACAAACATGTTTTTCTCCTTATAAGCTGTTAAACCACTGCATCAACGCATCCCTTGAATCAAAAATCAGGATATTTTTTTGATGTTTTAAGCTATTTAACACAGCTTCTAGTTTTTTCTTTTTCTTGTCAAAAAATGCGACATACTGCAAAAACTCTTGATCAAGTTCTTCAATACATCCCGTTGCCATATCACTACGATAACGGTGCTTGTATTCTTTTTCACGCTCAATAACACCTTTTAAAGCGCTTTGTTTTGGGTATTTCAGTAAAATAATCGTATCAGCGATACGGATACGGTCTTCAAATGTCTGAGAGTTCGTATAATTGCCATCCATGACAAACCTAGGATGGTGCTTTAAATAACGACGAACCTTTTGTTTAAAGAGTTCCTTATCCATTGACTGCCAATCTTTAAGCCAGTAGACAGTATCCAAATGTAAAACGTTGAGGTTCAACTTGTCCCCAAGCATTCTCGCTAACGTTGTTTTACCGGTCCCGGCATTCCCAAAGATAAGCACCTTTTTCATGAATGAAAAATCAATTAAACGTTCATACGCTAGACGGTGAATACTTTTTAAATAGCCGATATATTGGAACTGATGCTTTTTCAATAAGGCATTCATCGCATTATTTGATGGATGGGTATCGATTTTTAATGAGTGTTTATTAGCTGTTTTGCACTGGTTAATCGCATAAGAAAGAAAACCGCTGGCAATCCCTTGTCCCCTGGCATCTGGATCAACCATTATTCGATGTATGACCAAAGATTGTTGTTTCATCCAGGATAGATTACGGTAACTTTCTTCGTTTTCTCCATATAGGGCCATAACACCAAGTATTTTATTGTCTGTTTCGTAAATATACAGGCGGTTATGGCTAATGTCATCTTTAAAATGAGGGCTTCTGGGATAATTGGTTGTCCATTGATGCAATCCTTGTTGGTGCATTGCAGTAATTGTCTTAACACTTAGGGCATCAATCGCATCCAAATCCGCTGTTTTAGCAAGTCTAATCATAGTGTCACCTTTAATCTAATCTCAAGGTTTATTATACATGTAGACAATAAAAATGGCAAACAGTATCACTGTTTGCCATAGTATTATTCTGGGTAAACTGAAGCGCGTTTCTTGTCTCTTCCAATACGTTCGAATCGGACGACGCCATCAATTTTACTGAATAGTGTATCATCTCCGCCAATACCTACGTTAACTCCTGGATGGATTTTGGTACCGCGCTGACGATAAATAATGGAACCGGCTGTACATTTTTGACCGTCTGCACGCTTAGCGCCTAGACGTTTAGATTCTGAATCACGACCGTTTTTAGTTGAACTAACACCTTTTTTAGATGCCATCAACGCTTGCAATTGAATATCTATCAACATTGTTCGTCACCTCCGATAGTGTGTAAATGCGTTATAGTATAGATTATTGTTCGATTTTTGTGATTTCAAGTTTTGTGTAAGGCTGTCTGTGGCCTTGTTTACGACGATAGTTCTTTTTAGGTTTGTATTTAAACACGATAATTTTTCTTTGTTTACCATGTTTAACAACTTTTGCTGTTACTTTAGCGCCTTCAACAGTAGGATTTCCTACGGTTAATTTGTCTCCACCGACCATTAAAACATTGTCGAATGTAACTTCAGCACCTTCAGCGGCTTCCATCTTTTCTACAAAGATTTCTTCCCCTTCGGTAACGCGCAATTGTTTACCACCTGTTTCGATAACTGCGTACATGCTTGAGCACCTCCTCATATTGTTAAGACTCGCCATTAGGGTGATAGCGTTGCTATACTTAAGACCCATTCTGTGCGGTATGCTGCTAAGCGACTAAATAATATCAAATAACAAGGGTTTTGTCAATAATATAGCGATAGCTTTGCATTCTTGATTATTATACACAATCAAGTACCTCGTGTAAAGGATTAATTACATTTTCCCGTGTTCTTTGAAGGAATAGTATTTTCCCTTACCAACGATGATATGATCCATCAGTTGAATATCCATAAGATGACCATTTTTTTCGATCATTTTTGTAATATCTATATCACTATGGGATGGGTTTGGATCTCCGGAAGGATGATTGTGAACAATGATAAGGGAAGCCGCACTAAGTTTAACCGCGTGCTTGAATATCTCACGGGGATGAACTATTGCACTAGAGAGTGTCCCTACAAATAATTTGACCGCTTTGATTAATTTCGCTTTCGTATCCAGATATAATACGTAGAAGTTTTCCTGTTCTTCCATTTCGACTTTTGGTCGCATAAAAGCATAAACGACTTCAGGAGAGTTTAACATATCGTTTTTATTAAACTGTTCTTCATACAATCGCTTCCCTAACTCAAGCGCACTCAGTACTTGAATGGCTTTGGTTGGACCGAGGCCACGAATTGATGTCAAGTCTTTAACACTACATGCATTAATGGCACGAATTGAGTCAAATCTTTTCAGAATCTCTGTAGACATATCCAACACATTCATCGATTGGGTCCCGGTTCTTAAGATAATTGCTAGTAACTCTTTGTTTGACAAGGCTTCACGGCCATAATGCAAAAATCGTTCTCGGGGGCGTTCATTCGTTGGCATTTCCTTAATGATATACATTGTATCCTCTCCTTTAACCTAATGATTCTATAAAGGGAGGTTTTTTTCTTTTAACAGATCAATAATCTTTAAATGGGCCTTGGATACAGCGTGAGGGAATGTATTCAATGCATAGATTTGGTTGTCTGGTACATTTTCCGCATTAACTGCATAAACATGCATCGTCCATATTTTATGGGTAAAGATGTGAGTAATCGTGCCCAGTGTATCGACTGAATCAAGCACTAACTCATAATCCTTAACAAGCTGTTTCAGCGCGTTATTTTTGGATGTCTCATATTGAGGGAACTCATACATATTTGCAAGTAATCCTTTAGGTGGACGTTGATTTAAAATATAGCAGTTACCCTTACGAACAATCATCACACTAAACGTATGTGTTGTTTTATCCTTTAATTTTGAGACAACAGGGTAATCATTTTGTCTATTTTGTTTGTATGCGAAACAATGGTGTTTCAACGGGCATGCTTCACACAAAGGACTTTTCTTACAAACGAGGGCACCGAGTTCCATTAACGCTTGGGTAAAATCGGCAGGTTTTTCATGGACTATAACATTTTTCAAGGTATCTTCAATAAGACGCATGTTTTTAGTTTTGCGTATGTCTTCATCAAACAATAATACACGACTCATCACCCGCATGACATTTCCATCAACCGCCACCGATGGTTCATCATAAGCAATGGAATGAATCGCTCTAGAAGTATAGCGACCTACACCTTTTAACGCTTCAATATCATTTAATGCCTCAGGAAAGATCCCATCATACGTATTCATAATCATTTGTGCACTTTCATGGATATAGCGTGCTCGGGAATAATAGCCTAAGCCTTCCCAATATTTGAGCACCTCATCTTGATTGGCCTCAGCCAGTGCTTTAATAGTAGGAAAACGTTCGATAAACCGTTCATAATAAGGAATCATTGTCGCGATTTGGGTTTGTTGCAACATCAGTTCACTGAGAAATATCTTATAGGGATCTTTTGATTTTCTAAACGGTAAATCCCGCTTATTATCACGGTACCAATCACATAAATCGTGTGCAAACTTTTTAGGGTTTTCAATGGTTTTCATGGTTTCACTTCCTTAAAGACGGTTAATCAAAGTGTTACAAACATAAAATCTAGGAGGACCGAAGTCCTCCTAGATTATAACTTAAAATGTTTTTCTACAAGGGTCATACGCTCTTCGAACGATATGTTGAGTGTGCGTTGATGGGTTTTGAAATTAGATGATAATGCTTCATCAATTTCGCTTCGTGCAATGAGTGATACCGTTTCAAGTAAATTGTTAAGGGCTTTATCTGGATGTGTTGTTTTGGTTTGAATCACTTTTAGCAGGGGCAATTTATCTTCTCTTTCAAAAAAATCATTTCGAACAGTCTCTTCATCGGCATAAAGATAAATCACACGATTATAATTGGTAATTTCCTTCGCTAAATCTCCCATGTTATGCGTGTCGACAATAATTTTCTTATCAGTAGACGATGCAAGTACCATTAAATCGCAAAGAATATAGGGAATCTCCTCATCTTTACAACGCAGTAACCACTTCGCTTGATCTCGAGGATTACGAGAAAAATATTCATCCCAGCCATGAAACGGTCGGTTCATATTGACCTCTACAGCCGAATCTGTTTGTTTACGGTGATTCCAGTAATGTTCGTCGGCGCTATATAAAACCATGTCATGCTTTTCAGCCAAGGCTTTGGCCATACTGGATTTACCCCCGCAGTTACTACCGAGAATAAAAAATACATTCTGTAACTTTTGTTTTATAAGATGATTGGGAACGTTCATATGTGCTCTCCTTAATTTTATTATTTGATGTTAAAGAGAGTCTTATCGACGGCGCAGTGGCCTTAATCCATGAATGATCATAGTATCTCCTCATAATTTAGTATTTATGTTAAATAGGTGCGCTCGTTTCAATGTTTCAAACGCAATGATGCCCATCCATTGACGTTTAGCAATGCGAAAATGTTCTTCATATTGCTCCCATGACCAGTTGATATCAAAAACACCCTCTTGATTGCGATTTTTTATCATTAACTGAATTTCTTTATCTATTAAAGCTGATGCTTCCTTTGCACCGGGAACATCTGGTGCGATAAAAAGCTGTGATGGACGCGTACAATAGGTGGTAAACCATTTGGTAGTATCACGCGCTAAAACACGTAAATTTTGGCCTCTAAGTTTCCGGCGAAAAGCCTTATTGTCACGACGATTCTTTGTATAACGATAAAGTTCATTGAAACAACGTAGTTCATGCATTTCTTCAACATCGTTTTCAATAAAGTATTCTATGGCTTTGTTAAGGGCTTTGGTAATCAATTCATACTGGTCGTTTTCTTTGGAAAGGTGTTTGAATAAAAAGCCTAAAAGTGAAGCACTCGGATTATAACCCTCAATGGCATTATCCATTGTATAATGCCACCACGGAGCATGTGGATAATCGTTGTTGGATGGGATTCTAAAGTAATAGTGCCAATTTTCTTTATGGGGCGTTCTTAATAAGTAGCCAAGTAACCGTTGCATCATCTCATGGTTTGTATCAATCGCAATTTCTTCTAATATATTACAAGCGGTCCAAGTGTCAATAGGATTGCTATTGGGATTAAGAAAATCAGGTTCTAAGCCATGACCAAAACCTCCATCAGCATTCTGATAAGATTTTAAGGCATCAATAACCGCTTCTTTACTACCCTTTTCAAACCAATAAGCAAATCTTGCCTGTTCGAGGGCACGTCCTGAATGCGTTAAATAGTGCTTAATAAGTATATCCATAATAGCCTCCTAAAGCATCGAATCAAAGAAATAAGTGAATATGCCTGCAATGCGTATTGCAATACGTTTTGCGGTGGTAATTTCATAATGTTCAACATTAGGGTTATCTATCACATTGCCTTCAGTATCAATTTCTAAGGACCGTTCTAAATACCAATTGATTACATCATCATAAAACGCTTCTGTAAAGGCTTCACCGTATAAAACCATGACACTCTCTGTTGATAAGGTGGTGCTGCGAGGGTCAAGGTTAAGTGAGCCAATAACACTGACTTCACGTCCAAAAATAAAGCTTTTGCCATGGAGTGAGTGTTCATGTTGAAACTCATAAAGCGTCCCCACTTCACTTAAATGAGGTTTATGACGGTTATACCCTGACATAGCAAACAAATTGGTACTCGCTGCCGGATTATTCGATAAGAATGTAATTTCTTTATCACTAGAATCAGGAAGATAATCTTTCATTAATGAGGAAAAAATAATATAAGGTGATTGGATAAACCATTCATCATAAGACTCCGCCATTTGTGATAACGTTTCAACAATGACTGGATGTTTGTGCATGCGATCAAGAGGACTATGCATGAAGGTTGCGTTTTTAACGGGGATGGCATCATTGTGTAAAACATCAAGGGTTTCATTCAAATCATTGTGCACTTGATACGCTAAAAATTTATCCACTAAAAATGATTTCATTTCGCGATGCTCATCGGTCATTTGGGCTGATTGCAAAACGGAAAAATCATGATTGAACAACAACTCATAATAATCATTCATTGCCGATACGGTTGAATGTGAGCCTTCTCCGAATATCAACACGTCACGATCAAATGTTTTTCTTTCATAGTCCGTTTCAACTTCATAATAGCGATCACCAATATTTCTACCACCGATGATGCCATAAGAATCATCAATCATGATTAACTTATCATGAAGTCGGTTTTGTATTGTGTAGGGTAAAAAAGGATTGTAGGGTTCATACAATTTAACATCGATATTCTCATGGGCCATCATGACTTCGTAATAGATGGCTGCATCTCTAGTTTGATAATAAAACATGTGATCAATGATAATATTGACTTCTATCCCTGCATCGGCTTTTTCCAAGAGTGCTCCAAAAAACAGATTGCGCGCTGTCCCACCATGAATCGTATAATATGAAATATTGATGGTCTCTTCTGCTTCTTTAATCAAAGCTAATCTGGCATCAATGGCGATTTTTTTATCTTCCAATACATAGGCATATGTAGGCTCAGATGATTCAACCAACATCTCACGATAGTCATAACTAAGTTCAGAAGGACTTATAAGTGGGAGATTAAACACGATAAAACCAAAGACAAATGTATAGCTTAAAAATAATAAAAACCCTATCGTAATTACTTTTATGATATTTCGCATGTGCTTCCCTCCCTTTGTCAGTATTATTTTACCATATTTTGGGTCTTTAATCCTAAAGAAAAAGCATTCCAATGAATGCTTTAGGTATTTGCGATAATATGGTGGCGAATCATACTTATAAAATATAAAGAGCCTGTGATAAGGACGATATGGTCTTTTAATGTTTTTACATGTGCGTAAGCAGCTTGATAGTCTTCAAAATAGACTTTGTTGGGATGCTGGCTTTTATGATAAAGCGTTTTAGCTTTTTCACTACGTAGGATAGGAATTTGCGTGAAAACAATGTTATCTGCGTATTTATCCAGCAAATCAAGCATCGGTTTATAATCTTTATCGGCCATAACAGTAAAGACAATGGTTTTTAAGGTTTCGGGATAATATGTCTGAAGCGTCTGTAAAGAGGCTTCAAGTCCGTTAATATTATGGGCACCATCAAGGATCACACCTTTAAAACTTTCAAAACGACCAGGCATATGAGCTTTCTTTAAACCATTGACTTTATGGGGTGTCTCGATGACAAAGCCGAAATGTTCTTTTAATACACGCGCGGCTTCAAGCGCAACTATCGCATTACGTATTTGATGCTCACCCGGCATGTTGAGAGTATATTGTGTATTGTTTAGTTGAAATGATGTTGGGTGTTCATAAACAACAGCATCCGGGCGAATATTGTGTGTGAAAGTGACAGTTCCTCCTAATTTATTCGTATACAAATTAAATAGTGAAAACAGCGTTTCTTGGGTGATTCCAGTGACTAAAGGAATATTTTCTTTTACAATACCAAGCTTGTTTTTGGCAATGCTTTCTAATGTATTGCCTAAAACCCCCATGTGATCATAGCCAATTGAGGTAATAATCGCGAGTAAAGGGGTGATGACATTCGTCGCATCCAAACTGCCACCCAGACCGACTTCATACAATACAATATCTGGTTGTTTAGCTTCAAAATACAAAAAACTAATGAGTGTGACGAGTTCAAAAAAGGTGATTTGATCATTATACTGACGTTTATAGTCATCTTGCAGTTGGTATATAACATTAATATAGTGTAGTAAATCCTCATCACTGATCATTGCGTTACTAATGGTAATGCGTTCATTGAAATGGACTATGTAGGGACTTGTAAAAGTCCCTACTTCATAGCCACTTTCAATCAGAATTTGATTGAGATATTGCAAGGTTGAACCCTTGCCATTAGTTCCACCGATATGGACTGATTTAAAGCTGTTTTGGGGGTTATCAAGCATTGCACAAGCATTTTCCATACGAATAAGGTCGTATTTTTCACCGAATTTTTCAACCGATTCAATCCACTTTTGTGCCTCACTCAAATGACTAAACGGTTGTTTCAAGTTCTTTGATTCGCTTTTGTACATTGTCGAGTTGTTTTTCATAGCTTTGAAGTTTTTCCCTTTCCGCTGCCACTTTTTCTTTCGGCGCTTTCGCTACAAATTTTTCATTATTCAGCATGCCTTTCGCTCGGTTGATTTCGCCGTATAATCGTTTTTCTTCATTTCTTTGTTTGGCAAGTTCAGCTTCTAAATCTACCAAGTCACCGAGAGGGATATAGATGGTAAATGCCGCTTCAACAAAGGACAAATTATCGTTGGAGTGTGGCACTTGAGTATCCATTGTTATGGTCTGTGGATTGGTGAAACGCTTGATGATATCGAGATTATCATTGAATGTTTTTTGTGTTTTCGGATCAGTCTCAATGAGTATATCAATTGTTTGCTTCATGGAAACATCGTATTCATTTCTAACGTTCCTAATGCGTGTGATCAAGTTTTTAAGTGAATCAAATGCTTTTTCACTTTGCGTGTCGATGTGTTCATCCTCTACAGTTGGCCACGAGGCAATCATGATGCTGCTGGTTTCTTTGTGGGGAAGTAATTGATAAATTTCTTCTGTAACAAAAGGCATAAATGGGTGCAACATCTTTAACGTGTTGACCCAAACATGATACATAATCGCTTTGGTAGTAGAATTTTTGGTGCCATTGTCAGATTCTAAGGCAATCTTTGATGTTTCAACATACCAAGATGCAACTTCATCCCAACTGAATTTGTATAACGCTTTTGCCGCTTCACCAAACTCAAACCGGTCATAATTGCGGTTAACTTCTTTAATCGTACTGTTTAATCTTGAGAGAATATAACGGTCTTTAAGTTCAAGATTATTCACATCAAATGTTAACTCCTCAGCAGTCATGCCTTCAATATGCATCAACATAAAACGCGAAATATTCCATAGTTTGTTGATGTAGTTCCAACTGGATTCAACTTTTTCAATTTCAAAACGCAGGTCTTGTCCAGGCGCACTATTGGTGGTCAGGAAATAACGTAAAGTATCGATTCCATATTGTGCTTTAATGTCCATTGGATCAACGCCATTGCCCAGAGACTTCGACATTTTACGGCCTTGTTCATCGCGAATTAAGCCGTGAATTAAGACGTTTTTAAATGGGGTTTTACCCGTGAACTCCAAGCCTTGGAAAATCATACGGGCCACCCAAAAGAAAATAATATCATAGCCCGTAACCATCGTATCGCCTGGATAATAACGCTTAAAATCTTTTGTTTCGTTGGGCCATCCCAAAGTTGAAAATGGCCACAAAGCACTGGAGAACCAAGTGTCTAAGACATCTTCATCTTGGACATAGCCGGCGGGTGGATTGTCTCCGACATAAACATCGTCTCCTTTATAATACGCAGGAATACGGTGTCCCCACCACAGTTGTCTTGAAATACACCAATCTTGGATATCTTCCATCCAACGACGGAAGATTTTTTCAAAACGCGGTGGAACAAATGAAGCACTGGAATCTTTTAGTGCTTTTTCAGCGAGGGGTTTCATATCAACAAACCACTGTTTTGATAAACGTGGTTCAACAATGACATCAGTACGTTCAGAATGTCCGATACTGTGAATGTGTGTTTCCTTATGGGTCATAAGGCCAGCATTTTCCAAGTCTTTCACAAGTGTCCTACGGCACTCAAAGCGTTCCATGCCTTCGTATTTGTGTGCGAGTTTATTCATCGTGCCATCTTCATGCATACAATGTGGCATTTCAAGATTATGACGTTCACCAATTTCAAAGTCATTGGGGTCATGGGCCGGGGTCACCTTCAGTGCACCGGTCCCAAACTCACGATTAACATAATCATCTTCAATGACCAATACACTTGTCTTTGTACCTGGGATTAACACCCGTTTACCGACGAATTTTTTACGTTCTTCATCTTCAGGATGAACAATAACCGCTGTATCCGCAAAGATTGTTTCCGGACGAGTTGTAGCGATTAAAATATAATCACTATGATCTTCTAACATATATTTGAAGTAATAAAGGGCTCCTTCTACTTCTTTATGTTCAACTTCAATATTTGACAGGGCAGTTTTAGCTTCGACATCCCAGTTAATAATGCGTTCTTTGCGGTAAATCAAGCCTTTTTCATACAAACGGAAAAAGACAGTTTTAACCGCGTCACTGCACCCATCATCCAAGGTGAAACGTTCCTTGTCATAATCAACGCTAATGCCTAATGCCGCCCATTGTTCACGGATAAATTTAGCATATTCTTCTTTCCAGGCCCATGCCTCTTTTAAAAACTGTTCCCGCCCTAAAGAAAAACGGTCTTCACCACGTTCTCTCAGTAAAGCATCAACTTTAGCTTGCGTTGCTATACCGGCATGATCCATGCCCGGAAGATATAACGCATCATAACCAGCCATGCGTTTTTGACGAATGATGATATCTTGTAAGGTATTGTCCCAGGCGTGTCCTAAATGGAGTTTTCCTGTGACATTCGGCGGTGGAATCACAATTGTGTAGGGTTTTTTAGAGGTGTCACCACTCTTAAAATAACCGTTTTCTTTCCAAGTTTGGTATTTGTTGGCTTCAACGTGTTTATGATCATACTTTTTTGCCATGTCCATAGAATCACTCCCAATAATTTATATAATAAAAAAAGTCCTTGTAAACAAGGACGACTGAGTCGCGGTACCACCTTTATTCCAATACTCGTAGTATTGGCACTCAAGTGCGTTAACGCCGCCAACGAACAGAACTACTTGATTCATCCTGCCTACTCTAAGGCTACCTTCACTGTGTGTGTCTATCGGTTCACAGCCCCACCGACTCTCTTTAAGACGTTCACAATTACTCTTCCTCTTCATTGTAGTTATGCCTATATTATCATAGCCTTAAAGGCTTTTCAAGTATTTTAAAGATAGCTTTCAATACGGGCTAAAATCAATTCTTTATTTTCGTGTGTAATCGCTGAATAAGGGATAATTTCTGTGGTTGTATCCAGTGAAAGCTCGGTTTGTAAGACTTTCATATGGCGCGGACGTTTATTGGTTGAAATTTTATCCGCTTTGGTGGCGATGATGGTATAGGGTATACCTAAATAATCCAAATATTGTGTCATCATCATATCGTCTTCACTGACACTGTGACGCAAATCTACAAGCACAAAGACATGTTTGAGATTTTGACGGGATGAAAGGTATTGTTCAATCATTTGTGCGAATTGTTCGCGCATTGTTTTTGAGACCCGTGCATAACCATAACCCGGAACATCAACTAAATAAAAGGTTTCATTAATTAAATAAAAGTTTAATGTTTGGGTCTTCCCTGGGTTTTGAGACGTATAAGCAATATTTTTACGACCGAGCAAGGAATTAATTAAAGAACTTTTGCCAACATTGCTGCGTCCGACGAACAGTACTTCGGGCAATGGTCCTTGTGGATAGTGTGTTTCATCAACAATCGTTATCGGTTTATCGACAGATTTTATAATCATAGGTATTCACCTCACAAGGTATTGTACACAATATTGATTCAAAAGGCAATGAATAATCAAAAGAGACAACGAAATCATCGTTGTCTCTAATAAGGTTATATTAGTGCGTGTTTTGCGATATCATCAATGTTTTCAACCATGTGGATGGTAAGGGCATCTTGGACTTCTTGAGGGATGTCTTCGATGTCGCGTTCATTCTCTTTTGGAATAAGAATGGTTTTAAGTCCACTGCGATGCGCTGCAATCGCTTTTTCTTTGAGTCCACCGATTGGTAGCACACGACCGCGTAAGGTAATTTCACCTGTCATACCGACTGTGTGATCGACTTTACGTTGGGTCAGAGCACTGATAAGTGCAAGGGCAATCGTTACCCCGGCTGAAGGCCCATCTTTAGGAATCGCACCTTCAGGTACGTGAACGTGCACATTGGTTTTTTCAAAAATATCTTTATCAATGTTGTATTTTTCATTGTTGGCTTTAATGTATGAGAGTGCCGCTTCAGCACTTTCTTTCATCACATCGCCAAGCTGACCTGTGAGTGATAGTTTGCCAGTGCCCTTGTAATAAGCAACTTCCACTGGTAGGGTGTCGCCACCAAATTGCGTATAAGCAAGGCCTGTGGCAACGCCAACTTGTGGTTCTTTATCGGCAATGTGGTTTGTATATTTCGCTTTACCGAGATACTCTTTTAGTCCGTCGGCTTTGACATGGACATGTTCTACTTTGTCACCAAGGATTTTTTTGATGGCTTTACGGATAATGGTTCCAAATAAACGGTCAAGTTGACGAACACCGGCTTCACGTGTATATTCACGAACCATTTGCATGACCGCTTCATCATCAATAGTCAGTTTGTCAGGGTCTAATCCATGTTTTTCCAATTGTTTGCGAATTAAGTGTTTTTTGGCGATATTGAATTTTTCAATTTCGGTATAGCTTGAGAGTTCAATAATTTCCATACGATCACGCAATGGTCCAGGAATGTTGCCCAGATAATTGGCGGTCGTAATAAATAACACTTGTGAGAGATCATAAGAATCTTCTAAGTAATGATCAGAAAATTTTGCGTTTTGTTCAGGGTCAAGGACTTCAAGCATCGCTGAGTTTGGATCCCCTTTGTAATCACTACCGAGTTTGTCAATTTCGTCAAGTAAGAATAATGGATTTAAGACTTTCGCTTTTTTCATGCCTTGTAAAATACGCCCAGGCAAAGCCCCTAGATAAGTTCTTCGGTGTCCACGAATTTCACTTTCGTCTTTAATTCCACCGAGGGACTGTTTAACAAATTCTCGGTTTAGAGATTTGGCAATCGATTGGGCCAAGGATGTTTTCCCTACCCCTGGTGGACCAACAAGACATAAAATCGTTTGGGGATTTTTCCCTGTTAATAGTTTAACCGCAAGATATTCAATGATACGTTCCTTGACTTTTTCTAGGCCATAGTGCGTTTCTTCCAGTGAGGCTTCCGCTTTGTTGATGTCGGTTTCATCTTCGCTGGTTTCACTCCATGGCAGTTCGACTAAAAAGTCAAGATAAGTACGAATAACGCCGCTCTCACCACTTGAAGAAGGCAGACTTTCATAACGTGAAAGTTCATATAAGGCCTTTTCCTCAATGTGTTTAGGCATTTTCTTGTCTTTGATTTGATTACGAAGACTTTCGATTTCACTTTCTTTTTTCGCTTTGTCACCGAGTTCTTCTTGAATAGCTCTTAATTTTTCGCGAAGATAATATTCCCGTTGGTTTTCATCAATGTTCTTTTTGACTGTCCGATTGATTTTCTCTTCGATTTCACTCATATGACGTTCTTTTTCGATATCCTGAAGTAAATAATTCAAGCGTTTTTCGATACTGGCGGTTTCTAAGTATTTAAACTTATGATTTTCAGCAACTTTTAAGTTGCTCGCCAGTTTATCGGCAAGTTTATCCGATGATATTCCAGATTGGACCGCCTCAATACATTGTTTAGGGTTATGTAAAATCGATTGGGCGTTCTCCATGACTTGTTTAACAATCATGCGCACCAATGCGACTTCTTCATCAATGTTATCTTGTTCGGGAGGTCTAGTTTCAAAGTTGACCATAAAGAAAGAATCATTTGTTTCAAATGACTGGATTTCCGCTCTGACAATCGGATCGAATTTAACTTTAAAATTACCATTTGGCAATTTGATTTTGATGCCTATTTTTGCAACAATACCATATGTAAGCATATCCTCTTGCGTTGGATCTTCAACATTGGGATTTTTTTGCACGAGTAAAAGAACATGAGAATCATGCTTTCTCTCGGCTTCTAACAATGCTGATTTTGATAAACTACGTCCAACTTCGGTACGTACGTCTGTATTTGGAAAAGGGGCTAACCCTCTTATGGCAATACCTGGTAATGTGCCATTTTTGCTTTCTGTTGCGTTATACATTGTGTTCACCTCTTTTTTGAACATTTAAGTGCGATATAGTGCTTTTTGTGTTTACTATAATATACCGTATTTTAGCGAATCTTTCAATTTAAATACTCAAATAAACACTGATTGAATAAACCCAATTTTAAGGGCCTATTTGTGATACTCATTGTTGCTCAATCTGAATTGAGATAATACTGCTTAAGCGTATCACGGACGCCACCTTCAACCGCGTTTTTATCGGTGATGTGTTTGGCATAATGTTTAGCGGCTTTTGTTGCATTTTTCATAGCATACGAATGCTCTGCCAAAGCAAGCATTTCACTGTCGTTATCAGAATCACCAAACACAAGTATCTCCTGTGGTGAAACTTGATAATATTCCATCAGGAATTTGATACCCGCGCCTTTGTTAACGTCTTTTTCAACGATATCGATAAAGTTTCTTGAGCTTTGTGTCGCATGGGCGTTGTCAATTGTTTTAAAGGTTGAATAGACTTTTTTTAATACATCAGGATCTTCAATGACAGTAACAATCTTATAGGCATCCATACGTTTCATTTTCGTTATGTCATTAGAAAGTATTAATGTTGTCGGTGATGATGGAAAGCGTTCATTCCACGATTCGTATACATCGATACGTTGTTGACTTGGTGTGAATAACCCTTCTGTTGTGTAGACGATGAAAAGATGATTATGCTTAAGGGCATAATCAATGACATATGATTGGGCGCTTTTATCGACAAAACGTTTTTGCAAAGATTCACCGGTTTTAACTGTTTTTATCAAGGCGCCATTATCACAAATAATGGGTCCTTCAATGCCGAGCATTTGGGCGAACGGTTTGGCCATTTCGTAATTGCGTCCCGTAGCAATAGCAAGTTGTGTACCCTGATCTTTCAGTTTAGTTATCGCATCAATGGTTTGTTGAGGGAGTGTCTTTTGCGGGGTTAACAACGTGTCATCTAAATCAAATACAGCCAATTTAATCATAATAGCCTCACTTCTTTAAAAAACACTTCCGAAGAAGTGTTTTTAGATGTTTATTTCTTTGCCAATGAATCCACAAGGAAATCAATGGTTTTTCTGAAAACAACTTCTTGTTCCACCGCTTGTGGGTTTACTTGAGATTTGACTTGTTCAAGGTCCATGTTGTGTTGGGTGGCAAGTTCTTCAAATTTATTGTTGATTTCATCTTCAGATGCGCTAATGCCTTCTTCTTTGCTAATCGCATCAATGGTTAGGTTATAACGAATTGAACGTTCAGCATCTTTCATGAGGTTGCTTTCAAATTGTTCTTTATCCATACCGGTTAATTGTAGGTATGTATCTAGATCAAGACCGTATTGTTGCGCTTGTTGTTTGGTGTTGTCCATCATACGGTTTTTCTCTTCAACAATCATTTCCTCAGCAATTTCCATTTCAGCGTTTTTGCTGGCTTGGTCAACTGCGAAATCAACCGCTTTGTTTTTGTTAGCTTCACGCTTTTGGTTTTCAAGTGTTTCGCGCGTATCCTTTTTAAGTGCTTCAACGGTTTCAACGTTTTCTTTGTCAAGGTCTTTGACAAATTCATCGTTTAGTTCAGGTACTTCTTTGACCTTTACTTCGTGAAGCTTTGTTTTGAATACTGCTTCTTTACCTTTTAAGTGTTCGGCTTGGTAATCTTCTGGGAAAGAAACATTAACTTCTTTTTCTTCGCCTGGTTTCATACCAACCATTTGTTCTTCGAATCCAGGAATGAATTGACCGCTGCCAATTTCAAGTTCATGGTTTTCCGCTTTTCCGCCTTCAAATGCTTCACCGTCAATGAATCCTTCAAAATCAAATACGGCGGTGTCGCCTTCTTCAAGCGCACCTTCTTCTTTGACAATCAGTTCACTGTTTTGCTCGCGAAGCTTTTGAATTTCAGCATTTACTTCTTCATCTGTTACTTCATCAGAAGGCTCTTCATATTCGAGTCCTTTGTAATCCCCAAGTGTTACCTCAGGTTTTACGGCGACAGTTGCTGTGTACGTAAATGGTTCGCCTTTTTTCACATTATTGATGTCAAGATCGATTTTTGGTTGGCTCACAACTTGTAGTTGGTTTTCCATAATCGCTTGCGTGTATGTTTCTTGAATAACGTGATTCAGTGCTTCTTCATAAAGTGATTCCACACCTTTGTGTTGTTCGTAGACAGAACGAGTGACTTTGCCTTTTCTAAATCCTTTAATTTCAACTTCGTCTTTGATTTTTTCGAACGCTTTGTCTAGTCCTTCTTCGAATTGCTCTGGTGAAACGTCGATTGTGACTTTCACGCGTGCTTTTGGTAGTTCTTCAATATTTGCCATAGTAAATAAAATACCTCCATAAAATTAATCCTTGTTAATTATAACACATCGGTTACGTTTGTAAACTGTAACACAAAAATTATACACCTTGCAATGGTTATTCCAAACTATGCATCAATCCAAGTAATTCGCGTTTGTTGATATTTGTGTGGTAAGGATCATTTGAATCTTGAAAGGCAAAAAGCTCTAACACTTCATTTAACGGCTTAAATACAGGAATTAGGCCTTCAAATTGTTCTTCTTCAGTAAGGCTTTGAGAATGTTTTGTGGTATCAACTTCCACAAAAAAGTAATGATGGTGCCACACTGAATCGGTAAAATACTCTTTAATTGTTAGCGTCTTTTTGTTTGAAATAACATGATAACCTGTTTCTTCTAGTACTTCACGCTTTAATGCGGCTTCAAGACTTTCACCTTCGTTTACCCCTCCACCGGGCAAGGTGTAGCGATCAGCTTTTTTGTAATGCACCAAACATAATTTATCATTGACAAAGAAGACGGCTCTAGCTCCTATGTTAGGAGATATATGCGATAACTTTTCGATATCAAGATTGTCTTCAATTATTTCTATTTCCATATTAACCTTTGCTCACATCAATCAAGACCGGAATCACAATCGGACGTCTTGAAGTGCTGTTAAAGAGGTGTTTAGAAACTGAATCACGAAGTTTTTCTTTAAACAAACGATAATCAAAATAACGGTTATTAAACATTTCGTTAGCGACTTTATGGTAAATATCATTGACTTCGCTAATTAAAGTTTCATTTTCTTTCATAAACACAAAGCCTCTTGAAATGATTTCAGGATCATCGATAGTTTGCTTTTTCTTTGCATCGATATGGGCAATAACTAGCATGACACCATCTTGAGATAAGATTTCACGGTCTTTGAGGACGACTTCACTTAAGTCGCTATCTAATATCCCATCCACAAGGATATCACTTGTTTTTATGCGATTCACAGTCCCTTTATGGTCACCATTTTCAAAACGAATGACTTCACCATTTTCAATTTCAATAACGTCTTTTTCTTTATAATCAAGCTGTTTTCCAATTTGTTTGACCGCATAAAAATGACGATATTCACCAATAATTGGTACGATATAGCGTGGGCTTAAGATATTGGTCATCAATTTGATGTCTTCAGAAGACGCATGTGCAGAAGGCAACATATCTTTATCAATTTTCACGAGATTGATATCGTTACGATATAGCGTATCTAAGGTGCGAGCTGCAATTTTCTCGGTACCAGGAATCGGTGGTGTCATCATAATGACATCATCAGATTCATTCAAGTGAATCAATCTGTCGACTTTGCGAACCATACGTTGTAACATATAAAATGGTTCATGGCGTTCACCCGTGACCAAAACCACGGTATCTTTCAGTTCATTTTTATTTTTTTCATCAATAAATTTCAATTGTTTGAGACGTTCTTCAGGTATTTTAAGAACGCCCAGGTTTATCGCAATATCCACCATACGTTGGGCTTTACGCCCGATTATCGCAATATTACGTTGATACCGAAGGGCGATATTAACAACTTTTTGAATACGGTAAATATCAGTTGAAAAACACGTCACAACCATTCGGCTGTTTGATTTCATGAAAGCTTGATTCAATGTATGATCGAGCTTTTTAGAAGCTCCGATATGTCCTGGGGAATCGGCGTTCAACGATTCCGTGAATAAAGCCAGTACTTTTTTTCCGGCAATTGCACTCAAACGATCAAAGCTAGTACGATAGGTAGCCTCAACGTTTTGATCAAACGTATAATCCGGTGCGTAAACTAATACACCATCTTGCGTTTCAATCGCGATGCCGACACTCTCCGGAATCGAGTGCGTTGTTTGAAAAAATGAAATCGTAACGTTTTTAAAATTGATGATGCTATCTTTAGTAATGGTTTGGAACTTTTTCCCTTCAGTGGGAACTTTTTGTTCTTTGAGGGTGTCCTCTAATAAGGCCATCGTAAAATACGTTCCGTATACGGGAACATTGATTTCCTTTAATAATTTGGGCATTGCCCCAATGTGGTCTTCGTGTCCGTGTGATAAAAAGATTCCCTTGATACGGTTTTTATTTTTGTTCAGATATGAAAAATCGGGAAGAATTGCATCTACACCATATAGTTCATCCGTAGGATATTTTAATCCGGCATCAAGCACAAATATTTCATTATCGATTTCAAGACAGTACATGTTTTTGCCGTCTTCCCCTAATCCGCCAAGGGCGAAAAAATCTATTCGACTCACAGTGACACCTCCTTTGTTTGTATAAATTTAATGGTTTTATATATCTAAAACATTATAACATATTGCGTCAATTTTTAAACAGCGGGTGAAAAATATTCCGATATTCTCATGAAAGAAACTTCATTTCATGTGTTAAACTATAATTAGGTGATACAATGATTAAATATCCTATGCCAAAAAAACGGCCTTCCAAACAAAAAGTCAGTGTCAAGAATCGTGGGATGACATTTGAAAAACTCATTGACGATGCCAATAATTACTATCGTGAACACGACATCGCCAATGTCCACAAAAAACCAATCCCCATCCAAATTGTCAATGTAGATTATCCATCCCGGCAAAAAGCACGCATTAAAGAAGCTTATTATAGGACCCCTTCGACCACTGACTACAATGGAATCTATAAAGGCCATTACATTGACTTTGATGTGAAGGAAAGCCGTAATAAAACTTCATTTCCACTCAAAAATATTCATGGCCACCAAATTAATCATTTACAAAGTGTCCACCATCATGGTGGCATTGCGTTTTTATTAGTCTATTTACATAGTGAGGATATGACTTATTTATTAACTTATCCCACTTTAGAAACATTTATTAACCGCGAACATAACGGTGGGCGCAAATCGATTACTATTGAAGAAATCAAAGAACATGGGTATCCGATTAAAGAAGCGTTTTTACCACGTATTGATTACATTAAAGCCGTTGATGCCTATATAAAAGAAATCACACAAAAAGTGTAATTTCTTTTTTTTTATTATTTAAGCGTGGTGCCACTTTTAATTGATAGGCTGTTAAACGCCGCTGATGCAAAGATGCGACAGTTTCTTTCAATAATGGTTTTATCAGGGACGTTAACGCCTTTGGCAATGACATTGATTCCACTTTGTAAAATATCGGGTCTTTCCTGATTAGCGGTATAATCATCGCCATGACCTACCACGGCATCAAAGCCGATGGTTACATTTTTATCGATGATGGCGTTCTCAACCACCGCACCAGGTAAGATTTCGGTGTCATTTAAAATCACGCTGTTTTTAACAGTCGCGCCAGGATGTACAATCACACCGGGGGAGAGCACACTACGCTCAACGTTACCAGCCACAATCGAGCCATTGGAAATCAGAGCTTGATGAATAACACTCTTTGAACCAATCTTTACTGCGGGCATTTCTTCACTACGAGTGTAGATTCGCCATCTACGATCATACATATCCAACGGTACTTGATCGACAGTTGAAGTTAGTTCAATGTTCGCTTCCAAATATGCATCATAGGTTCCCACATCTTTCCAGTAGCCATTAAAGGTATAACTGTATACTTCCCCACCGATGAGATATGGAATGATATGTTTTCCAAAGTCTAAATTAGGGTCTTTAACGGTTTCAAGTACTTTAATCAGCGTTTGCGTTTCAAAAACATAAATACCCATTGACGCAAGATTTGAATCTGTCTTTTCGGGTTTCTCTTGGAACTCAATAATTTTGTCATTTTTATTTGTTCGTAAAATACCGTAACGATTGGTATCTTCCATCGGAACTTCTTGAACAGCGATTGTCAAATTAGCACCTTTGGCGTTGTGTTTTTCGATCATTTTACGGTAATCCATCTTGTACACATGATCACCCGATAAAATAATGACATTTTTCGGATTGGCGCGTTTGATATAATCAAGATTTTGAAGGACACTGTCTGCGGTGCCACTATACCACTCTTTATACGGTTGTAGTAGGGTTAGTGAGGTGTCTCTTCTGTCTAAGTCCCATGGTTTTCCTGTTCCGATATGTTCATTAAGACTTAGTGGTAAGTACTGTGTGAGAATGCCAATGTGATAAATGCCTGAGTTTGAACAATTGCTTAATGTAAAATCAATGATACGATATTTCCCGGCAAATGGCACGGCCGGTTTGACGCGTTTTTCACTCAACAGATCGAGGCGGGAACCTCTACCCCCTGCGAGTATTAATGCCAACGTTTCCATCGATTAGCCTCCTTTAACTTCCTGATATAGTTCGATGTATTGTTTGGCGCTTTCTTCCCATGAGAAGTCTTCTTGCATGGCACTGCGACGCAGGCGTTTCAATGTCTCTTTGTTTTTATAGGCATCGAGTGCTTGGGTAATGGCGTGATTTAAATCTCCGGCATCGAAGTTTTGAAAACCAAAGCCTGTACCTTCTTTGGTAAATTTATTATAAGGAATAATTGAATCTTTTAACCCTCCGGTTTGTCTCACAATCGGTAATGTTCCGTAAGAAAGAGAAATCAACTGGGATAATCCACACGGTTCATAGCGAGAGGGCATAAGGAAAAAGTCGCTGCCTGCATAGATTTTTCTGGCGATGGTATCGTTATACCCTAGATACAATCCCACCTGTTTAGGGTATTTGCGTTTAAGATATTCAAAGTGTTGTTCTATATGGTAATCGCCGGTTCCAAGCACAATCAATTTAAACCGTTTATTGGCAAGATGATCTTCAATGACTTCTTCTAAAAGATTAAATCCTTTTTGTTCGGTTAATCTCGATACAATACCGATAATCGGCACTTTCGTATCTTCTGGCAGATGAAATGTTTTAAGTAATGCAACCGTATTTTCTGTTTTACCTTTTATATAATTCCTTAGGGAAAAAGGTTTCTCAATAAAGACATCCTTCGAAGGGGAAAATACATTGTAATCAATCCCGTTGAGGATGCCTTTTAAAACATGGGTCCTATCCTTAAGCAGGCTTTCCATCCCATAACCAAAGTATGCATAGGTGATTTCTTCCGCATAGGTCGGAGAAACAGTTGAGATATAATCGCTGGTTACAATTGCGGTTTTCAAAAAGTTAATAACACCATCATGTTCGATTTCCGATGAGTAAGGCACATTTAAATAGGGAAATAGTTCTTTGTCAAAACGGCCTTGATAAGCAATATTATGAATTGTGAAGACGGTTTTGATAGCATCAAGTTTGGGATCGTTCATCGTTTTTTTGATATAAGGAATCAATCCGGTTTGCCAATCATGTAAGTGTAAAATGTCAAAGTCCTTATTTAAAAAAGTAATCAGTTTGATGACACTTTGTGCAAAATATCCGTATCTTTCTCCATCGTCAAAATCTCCATAAAGATTTTCACGATAGCCAAAGTAATACTCATTGTCAATAAGATAGACCTTAATGCCTTCATGAACTAACATTTCAAAGCCAACATATTCTTCTTTCGTGTGAATACGCACACTACTTTGCCCAAGTGGTTCGATTGAATTAGAAAATTTATCCTTAATCACTTTATGTTTGGGTAAAACAAGTGATACCTCATGACCTAGCTTATTGAGTGCCTGTGGTAAACTTCCAAGCACATCAGCAAGACCACCAGTTTTACAAAATGGTGTTGCTTCACTACCTACAAACATTATTTTCATATGCTCACCTCCACCTCTATTATACAATAAAGCGATAATCTTAAAACATAAAAAAGAGACTTTCTCAAGTCTCTTTGTGTCGTTTAAAACCGGGGACGGTTCTTATTAAATCAAATCTTGTTCTAAAACATCGTGCATTTTTGTATAAAGGGCCCATGAAAGAATACTGACAAGTATAATGGTCGGAATCATATAAGTTCCATTATAAATAATGGAATGAATCAGCCAATGACGTCCTTCAGCGGCGAATTCTCTAAAGAAAATTATTCCTGAGAGGAAATGCATGAAATAACGTCCAAACCCACCGACAATAGCAGCAATCGCAAAATATTTCGCACTTTCGCGATACTTTCTAAATACGAGCGCACTCAATGAAACAGCACCACTGGCAAGTATATAATCAAGCGGGCCTTCCATCCAATGAACATAAATCGCAAAGCCAGCCAACATCCAATTTAGTATGCCAAAAATGATACCTGCATACAATGTGATGATAAACCCTTTACGATATGCCAAGACAATCAAAGGTACCAGCGAAATCGTGATACTTCCACCCATAGGTTGTCTGGGAACCCATGATACCAGCACTTCGATAATAAAGGCAAGTGCCACAAATATGGCAACCTCTGTTATATCTTTTGTGGTTAATGGTTTTCTTTCGGTATTTTTGTGGAATTGCCATTGAGCAAGAAAATACCCTAATGCAGTCGTAGCTAGAAAAGCCAAAATAGCAATTGCAATCCACATTCCTAAATCAATAGTTATAGTAACATCCATAAAATCACTCCTTAAAAAGTAAAAAAGTTTTGTCCACGTGGACAAAACTTAAAAATCAAGTTATACATCCTACGCTGGCATTACCCAGATCAGGTAAGGTTTCATTCTAGTGTCAAGAATGTCTCAGCCTAGTTCTCTAAGCTCCCCTGATTTTAACGACATGTATAGTATATCATAATGCATGGTGAAGACAACTAAAATACTAATTTAAAAACACTTGAAACTCCAGCATGTGTCCATCGTCATCTTTTGCAAAAAAATGATAAATCTTAAATGCATCATTTAATGTTGGTTTGGTGACTTCGTGCGCACGACTTTTTAAATGGTTGTACATTTTTTCTACGTCTGATTTCCGTTCATAAACAAACGTGATGCAAGTGGAATTGGCATGATGCTCAGGATGATGGGTGCAAAACCCAATTTTTCCATAGCCGCCGAGCTCATAAATCAAACATTTTCCTTGATCTTTGTATAATTTAAGATTCAATACATCACCATAGAACTTCTTGACACTTTCTAAATCATACGTCTTATAAAAATGAATTACATCTTTCATATGCATCCCTCCATCTTCATTATATCAAAATTATAAAGAAAGAGACGCGAAATCGCGTCTCTTAATCAATTATTCAATCACTTCATAAATTAAAGGATTATCTTCAACCGGTTCTTCACTTATAGTAAAGGCATTAAGCACCGTTTTAAGTTCTTCGTCAATGTTTTCTTTATTTGTATATACATAGGCAAGGTCTTCACCTTTTTCAACTTTGTTGCCGACTTTTTTGTTGAGAACAATCCCAACATCGGCATCAATTTTGTCATCTTTTGTGGTTCTGCCGGCACCCAAACGCATCGCAGAAAGTCCAATATCAAGCGCATTAAGTGACTTGATATATCCAGATGATTCCGCTTTTACGGCAACAATGCCTTTTGTTTTAATGTAATCTTCAAGATTAGGATATGTTCCATTTTGAGCTTCAACCAGCGCTTTAAATTTATCAGAAGCTTCCAAAGAACTTATTTTTTCATTGATCATTTTACGCGCTTCTTTTAAGTTTTCCACAAGACCCGCTTGATGCACCAAGTGAGCACCTATTTCAACAGAGAGTTCTTGAAGATCTTTGGGTCCATTGCCTTGTAAGGTACGAATTGCTTCTAAGACTTCAAGTTTATTCCCGACTGCAAAGCCTAAAGGTTCAGACATGTCTGTAATAAATGCAACGACTTTTTTATCAAAGTTTTTCCCAATTTTAACCATAATTCTAGCAAGTTCTCGGGCTTCTTCTAGGGTTTTCATAAAAGCCCCTTCGCCGATTTTCACATCTAAGACAATCACATCGGCACCACTCGCAAGTTTTTTACTCATGATAGAAGCCGCAATTAGCGGAATACTCGGTACCGTTCCGGTGACATCGCGCAATGCATAAAGCGCTTTATCAGCAGGTGCTAGTGAACTAGTCTGTCCAGCAACCGCAAGGTTAAGTTTATTCACCTGATCAATAAAGGCTTCATTTGACAACGAAATATTAAAGCCTTCAATACTTTCTAATTTATCAAGTGTCCCACCGGTATGACCTAAACCTCTCCCGCTCAGTTTTGCAAACTTAGCACCGCAAGCCGCGACGAGTGGTCCAAGCACTAGTGTTGTCTTATCACCGACACCCCCCGTGGAATGTTTATCGACTTTAATGCCTTCAATACTGGATAAATCAATAATATCGCCACTATTTAATATCGCATTGGTGAAATGTGTGGCCTCATCGTCATCCATTGAATTAAAATAGATTGCCATCAATAGTGCACTGACTTGATAATCAGGGATATGGCCTTGTGTATAGCCTTCTACAAAAAAATCAATTTCTTTTTTACTTAAGGGATGGTTATCGCGTTTTTTCTCAATAATGTCAACCATTCTCATGGTATCACTCCTTCATTTCACATAATCATTTTGTATAACGTGATATTTTACCACAAAATCACGCTTTTCGCATTACTTTGTGTCCATTTCTTTGAAAGTATTAAGTTGTTCTTGAATGGTTGCTTTAACAACTTTGGAAAGTTCTTGGGTATTCATGGATTGATAATCTTCATATTCAAGCAATGGATGAAAGTGAATATAGACATTTTGACGTTTAAAAGGCCACCATTGCCATGTTTTATGAAAATTATAAATTGATACGACAAGAATAGGTGCTTTGGGCTTCATAGCAAGTTTAAACGCACCCGGTTTAAAATCGATCATTTCATTGGAAAAACTTCGTTTTCCTTCAGGATATATTACGACTGGCACTCCGCTTTTATACTGTTTGATTCCATTGACAATCGCTTCTATGGCACTTCTATCGGTTAAGCGGTTAATCGGTATATTGCCTAACAACGCAACAAGACGACCAAGCACTGGCCATTTAAACAATGATTTTTTCGCCACAAAGATAAGCGGTTGGTTTTTTATAAAGGGTTTTACCGCAATAATATCATAATTACTTTGATGATTACCTATCATAATAAAAGGTTTTGCAGGAATATTCTTTAGTCCACTCGCATGAACTTTTAAACGCAGTAGTCTTGTGACAAGACGCATGATATTATGCACAAACTGATGGTTTTTCATGTTTTTGGTTTGATCGCCTTTTTGGAAACGACCGTATAAATGCATTCTGATTAACAATAAAACGAACGTTGTTACAAAGCCCAACAAGAAAGCTAAAAGCCAATAAATGATACTAAGTAGGCTTAACGTGAAAGCATCAAACAAATACCCATAGATAAGCGTAAATACAATAACAAAAAGACTAAAGAGTATCGTGATCATACTGCACTCCCTTTCGGACGTAAACTGCGAATGTTAACGGGGGTTTTTCTTCTTTTTTAACGAGCTGATAGTGTTGGAAGTCAATTTCAGGAAACGTAGTATCACCATCATAAACATCATTAATATGGGTAATATATAAAACATCAACGAAAGGCAAGCTTTGTTCATACACTTCTTTCCCACCTATAATAAACACTTCCATATCGTTAGGAATCGTTTCTAAATAGGCTTTAATGTTATGAATAACCCGTGCACCTTCAAAGGACTTGGATTGTCTAGTAAGCACGATATTATCTCTTTTAGGCAAAGGCTTACCTAACTTATCGACAATCGATTCATAGGTTTTGCGTCCCATCAAAACCGTTTTATGCAAGGTTTTTTGTTTGAAGTATTGCAAGTCTTCTTTGAAATGCCATGGTAAGGCATTATTTTTGCCTATGGTTTGTTGTTTATCCATGGCGACAATAAGTGCAACCATTAAACACTCACCTTCCCTTTGATGTGCGGATGATGTTGATAGTTTGATAAGGTGAAATCATCGTATTCCATCGCAAAAATATCTTTTTTATCCGGGTTGATTGTCATCGTTGGTAACGGATAAGGTTTACGTTTAAGTTGAGTCTTTACTTGTTCAATATGGTTGTTATAAATATGCGCATCCCCAATTGTATGGACAAACTCACCAAGTTTCAAATCTAGTGCATGGGCAATCATTTGCGTTAAAAGTGCGTATGAAGCAATATTAAATGGGACACCTAAGAAAGCATCGGCACTGCGTTGATATAGTTGTGCGGAAAGTTTACCATCGTTGACATAAAACTGCATCATCATATGACAAGGTGGTAACGCCATTTCCTCTACAAGCGGTGCATTCCAGCTGTTAACAATCAATCGTCTTGAATGGGGATTATTTTTAATTTCATCCAGTAAAACCTTTAATTGATCGATTGAACGGTTCTTACCTTCAAACGCACGCCACTGTTTGCCATATACAGGTCCGAGATCACCCCAGGTTTTTGCAAAGGCATCATCCGTATTAATCTTATCAATGAATGTCTGCATCGTTTCTCCTTCATAGGCATCGCTTTTTTTATACTTTTGATAGGGCCACTCATTCCATATTCTCACACCGTTTTGCGTCAAATACTGTATATTGGTATCGCCTTTAATAAACCATAATAGTTCATAAATTACACTCTTGAGATGCACTTTTTTTGTCGTGACCAAGGGAAATCCTTGGTTAAGATCAAAGCGCATTTGGTAGCCGAATGTAGAGATTGTCCCGGTTTGGGTACGATCATCTTTAGGGCTCCCGTGATTCAAAATATGTTGTAAAAATTCATGATATTGTTTCATGGTATCACCTCTTTCATCCATAATTATAACATAGCCCCTAAGGAAAAAAACGCCTTGAAGGCGTTTTTTATGAAGGGGGAGTTTCAAACGAGGGTTTAGTTTTTAGTGTTAATAAATGTAATCTTTTCTGCAATAACTTCAGGGTATGAGAATGATTTTTCTTCATCAATCTCATAAAAACGCTGCGCTAACCTTGCTTTAACACCTACAGTAGAACCTTTCTTGCAATATTGGACCGTGTTTTCAGCGATGCCACTCCATAAGGTACATCGAATAAAGTCCGTCTCATAGGTTCCAGTTTCAGAACTTTTAAAACTACGCTGCAGTGCCAAGGTTATTGTCGTGACTTTCTTGCCATCATCGGTTGATCTAAGTTCTGGATCATAGACAAGTCTACCGACTAATATCACTTGATTTACCATGTCTACCTCCTTCCATGTGCTCATTGTACCTAAAGTTCATGAAGGTGTCACAGTGCATAAAAGGGGTATTTAGTTCATGGTTTTTTAGTTTTTTATCAAAGCCTTGTAATACCAAGCATAAAAACAAGAGAAAACCTTGGTTTAAGTGTGGTTTTCTCTCGCTTTGATATACATTTTTATTTAATGTAGAGTTTTAAAAATGTGTAAAAATTTCTGGGTTATGTCTTACTTCATCCAATAACACGTGAATGAGTTCTATATCGTGTTGAAAATTGATGAGTTGTTTTGTATTTAGCCTTTTTAAAAAGCGGAAGTTAAAGGTATCTTGTTGGTGATTAAAGGCGAGAAACAATTTTGACTCAACAAAGGAAATATTTATGCTGTTATAATGATTATTATCCAAGCTTAAAAGAGCATCTCGACACTCAGCATTCAGTAGTTTTCTCGCTTCTTTGACATTCGTTGAATAACAATTGAAACGATTGTGAAGTAAGTCATTAAGTGTTTTACTTTTACGGTAATCTCTTTTTGGTTGGGCTTTTTGATCTTGCAGCAGTTGTAGTGAAAAATTGAAGGCGTGGTTAAATTGAAAGATGAACATTCTACCGGAAAAATAGGGATTTTCTTTTTTGTTATCGGTTCTTTGAAGCGTGATATCACTCGATAGAAAGGGAATTTTATCAACTGCGCCGGTGATGAGTCCTTCGGAATGAAAAGTGTGGGGATTATCAAAAAATTCACTTGCGACAACCTGAATTTGTGATAAGCCGATTCCAGGGTTATAGCTTCCATCTTTCATCCATTCCTTCAGGAGATCAGATATAAACTGTTCTTTGAACGTTTCACGCAAATGCGAAAAGTTGGAGTTCCCAAAAAATATTAATAAAAATCCCACAACTGCGCTGACTCCACTTACAAGAATTGCTTCTGTCATTTGATAAATTGCAAATGCAATAGCTAACACAATCAAACCACTAAGGATTGTCATCTCCGACATTCGTTTTTTTACAATTAATTGCTTAACTTGGTCATTCATAACGTTATCTCCTAACTATGTTATTTAATTAAATAGATCACGCATCAACTGGGTAAAGGATGGATTACTATAAGTTTGATAAGCCACTTCACGGGCAAGGATAGGATCATCAGTAATGACACCATCAACCCCGATGTTGCGAACATTTTCTAGATTGGACTCTGAATTAACGGTCCAAACATATAGTCCCTTCCCTTCGGAACGAATACGTTCGGCATAACTAGGGTTATTGATGATGATTGATTTTTGAAAACCATAATTATCAACATAGTCTATATCGATAAGTGCAGAAATGGATCCATAGAAACTAATGACAAGATAAATGGTTTCAATGTCTTCATTTAATGCTTTGAATTGTCTTAATTGCGCTGAGTTAAAGCTGAGAATTTTGACATCATTTTCCATACCCAATGCTTCAACAATCTCTACGACTTTTTCAGTTGCTTCACGGGTATAAGCTTTCATATCTATATAGGCAACAGCATTTCCTTTAATGGCTTCTAAGGCTTCTGCTAATGTCGGAATACGCTCTCCTTCAAACTCAGAGGAAAACCAGCTCCCCGCATCAAGGGCTTGAACCTCCTCGTAGGTTAAATCGGATATTCTTCTGTTAAGTTGCGAATCCGTTGTTCTTGCAATGCGGCTGTCGTGAAACAAGATAGGAACACCATCCGATGTGAACTGAACATCAATTTCAACACCATCACTGTTTTCTTCGATTGCAAGGTCAATGGCAGCCATGGTGTTTTCAGGGGCACGCATAGAACTCCCGCGATGGGCCACAACTTCTGGACGATTAAAAAAGTCTAACCCCCCACGTCGAGCCACCGTTGCATAAACAGTCACTCCATTAAAAATTAAAGCGAAAATCATAATTGAAGCAATAATCGGTTTGGCAAAACGGAATGAGAATATATCGATATCCTTCTGAGTCAACGTCGGTAAAGGCGCACGTTGATCTTTGGATGTTTTGGAGTGATACCATTCGCTCATCCACGCATAATTAAGGGGTAAAACAATAAAACTCGCAATAGCTGCAATGACTAAATAAACGGTATAAAGAACCGTTAATAGTGCACCTAAGACAACAGCTTGACCTCGAGTGATGAAAATAAAGACTGATATAAGTAAAATAACCAATGTATAAACAGCATAAAACAAAACGTTTATCAAAGTATTTAACACCGCAAAATCCATGATAATTTTAAGGCGTTCACCTTTAAGCAATTTACGTATCCGCTTGTAAGAATGTTTAAAGGGTTTATCTTCTAAAGTTAGTACATTCATTGAGAAAATATTTTCTAAAAATAACACAAACAACACAAAAGAAAATGTTAAACTCAACGTGATAAAAAGCGGTTCAGAAAACATATTGTCAGTAATAAACTGTGGTAGACTCAACGTTGATGCGATCCCGCTGATATGAATTAAATTGACGGTAATAAAAAATATAATCGCAAAAATTACGAGCATAAAATGGAATTTACGAACGATACGACGTAAGTTTTTTAACGACAAGTTCAGCAAATCTTTTAATGAAACTTTCTTCTCTTCACGAGAATAATGAAATAAGATACTCAGGACAACCATTTCATAAGCAATATAAACCCCAATAATGAAAAGCATCACAAGTAAGGTAAGGATTGTCGTCGGATTGGTAAGGTAATCATACATTAGCGAGTTGGTAATGAATCGATGCCCACTTAAGCGAATAGAGAGAAAAAACAAACCACTTAAAATGGGGAAAATAGCGATAGCACCAATAATACGGTAAATCATTTCAAAAAGAATCAACGTTTTGAAGTTTACTTTAATTAAGCCATAAGTTTCAATAAAACGTTGTTTCATAATATCATCCTTTCAAAGTAATTATAACAAATTCCTTGTTTTCTCCAAACAATTTAGCCTACCAGTATTGGTAGCTCTTGACATTTATTGAGTATTTATAGCAAAACATAGTTATAAAAAAGCACTCCGGCTGGAGTGCTTTAAGTACAATGTTATTTAACCATTTGAGAAAGGAACCATACGTGTTTGCAATAAACACCAACGATATCCTCAAGCATTGCAACTGTCGCAAAGTCGCCTTCTTCATCAGCAACATTACGTGCATCCGTTGCAAGACTACGTAAATATTTTAATGTTTCTAAGAGTAGTTCGTTAGTTTCTAAAATGGTGTAGTCTTTGTTCGTTAATTCTTCGATTTTTGTTGTCTCTAGATACGCTTTCATAGACGCAGGTGGGAATTCACCAAGCATTTTAACGCGTTCTGCAACTTCATCGTATTGTTCATTAAGTGCATCGTAAAGCTCTTCTGCATATTCATGCACCTCTTTGAAACGCTCACCTGTAACGTTCCAGTGTAAATTGTGGAATTTAACGAATGCGACTGCAAGATCTGCAGTCAGTTGGTTCAATAGTTCAACTTTTTTACTCATTATTATGTTCCTCCTTAAGATTTTCTTAACTATCTATATTATATTGTAATTGTTACAATTTTGCAACCATTTCATTTAATAATTTTACTTAGGTTTACCGATAAGGGTGGAAATGTTGGCCATATTAAATTTATGGCGCTGTGCTTGCACTTCTTCCAAGGTTATATCAGAGGCAATTTTTAAAACGTCATAGAAATAAACATCATTTTGAATATAATCAGTAAATTGGTGCGCTAGCGATTCTTGAGCATCAAGCCCCATCATAAAATTCCCTAGTAGTTGTTTTTTCATTCGTTCAAAATCCTGGGGATCAATCGTGATAGCACCGATGTCTCTTAATATCTCTTTTAATGCTTGATAGGCAGCCTCAGGGTTACTTGATTCCGAGCCAATTAACGCATAAGCATATTCTTTCTCATAAGCAAGCTCAAGCCCGTAGGTATCATTAATAACCCCTTTTTGTAGTAAGTTTTCATAATGATCGGAACTTTTCCCAAGGGTCAAGTCCATAAATATTGAAAGCGCAAGTGATTCTTTGATGCGTTGCAACGCATTGTCATAAACAGGGATGAACTTAATCCCTATCAATACAGAAGGTTTTTTGACATCAAGGATAATAGTATCCAAATCTTTAGGAATATTTTCAGGTTCTTCCGCTAAGGTATCAACGGGTTGTAAAGCAGTTGGTTGTGGCAGTTCAACGTTGTTTTCAAGCGCTTCGAATACTGATTTGACATTGGCACTGCTAATAATAACAACGTTGGCTTTTTCCGGTTGATAATAGGCTTCATGCATTGCTTTTAAATCTTTTTTAGTAATCGATTGAATGGATGATGCCGTCCCTAAAATATCATCCTTAATAGGGTGGCTGTGATACATATTGTTGATAAGAGTATGATACTGCTTATATAAAGGATCATCTATATACATGTTGAGTTCTTCTTGAATAATATTTTTTTCTTTTTCAACGCCTTGGTCAGTAAAATCCGGAAAGAAAAACATATTGATCAAACGCTGGGTGTTACGGATGAGTTCATTGGTGGCACTAAACAAATAGGTTGTTTGATTGTGTTCTGTAAAAGCATTGATTTGAGCTTCATCCATGGAAAATGCTTTGGAAATATCTTCTCCGTCTTTTTCAAACACTTTATGTTCCAAAAAATGCGCAACGCCTTTAGGCACCATGTGCGTCATTCCTTTATCATCTTTATAAGCTTGGTTAATTGAACCAATCGGCGCACTGATCGTAACATACGACTTTGAAAAGCCTGGTTTATGGATAAAGTAAACATTCAAGCGGTTTTTTAACTGGGTTTTATAAACGGTTTCCTCATATGCCTTATACTCAATCTTTTCCATGATCATCACTCCCTAGCACGTATGAAAAAACGATTCTGAGTTTTTGGGCGACGCGCATAATATCACGTTTGCTTACTGCTTGGTAAGCCTCTAATTGACGTTGCTCATCAAACGGAACATCAAACAACGCATTGCGTAACCCTTTCAAAGAAAGACTGCGGATATTGTCGTAACTTTTTTTAAGTAATGAAATACGGTGTTTTTTGGCAAGTTCTAATGCTTCCTCATCAAAATGGCCCGATTGGATATTACTTAAGATCTCTTTAATAATCGCTTTCGCTTTTTCAATGTTTTTGTCATCCATCCCCGAAACAACTGTAATCAATGAGGAAAACGGTGCGTAGGAAGAATGGATATAATAAGCGAGTGATTGATTTTCTCTGACTTCTTGAAACAACATCGCTTCAGACCCTTCACCGAATAAGGCGTTAAAAACATTTAATATGAAATAATCATCGTCTTTAAAATAAATATCACTTTTTATGGCCATAAACAAACGGTCCTGTGAAAGTTCCATGGTTTCTTTTACATCATTCAACGTTTTGAAATCATGACGAATAAACAAATCTTTTGGCAAAGCCTTACCTTGTGAGAAAGGCAATTCACTGAGTTTACTCACAAGGTCTTTTTCGTCAAAATCACCGCTGACACTGATTAAGACAGGGTTGTTGTTGATCATGTTGGAATAAGCGAGTTTGATATCCTCAAGTCCTACATCTGTAATGTTCGTTTCGACGCCTAAAGCATTGACATTATACGGATGGCCTTTGTACATGTGTTCATAATATCGTTTTGCGGCATAGCGGGTTTTATTGGCATATTCCGCCGCAAAGTAATCGTGGAGAAACTGCTTTTCTTCATCGAGCGTTGTTTGGTCGAAAGCAGGGTTAAATAATATTTCATCCAATAAATCAATCACTGCATCAAGTAATGACTGCTGTGTGTACTTAGGATTAGGAAACGTTAATACGAACTGATTGATATGTTTCTTGCCCAGTTTCATCGATTGCGCAGATAAATGCGTGTCATAAAGACTTTCAAGATGTTTGCTGAGTTGTTTACGAGTAGAATATTGTTGGGTTTTCGCTTTTAACATCGCCAACATCAAATGTCTCGCTGTTACAGTGTCTGCATCAAGATCATCAAAAAAACGGACTTCTATTTGCATGGACTTAAACTGCTTGGTTTTAACGAAATGAATCGGTATATCTTTTATTGTCGTGGTTTTGAATTCCATGCGATTCCTCCTGTTTAAGGTGAAGTAGACACAAATTTATTGTATCATGTGTCTTTAAATAATGTGAAAAAGTGTTTAGTCGTAAAAAAAGTGCCTCAGCACTTTTTTGTTTACTCAGCGAGTGACAACGCAATCTCCATCATCTTCGTGAAGGCGTTTTGACGCTCATCTGCGCTCGTAGCCTCTTTGGTGACCAATGAATCAGAAACAGTCAAGATACAAGCCGCTTCTTTATTAGAGACATTGGCGTTATGGAATAACGCGAATGATTCCATTTCTACGGCTATAGCATTGTGATTTTTATAAATCGTTTTATAGTCATCGAAATTTTCACGGTAAAAGACATCGCTACTGTGAATAACCCCTTTACGGATTGGAATGTCTAGTGACTTGGCGTTTGCTTCGATATTCTCATTAAGTGAGGCCGTTGGATAGGTATATTCACTGTCATAACTACCTGATTGAACCTTGGCGTATGAAGATTCGCTGTATGCACTTGTCGCTAATAAAACATCATAAAGGTCAATTTCATCGGTATAGGCACCACATGAGCCGATGCGTACAATGCGTTCTACATCGAAGAAATTGTATAACTCATACGAATAGATGCCGATACTTGGCATGCCCATTCCACTGCCCATGACACTGATGGGCTTGCCTTTATAGGTTCCGGTATACCCAAACATGTTACGAACGGTATTGAAAGATTTGACATTGTCTAAAAAGTTGTCTGCGATAAATTTAGCGCGGAGTGGATCGCCAGGCATTAATACCGTTTTAGCGATATCTCCTTTTTTTGCGTTAATGTGTGGTGTTGCCATAAGTAACCCTCCTAATAATTTTCTTTACTGGTTGTTCCTTGCATAATGCTGACACCGCTTGAAGCCCCGATACGGCTCGCGCCCGCATCAACCATTTTTTGCAAGTCTTCAAGATTTCTAACGCCACCACTGGCTTTGACCCCTTTATCCTTGGCGATGCGACGCATTAAACGAACATCTTCTTCGGTAGCACCACCAGTGCCGAATCCAGTGGATGTTTTAATGAAATCCGCGCCGGCATCGATTGCGGCTTTAGCGGCACTTTCAATTTCTGATTTATCTAGGTAGCATGTCTCTAAGATAACTTTGAGTACATTGTTGTGACAGGCTTCTTTAACCGCTTCAATTTCTTTTTGCACCAGATCAAAACGGCCTTCTTTAACCCATCCGATGTTAAGTACCATATCAATCTCATGGGCACCTTTTTTTAAGGCATCCGTTGTTTCATAAACTTTCGTTTCAGTTGTATTGGCTCCAAGTGGGAATCCAATCACCGTACAAACGAGTACATCACTCTTTTTTAAACTTTCTACGGCGTATTCAACCCACGCAGGGTTGAGACAAACACTCTTAAAATCATAAGTGATGGCCTCTTCTAAAATTTTGTCAATGTCTTCTTTGGTACCAAATGCTTTAAGGTATGTATGGTCAATCAATTTATTGATTTCCATCAGTTAGCCTCCTGTATATTTTAATATATAATTGTAGTAACGGTCCTGCTAAAATAACTGTAATGGGTGTTCCAAAATGCAGTTGTCCTAAATCACCGACCATAATAGCGGTAAGCGAAACCCCGATCAATACGGGGGTGAGTTCCATAAAGAAACGCACAGCGGCGATATTTTTCGTTTTAAATATTTTCATCAACACAAGCATAAGCTCTTCATAAATTCCCGCTGGATAGCGACTCATAATCAACATGGTCGCACCGGCAGGCAAAAGGATCAATCCAAAAACAAACGATGCTAACTGACCATACCCTTTGGGGATAAAATCAACAAGCAGGATTTCATTGAACAAATCAAGAAATAATCCTACCAACACAAAAGGAACAATCAAAAACAAATATCTCCAGTCTTTATGATAAAAAATCACAAATAACGTAATCAGCATTGAAACAATGAACAATGACGTCCCAAACGTCAGAGGCGTTACGGTGTATATTGCGGTATGCAATACATCCCAACTGGTTACACCTAAGTTACTTTTTAATAATAAAACTACGCCTAATGCGGTGATAAAAGCACCGACTAAGTATATGAGACTGTCTTTCCATTTAAATTGCAGATCTTTCATGTCAAGGTCTTTCATAAATGAACGCTCCTATCCATCGCATTTGCCAGGAAAGTATCGGGGCTAAAAGTATCGCCAACAAAACACTGCCATAGTTGACAGCACCTAACCCGATATTCGCCAGGAACCCAAATAATATTGCAAGGACAATCGCAAGCAGTTCAACACCAAGGCGGGTGTAAAATACACTTTTTGTTTTAAAAATATCCATAAACATGACCATTAACTCATCAAATACTCCTGCTGGAAAATCTGAAAGAATAATCAAGCTAAGGCCAAAGGTAATAACAAAGGTTCCAACCACGAAAATAAGTAATCGGAATATCATATTAAGTGCAGTGAGATCAAAATGGGAAAATACTAACAGATCCCAAAAATCAAGAAACACAGAAATCCCTAAAATAGGAACAAGCATGAATATAAAGCGCCATTTACGGCGATAAATGATTACAATTCCCATCACAGTCCCATTCACAATGGCACTTGATGTGCCAAGGGTTGT
>PWOH01000120.1 GCA_003557505.1 Mollicutes bacterium | reverse complement strand
GTTAACCCTAACATAAACCACAAATTTAAAGTTTTCATAACTGCCTCCTAAAACGTTTTCGTTGTTATTATATCATACCTTTTTAATTTGATTTCATGAAAATAAAAACTGCTTTTTACGCGTTAGTTATGAAAAAAGTTTATATAAAAATCTCCTCGAAAATTCGAGGAGATTTACTTTACTCTATGGTGACATCCAATGTTACTTTTCCATCTGTCAGTTCAATCATACGATCTGTTTTTTCCGCAATCTTGCGATCATGCGTAATGACAATAAATGTTGTGCCATATGTACGGTTAATTTTACGTAATAGTTTATAGATTTGATTGGTTGTTTCACTATCGAGAGCACCGGTCGGCTCATCAGCTAAAATAATCTTAGGCTTATTAATCAGTGCACGGGCAATGGCGACACGTTGTTGTTGGCCTCCACTCATCTCAGTGGCTAGATTATCTTTAACTTTACTTAATCCTACCAACTCTATTAACTCAAGGGCATACTCCATGACCGCTTTAGGAACTTTATTGTGTTGAATCCGGTAAGGCATTAAAATGTTTTCTAATGCACTGAATTCCGGCAGTAAATAGTGATGTTGGAAGATAAATCCTATAGTTTCATTACGCAATGTTGATAGGGCATTCTTATCCATATTATCGGTGCGTTGATTAAAGATTTCAATGCTGCCTTCACTGGGTACATCGAGAGTCCCCATAATATTCATAAGCGTAGATTTCCCCGAGCCACTCTGACCGATAATAGAGGTAAAAGAATGATTCTCAAAATCTAAATTAATGCCATGCAAAACATCGGTTTTGATGACTTTGCCATAGGTCTTTTTGATATTGGATAACTTCATCACAGTCTCAGCCATTGCGAATCACCTCAATTACACTTAGTTTTGCGCTGCGCTTAGCTGGAATAATTGAAGCCACTAACGCGGCAGCTATTGCAATAAAAGCACTAAGGACAATAAAAGGTGGACTGATAAAGAGTTCTACGACTGGCGTCCCATCAGGATTTACTGCAAAGATGGTAAAGCTATAAGATAAACCAAGTCCTATTAATACTCCTAATATGGCCCCGATAAACCCAAGGATTAATCCTTGGAACAAGAATATAAGACTGGCTTGTTTGTCTTTAATCCCCATCGCTTTTAAAATACCGAGTTGTTTAGATTTTTGTAAGACACTCACCGCCAGTACACTGGCAATCCCCAATACAACAGAGATTATTACAAATATTTGAATCATCAAACTTGAGACACTTTGTCCATTAAGTCCACTAAGTAGATCCTGATTGGCACTTTTCCAATCACTCACGCGGTAGGTATCTTCATCGATGCTACCCCGTAAGTTACTCGCTAAGATATCAGCATAAAATACATCAGATATCTGCATTTCATAGGCAGAGATTTCCTCAGTATCAAGGATTGCTTTCGTCGTATCGATCGTTGTGACCAACCACGATTCATTGATTTGTGTGGAGCCGAAATCAAAAATACCCACCAACGTAAAATCAGTGGTATCAAACGTCTCGTTCACAAAGACTTCTACATTATCACCAAGTGATAACTCCAACGCATCGACCAAGTCTTTACCGAGCGTGATTTCATTATCATTTTCAGGCAAAACCCCTGATATTAAGTTCTCGTCAAAATCATAAATCTTATTCGCCGCTTCAAAATCAAACGAACGGATTACTACAGGATCACTTTGATCACTTTGAATGTTTCCAGGGGTTTGTAATGTACGACTAACCACGGTAATTTCATCATCAAAGCCTTGAAGCATTTCAAAAAACGCTTCATCATCCGGCATACGTTCATTACGATTGGCAGCCTGTATGGTGACATGGGAACTACTCCCAATGGTAGTGTTGATAAGGTCTTGTTGTAAGCCTTGGATCAATGATCCAATAAAGACTTGCACACTTACACCGATTGCGATCCCAAGCGTAATAAGAATAGTCTGTAATTTATTATGCGCTAAAAAACGGCGGGCTATACTGAATGCGAACATGTTAGCCCTTCCTTTTTCATAACGCGTTCAATATCTTTTGAACCATTCAATACATCATCGAGATGAAGTGCGTGATAATGTTGACATACCCCACGCCCTGAACCAAATACCTTGACACTAGGAAATTCTATCTTAATAGAATCAAGTAGTTTATTTAATGTCGAGATATGATAGATGTTGGTCGCACTAAGCACCAAATAATCAACCGATAGTGTTTTTAGCGCACTTTTTATGGTTGCTGAGGGGGTATTGGCACCAATAAAAGTGGTCTTAAAACCATAGAGTTCAAAAAGGTGTGCACCAATTAATGCACCCAATTCATGGGGTTCTTCCTCAACACACGCAATCAGTACATGCTTTGTCTCAGATAATGTTTTCGCAACCTTTAAGAGTGGTTGGTAACTCGCTTCTACAATACTACGTACAATCCCACTGATTTGATGTTCTAACCAAATGCACGCATCATCATCCTCTGCACAATCGATACTGTTAAGAATACTCGGTATAACCCCTTCATAAAAATCAAGGAAATCATCCCACGTTTTAAGGTGCGCACTGATCAGTTCATGCGCTAAAGCTTTGTTGTTATCAACCAGTGCTTTTTCAAACTTTTTAAACACCGTTTTATTCATTAAATCCCTTCCTCCTTAAGTAAATGGTACTCTTATGTTATCATAGTTCACTAAATTTCAATATGAGGCGACTTAAAATAATGTATAAGTACAATAATTTTAAATGCTATGAATAATATATTTTGGTGATTTTAATTTCATTTGATATAATACATCAGACGTCAGATTCATAGGAGATACTGTATGGAAACTTACCATATTCAAGAACACACTGTCCTTTTTGACCAAACGAATCATGAATATTTTGTGGATGGCCGCAAAGTCGTAAGTATCTCACAGATTGTACGAGAAATGTTGCCAAGACATTATAAGAATGTTGATCCTGAGATTTTAAAAATAGCTGCTGAAAAAGGCTTGCAACTCAGAGACATGATTGAAGCCTATGAACGCCATGGTCAAAAAACCTATCACCCTGAAATGCAAGGCTACATAGCCTTAAAACGACAACATCAGTTTAGTGTCCTTGAAAGTGAAACGATTGTTCTGCTTTGGCATCATGGGGTTGTTATTGCGGCGGGTCGTTTTGATATGGTGATTGAATCGCCTTACCATAAAGGGATAGGGATTGCGGATGTCAAACGGATGGCACATCTTCAAATTGATCATTTAACCTTACAACTCAATCTTTATAAACTCGCTTATGAACAAACCTATAAACGCAGAATCGAATACTTAAAATGCATCCACGTCCGCAATCGTTATCACAGTTTTGAAGATATAAGGGTTGATCCAAACTATGTGAAAGAAACGCTTGAAAAATATCTTGAGAAACACCCCCTAGATTACACTGCATTTTCTTAATTTTTAACTTAAATAAAAAAGACGATTTCTTATGTTTTATAATAGAAATCGTCTTATTTTTTATGTTGTTGCAAAAATAAACTGTTTTTTCGTATGATTTGCAATAGCTACAAGCATTAGCATCACAGGCACTTCAACGATGATTCCCACTGTTGTAGCTAGGGCAACTGGTGAAGTAGCACCAAAGAGTGCAATGGCAACCGCAACAGCCAGTTCAAAGAAATTCGATGCCCCAATCATCCCAGCAGGGGCTGCGACATCATGAGTTAACTTAAGTTTCTTAGCCCCATAATATGCGATAAAGAATATCAAGAACGTTTGAATAATTAACGGTACACTAATGAGTACAATATGCAGGGGATTGTTAATAATAACTTCTGATTGGAAAGCAAATATTAAAACCAATGTCAGCAACAATCCAATCACTGTTACATGTTTAAACTTAGGCAAGAAACGTTCGTTAAAATATTGTTCACCTTGTTTCTTAATCAAATGCGTTCTTGTGAAGATTCCTGCCGCAAGTGGAATAACGACAAAGAGAAACACTGAAATTAATAAGGTATCCCAAGGCAAGGGAATGCCAACCGTATCCAACACACCGGTAAAGCTAATTAATAAAGCCACAATCGGTGTAAACAACGCTAAGAGGATAATATTGTTCGTTGCGACTTGCACGACCGTGTAGGCAGGGTTTCCTTTGGTAAGATGACTCCACACAAACACCATTGCCGCGTACATGGGGCCGCCCCTAATATAACCGCACCGGCCAAATATTGTCGTGCCAAATCATCTTCAATTAAACGACTGAAAAGTACTAAGAAGAAAAAAGCCGCAATCAGAAACATCGTGAACGGTTTAATCAACCAGTTCACAACCCAGGTAAGATAAAGTCCTTTGGGACTTTTGCGAACATTCTTTAAACTGGTAAAATCAACTTTTAACATCATCGGATAAATCATTAACCAAATTAAAAACGCAATTGGAATCGAAATTTCCGCATAGGTAAATCTTTCTAAAAAATCGGGAATCACGCTTAGATATTGCCCGATTAATACCCCAATCACCATACAAATAAGTACCCATACTGTTAAATATTTTTCAAAAAATGCAATGCCTTTTTTCTCTGCCATTATTATTCTCCTTTTTTAAGCGGATGACACAGTTCTTTTTCAAACGATGCCAAATCAGCCGCAATAGTTTTATATAATGTAGTGCTTTGTAAATAATCATATAACGCTTTGTGATCGTCTTTTACGGTGTTCGTAATCCGGTAATGTATCCATTGATTCTCTCGAAATCCTTCGACAAGTTCATACTGTTTAAAAGACATTAAATGTTTGCTTACATTGGCTTGTTTTAATGATAAGAACTTCTCAATATCACATACACAATATTCATCATGCATTAACATCATAAATATCTTTAGCTTATTTTTATCCGCTAATAATTTAAATACTTCATTAGGGTTAATCATGAGATACCTCCCTTATATATTACTCGACGGTAATATGCTAACATGTCATCTCTAATATCGCAATGCTTTTTATCATTCAAAAACAAAAAAACAACCCAAAAAGGTTGTTTTTTAGGTTGTAAAGTCAAAATAATACTACATTTCAGTAGTGTTTTTAAACAAGCCATACGTCTCTTTGACATGTTGGACAAAGATAACTCCTTTACCCGCTTCATCTATCTGGACAGCCTCACGAATGGCAGTGATAATTTTTTCTGTAGTGTTTGACTCCGCAAGTAAAAGCACCACTTCTTTTTCAGGCTCAATTTCCATATTGAAAACTTTTGTCGTTTCGTGGATACCAGTACCTCTTGCGTTGATGATGGTAGCACCTTGAGAACCAGCTTTTGCAGCTGCCTCAACAACATCTTCAGCTTCGCCTTTATCGACAATCACAAATATCGCATTAACCATAGATTCATTCACCTCATTCGTATTTTTATGTTTGGCATAATATTTAGAACCGATAATTTCATTAATTGGCATCCGAAATGCAATGCCATGATTTGGGATATCAAACTTGAATTTTTCATTCAAGATAGGCAGGGCCGCATCAATCGTCTTTGCATCACTGAATACCAACATGATTTCTTTACGCGAATCCGCCAAATCAAGCAGCTTAACCCATTTCTTGTTATGTGTCATGGTGCCTGTTCCCAAAAACACCGTCGCACCGGTAAACCCTAACTTTCGACCTTTTCGAATAATTTTACGGGCTTGCCCACAATTCACAATAAATACCAATGCTTCAAGATTAGGAAATGGTTTATTCATTCTTTAGGCCCTCCTTTTTAGTTTTAAATTTGAAGATCAATCCTAATATTTGTAATGTGATGATTGGAACGAGTGCAACCATCGCAATCATTCCAAAACCATCTAAAATGACATCAGCACCGTCTCGCGCATCCGCTGCACCTTGCATGAACGCTAAGATAAACGTCGCTGTCATAGGACCTGTGGCAACACCACCGGCATCGTAAGCCATACCCACAAACAACTTCGGTGTTATAAACATTAGCCCAAGAATAATGCTATAACCCGGTAATAAGAAATGCCAAATTTGCAACGGTTCAACAAAGATGCGTAATGCCGATAAACTAACAGCGATGCCAACACCAATTCCTAAAGCAATCAACACCGAGGTCCTCGTCACATAACCACTTGTCACATCTTCAATTTGATGGGTCAAAACATAAACGGCAGGTTCAGCCAAAATTGTAAACAAACCTAATGTAAAGGCAACTATCAATATATAAAACCTCGCATCATTGTTCGTCAGCGTAGCACCAATAATCCGTCCGACATCCATGAAGCCGGCATTGACACCCAGCAGGAAAAGCAATAAACCGATAAAGGTATAGACAAATCCTTTTGAAATTCTGACAAACTGTCGAGCGCGCATTTGCTTAGAAATTTTATGAAACACCCAAAAAATAACCACCAAAGGAAAAATCACCAGAAATACTTCTAAAAATACATTGGAAAACATCGCGCGATACGGAGCGAAAACAGCCGATCCATAATCGACAATATCTAAAATATTAGCATCATAGGTTTTTCCACGATTAAATAACCCCAAAATCAATACTGCAATAATCGCTCCTGCAGAGATAATACCAATCGTTCCAAAGCTATCTTCTTCACCTGCAACACTATCACGTTTTAAATGTGAAATCCCTAAAGCCAAGGCAAGAATGAACGGTACTGCCAAGACACCCGTTGTCGCCCCACTCGCATCGAAGGCAATCACGATGAAAGGCACATCCACGAACAAAGCCAATCCAAAAATAATGCCATAAAGCACCATTAATATCACACGAATCCTTAAATTCGCAACAATACGATAAAACGCCAAAGCCAATAATATTGCTAATCCCAAAGAAACTACACCGATTAATAAAAAACTTGGGACTTGATTATCAGTCACTTGAGCGATTTGCGATGCAAATATAATCAAACCTGGTTCCGCAATAGAAATAAAGAACCCTAAAAAAATAGATGTCAGTATAAAAAACCATAACTTGTTCGACTTAACGGCAACTTCACCGATAAACGTCCCCAGCGGCGTAACCGCTTTATCCACACCAATTAAAAATATCGTCAACCCAATCAAAATAAAAAACACACCCATGATAAAGCGGATAAACATCGTTGCACCAAGTGGCGTTAAACTTACATGCAAAACAATAACCAAAATTGTCACTGGCAATATGGATAGTAAAACTTCTTTAAATTTACTCACATAAGCCTGCATACCGCCCCTCCTTTTATAGTTCTCAACACGGTGTGTGGTTACGTTAATTATTATATCATAGCAGATTCACTGACTATAGTACTACCAAGATCACCCCTAACAATATAGTTGTTTTACTTTTCATCATAGGCCGCCACCGTTGCGTGCTCATTACACACTTATTTCAATCAAGTTTCCTTCAGGATCTTCAAACACACTTTCGTAATACCCATCACCAGTAATACGTGGACCACTTATTTTTTTATACCCATCATTAACAAGTTGTTCACTTTTTGTCACAACTGCTTCCTTAGACCCCAGCGAAAACGCAAGATGTGCCCAACCTAAATAACTTTGTGCACTGGATTGCGTTATATCATCTTGTTTCATTAACTCCAGGCGTGCGCCTTTGTTAAAGGCAATAAAATATGATGTAAACCCTTTGGCTTTATTAACGTATTGATTTGAAGCTGAGCCTTTGAAATAATCACAATAAAAGTCTTTCAACCGTTCTAAATCATCGACCCATAATGCAACATGTTCAATTTTCATAGTCTCATTCCCCTCCATCAGTCATCAAGAAAATTATAGCACACCCCCTCTATCTGCACCACAAAAAAAGCATTCAGTATGCACTGAATGCTCCAATTATTTAAAAATATAATGTAGTTTTTCTTTATAGAACCCCCATCTCGACAAGTAGCGTCAAGACAACATATACAATGATAGCAACTTTTAACAACATGATTTTTGATTTGTATTTTGACATGAATAACAAGAATAAGATAACTCCAAGTTCTACAAAGACGACAATATCATTTAAAAAACGGAAAAAGCTGACTAAAAACGATAAAAAGTCAATATCGATAATGAGCCCGACCAAACCATTTAAGAACATACTGACAGCTACTGCAGCTAAAATAGTAAATGCAACCAGTGCGGCCAGTTTATTTTTAGTCATAAAGGCAAAGAACAAAATAGCCATAATCGATAATGCGATAATGATAATAAGAAATGCTTCTAACATATAGGTAAACTCCTTCCTTTAGGAATGGAATCAATCAGTTCGTCTGATTATCTCTATCATACCATTAAAAATGACAATATTCTAGGATTCAGTCCCCTTTTATGTTTGATTCGATACGTGTGACATATTTTTTTCCTCTTCAAATACTTTTTGATTTTTTCCTAGCGTTTTTGCCTTGTACATTAAAGTGTCTGCCTTTTTAATTACATCATCTCGCTGATTAGCTTTTACTATTCCAATAGACACGGATGTATTGGATGTGGCATAATGTTGTGACAGTTCACGCGTTTGATGAAGTATGTTATCCGCAACATCCAAGACTTTGTTTGTTGTCTCAAAAAAAAGCCCCACAAATTCATCCCCGCCAATACGATAAAAGACACTATATTCATTTTCATATTGTTTTAAAATCTTCGCAAAATCAGCTAAATATTGATCGCCAACTTTATGATTACTTTGATCGTTCAACGCTTTGAAATTATCAATATCTAAAAATAAGACATGAAAATCCTCAAACAAATAGCGCTCACCGTAATGATAATCCAAAGTGTATTTATTAAAAAGACCGGTTAATGAATCATGATGAGTCTTATAATACAACGCTTCTTCGTCTGTTAATAAGCTAGACACATCAGTAATAAACACACTGTATAAGCCTGATTCATTTTCAATAGGAACAATTTGTAGGTGTATCCAATACCTATGGTTGCCATGATTGATAGGAAAAGTAGCACTGGATTTATTGTTAAATGCCATAATCTTATCTTTTATATAATTAAAATATTCACTGCGCCCCGACACTTTTGCATAAGTATTATCCTTGTCAAATACTTGCCACAATTCATTAAATCTCAATATTGGTTGATCAGGAAACCCTATGACACTTAGACTACCAGTCACAACTTCTAATGCCTCAGTTTTCGTATTTAAATCCATAAAACAAGTGATGTGATTTGATCGGCTGAGTATCACATCATAAATCACATCAAGGTTGTAGTTGTGTTTTAATTTATTCTGCATTGATTCATAATAACTATGTTTCATGCTTGCCCCCTCATTTTACAATCATGTCATACATTCCATTAAATTATAACAAATATATGGAAATAATAAACCTATATTTAAACTGACCACTTTAGACTGCTTGTAATCTTTTTTCAAACCAGCATGATTAGCTATACCTGTTTCAACGCATCTAAACCATACATGGCATTAGCCGATAAAGTTGAAGGACAATGTATCGCAAGATGCAAGTATTGTTTGTGGTAGATTTTTAAAATTTGATTGGTTTTATTGCCATTCAAAATTTTTTCTTAATACGATGCTATTCAAATAGCGCATCCAAATCAACGGGTTGAATATTTGCAATAACGTGAGTTTTTGGCCCCATTGTTGTGCAGCGTTTCACCCCATCATATAAGGCGATACGATGAGTTTTAAGCGCCTTGATTTTATCTAAAACTACAGGACTTAAAAATAAGAGTTCATTGAAAAGCACGCTTCATAGTGTCCAAAATCGGTTACGGGGATGATTATAATAAAAACTATTGTTTCGAAATTATACCGAAGGAAAGCTCCCAAGAACCAAAACTTTACTGAATGCAGCAACAATTGGAGAAAAGTCATGAATAACAACAGATTGTTGCAGCGTTACTCCCCCTTAGCATTGTTTAGTCATAACTGCGAATACTGCGCTCAATAATGTTCCAAAACTTCTCAACATCAATATGATGGGCAACGAAGGTATTGGCATCTTGTTTCAAATAATCAAAGAGATCACAATTTGTACGTCCATAACTAATACCATGAGACAAATCAATCTCACAATGTGCATGTTTTGTTTTTAAAAGGGAAGGATCAATTAAGTAAGCAATCGTGACCGGATCATGTAAAGGCCCTCCTTTTAATCCAAACACCCGTGCTTGATTCTCATTGAAAACGTTCATTAGTTTCACAAATAAATCAGACGCTTTATTATTGATAGCTGCCATGCGTTTGACTATTTTTGGTAGGACTTGGACTTGTCGAGTAATATCAAGACCAATCATCGTGACTTTAACAGGCGATGAAAAAACAATATGTGCCGCTTCTGGGTCAACCAAAATATTAAATTCTGCAGCAGGGGTGACATTTCCATAACCGTGCGCACCACCCATCAAAACCACTTCTTCGATATGGTCAACAATTTTGGGAGCTTTACGTAGCGCCATTGCAAGGTTGCTCATTGGACCAGTGGTGACAAAGGTTACTTTCTCCTTGGATTCAAACAACGTATCAATTATAAAATCAACCGCATGGCGTTGATCAAACGATTTGTGAAGGGGTGGAAAATTGAAGCCATCTAACCCCGATTCGCCATGTATATCATCAGCGATTTGCAAGTCTCGAACCAAAGGGCGTTCAAGCCCTAAACATACGGGGACGTCGATTGTTAAAAACTGTGTAATATTTAAGGCATTTATCCCTGTTTTTTTCAAGGTTTGATTGCCAGTTGATACGGTGATTCCCAACAAATCAAAACCATCATGATTGCCTGCAAGCATAATAGCAATTGCATCATCATGGCCAGGATCACAATCAAGAATTAGTTTTCGTTTAGTCATTATTATCCCACTTTCTATTAGGTTTTATATTGTTAGCAATAAAATGATCAATAGCTTTTTTCGTAGGCAATGATGGTTGTGCACCAATTTTCATAACGGCTAGCGCACCACTGACACTACCACGGTTTAGTGCCGTTTCAATTGAAGACCCTTCCAATAAGGTACTGACAACCACACCAATGAAGGCATCTCCCGCAGCAGTGGTGTCTTTTACACTAACCATATAGGCAGGTTGCATGATAAAACGGGTTGAATCGATATAAACACTGCCTGATTTACCAAGCGTTAGCAATACGCTTTTCACACCTTTCTCCATAAGTATTTCTCCAGCACGATGTATCGAGGATTTATCACGGGGATCAATGCCACTTAATAATTTACATTCTTGTTCATTAAGTATAATCGTATCAATCGCATGATAAATTTTGTCGGGAAGCTTAGACGCTGGCGCTACATTGAAAAAGGTTTTAAGTCCCAACGATTTCGCATGAAACAAGCATGTTTCAATCACAGGGAGAGGAATTTCATTTTGGACCAGCAAATAATCACCAGGATTGCTTTGTTCACTGATAATATTTTTCAGTACGTCAATGTCGTGATGATTATTCGCACCTCCATCAACGATAATTCGGTTATCGCCATCCTCAATCATGATGGAGGCAACTCCGCAGGTTTGATCTTTTAGTGTGCTGATATAGTTGACATTGACCCCTGCCTTTACCAATGATGTGTGCAGTGATTGCGAAAGCGCATCATCACCAAGACTGCCAAGCATTACTGTGTTAATCTCTTGTCTAGCACAAACAACAGCTTGATTGGCGCCTTTACCACCAGGTACCATCATAAAATGTTCGCTTTTTAATGTTTCGCCTTGAACGGGCATACGTTTCACATTAAAAACGAAATCCATATTAATACTGCCAAGTACAAATATTCTTCGCATACAACCCTCCAAAAATAAGTCTATCAACCACATGAATTAACTTATTTCATTTTACCATAAAATAAAATCTAGAACACAGGATTAAACGATTATAGGCAACTAATAAAAAAGACGCCACGCGGCGTCTTGATATCTGTATGTTATTAACTATTGGTTGCTGCCAGCCTCTATGAACTGTTCTAAATCTGAATGCTTCACACGCCAATATTTACCAATCTTAATAGCGTTAAGAGATCCGCTTTTAATGTAGTTGTAAACCGTCCGTTGTGTCACAATCAATATTTTGGCAACCTCATCAATCGTATAAAGTTTAATGTTTTCCATTTTTAACCTTCTTTCTATCACATGACAAATATTATGTCTTAATTAATTATAATTATATCCTTCATTTTACTACAAAGCAACCTTATTATAACAATTTATATATATTATTCACTAAACACTAGGTAATATGACTATATGGTGGTATAGTTAATTATATAAACTTATTTTCGTTTAAATTCATATCATTACATATTACGTAAATGTTTAATTATTAAATATTTATAATTAATGGCAATGCAAAATTAGTAAATAAGACACACCTCCATGATTATTCACATCTTTCAGAGATTAAATCACATGATTAAAAAAATTGTTTTAAGAAGGAGCATTTCAATGAACAAAAATATACGAAATTTATTACGGTTCATTACTATATTAGGTGGATTTGTCGCAACATTCATGATTCTTTTACCAGCCTTATCCACAGCGAATTCTGATATTACCTACAGTGGACTTCAAGTGTCATTTGGACATAATTTTATCAGTTTAGGTGGTTTTGGAAGCGGCAGTATCAATTTTACCTTCTTTAATCTTCTCGCATATAGTTTACCCGTAATTGCATCCTTACTCTTATTATTTACAAAAAAAGGGGTGTTAAGTTCTACATTTGTATTTGGAGCAGCTGTTGTTTTGTTGTTTTTTGTACCTGAATTTACCAATATCACAGTAGATATCTTAGGAAACTCCAACACCATATCGGTAGATTGGACATATGCCTATGGGTTAATTGCCGCGATCATATTATCGGCTTTCGCCTTTGCTATCGGTATATATACAAATTTTGTAGTCAAGACATAAAAAATTTTAACATTACAACAATGTCCATAACACTGACTATTACTATATAAAAAAACCTAATTGCAGTTCACATACAGCAATTAGGTTTTTTATTGATTAATGTGGTTAATCCGTAAATGTATAAGAATATGTTTTCTCATCTAAATCAAGCGTTCCTGTGGTCACACTATCTTCGATAGTATCCTTATCAACAAAGCTGAGAATACGATCAAGCATCGCCTCAGAAATTTCATCATCACCAAGATGAGTCTGATTAAGTGTCAACACCAAAGAGCCTTCTAACTTATTAAAAGAAACATCAAATGTCAGATGCACCGCGGTATTAAACGATGGATAACTGTCTCGGTGTGCACTGACTGTTAGTATAATTTGATCATCATCATTAAGACGAGCATAAGCATACTTGATATCAAGCTGATTCGTCTCAATAATGGTTTCACATGCCGTTTCTTCACAATCACCCAGTGGGTCATAGTCTTCGTTGAGATTTTCTTTGATAGAATCATAGATCACATAATTCATAAACGTCTCTATCAATGTATACTCATCGCTATCATCCGTTGGATCAAATAAGGTAAGTGCAGTATTTTGAATGCCTTGTTGTGAGGAGGTTTCCCCTGCATAAACGGTCTCCGGAAGGTCATCTGAAGTCACTTCATCTTCAATGCGGTTTGTTACGTATGTTATTCCCCCAAATACAAGGGCCGCAAACACAATGACTATAAACAATAATTTTTTCATAATAACTCCTTTCATGGGCTTATTATAAATAGTATACCATGATTAGAGTGTCGTTTCGGCCATAGTGCACAAAGCAAGCATGAAACTTATCGTTTTTTAGCATTCAAAACCTGTTCGCGTCGGGTTTTCAAAATAGGCAGTGGAATCAACATATTGGTTTGTTCGATGTATTGATTATAACCTTCTTTACGTTTAAGTTGACGTTGTTCCATCAAAGGGATTGAAACACTTAAAAATAATAATAAATTAATAATCGGACCAATGCCACTATAGTAATATGACGGCGCTACCCCCATCAACATCACAAACACCCCAAACCACATTAAAATTTCTCCAAAATAATTAGGATGCCGTGAATATTGCCATAAGCCTTGATTACAAATCTGTTTAGGGTTTGTGCGTTTGAACTGATGGATCGTTTTGTCACTGTGCCATTGTATCAGGGTTGCTAAAGTCGATAAAAAAGCACCAAGGAAGACAACAGGATTTATGGTGGGATTATTCAATAAGTATAATAATGCAGGAATCATAACCATAATAACAATAGCTGTAGGCATAAGATGGATACCCAATAAGTTCACAAGCGGCCATAATCGCGGAAAACGTTCTTTAAAATACTGATATCGCCAATCTTCATGGTCTAAACCTTTAAAAGTCATTGCCCAATTAAACGTTAAGCGTATTGCCCAAAAGGCGATCACACCGACTAAAAGAATACTCGCCAGTGACCATGTTTCCACAAAAAACGGCACGATAACTAAAGGCGCCACACTCCAATACGGATCATAAATCGATGAGTTTTTAAAACGTGTACTAAATAAAAATACGACCAATGTCGCAACAATATCAGCTATAATCACACGTAAAATCATCGATTCAATGGTTAGTCCAAGAAAAACCACTACTCCCACCGAAAAGGCAAATCCATAAATTAAAAAAATTACTATAAAACTAATGTCTCTACGCATAGTCCCCTCCATAACGCTATTTAGTTATAGTGACCAATAGTTATTTTAAAAAAGTTCGTATTGGTAACTTCTACATTAATTATAGCACGAGATATTTTAAAAGCGAGATGCTATTTTCGTTATATTTATATAAAAAAGAAAACAACTTCGGGTGTGAAGTTGTTTTCAAAAACTGAATTATACAAAAGTTTAGGGAGTTTTATTATGATTAGTCTTGGTAAGGGAGACCTTCAGAACGATAGATTTCTGGATGTGCCCCTTGTAAGTCGTTATAGAATTGCTGGAACGCTTCTTCTACTGAATCAAGGTTACCCTCTTTGTAATCATTGATGGCATCGCCCATTAATTCATCTAAAGTCGCGTCGT
>PWOH01000001.1 GCA_003557505.1 Mollicutes bacterium | reverse complement strand
TAAAGATATCTATGCGGCGAAAATCGCCAAAGAACAATACGATGATTTCAAAGACAGCGGTGAAGAAATTACCGAAGGCTACAATAAAGAAGTCGAAGATTTGATGTATAAGGGCGAGCTTGCTAAAAACAAACTAGTTGAAGCGAACTTGCGTCTTGTCGTCTCGATTGCCAAACGCTACGTTGGACGTGGCATGCAATTTCTTGATTTAATTCAAGAAGGAAACATGGGACTTATTAAAGCGGTCTCAAAGTTCGACCACAAAAAAGGATTCAAATTCTCAACTTATGCGACATGGTGGATTCGCCAGGCCATTACTCGTGCCATCGCCGATCAAGCGCGGACCATTCGTATTCCGGTGCATATGGTAGAAACTATCAATAAGCTGGTTCGAACCCAACGTCAGCTAATTCAAGAACTGAAGCGCGAACCTTTACCTGAAGAAGTCGCCAAACGCATGAATATCAGTGTTGAGAAAGTCCAGATTATTCAAAAAGTAGCTCAAGAGCCCATCAGTCTTGAAAGTCCTGTTGGTGAGGAAGAAGACTCTTCACTTGGTGATTTCATTCCAGACCAAGATACCCTAACCCCAATGGAATTCACCTCTAAAGAAATGCTTAAACGAGAATTAGACGATGTTTTAGAAACCCTAACGGACCGTGAAGAAAAAGTATTGAGAATGCGTTTTGGTCTCCTAGATGGTAGAACGCGTACGCTTGAAGAAGTCGGCCGTGAATTCGGTGTGACACGGGAGCGCATCCGTCAAATTGAAGCCAAAGCATTACGTAAACTGCGTCATCCTTCTAGAAGTAAGAAACTCAAAGACTTCATGAGTGGACGCTAATGCTTGATAAACGACTCAAAACCGTTTTAAATTTCATTCGCGGTTGCTCGGTATTATATGATATCGGCAGTGATCATGCTTATTTACCGATTCAGGCCATTAAAGATGGCCGGATAAAAAAGGCCTACGCTGTTGATAACAAAAATGAACCCTTAAATGCCGCAACCGATAATATTTTAACGCACAACCTCAGTCAATCGATCACCCCGGTTTTATCAGACGGCCTTGAAGCCTTAACCACAGACGTTGATTGCATCAGCGTCTGTGGGCTGGGTGGGAAAACCATTCATGATATTATGCAGTCTTTAGGTGATTCTAAAGTTCAACGCCTTATCTTACAACCAAACAATCACGCCCAACTTGTGCGTCAACTGGTCCATAAGATTCCTTATAGGATCATAGAAGAAACCATCGTTCATCAAAAAGATGAAACGTATCCCGTGATTATCATGGAAAAAGGGTCACAAACACTCGATACAATCGATTTATATGTCGGCCCTATTTTACGCAAATATCCAACCCAACCTTACATTGAATCTTTACAAAAAGAATATCTATTTTTAGACGATCTAATTGCGAAGATTCCTGATGAAAATGCAAAAATACCATTAATCAAAAAACGTGATCTACTGGAGGCGGTTTTCAATGAATGGCGTCACAATCAAAAAATTCTTTGATAAAAACTACCCGCGTGATCTAGCCTATGAATGGGATAATGTCGGCTTACAAATTGGGACCTTAAATAAGGAAATAACCGGTGTGTTATTAACACTGGATGTCACCAAAGAAGTGGTTGATGAAGCGGTGAAAAAGCGTGCGAATCTCATTATTGCGCATCATCCGTTAGTCTTTAAGCCCTTATCTAATATTCTGACAGATTCTTATAAAGGCAAGGTCATTGAACGGTTAATCAAAGAAGATATCGCGGTTTATGTCTCTCATACCAACTATGATTTAGGGCATGACGGCATGAATACTGTGCTTGCGGATAAACTGGGATTAGAAAACCCAGAAATCCTTGAAATGACTAGTGAAACCCATGGGATTGGGAAAATTGGGGACTTTGGACCGATGACCCTAAAAGAAGCATTACCAATTATTAAAGAACGATTAGGCATGCAACATGGTCGCTTAATTACCAATCGCAACGGGGATAAAATCATAAAAAAAATCGCCATAAGTGGTGGAAGCGGTGCTTCACACATGGCGATGGCGAAATTTAAAGGTGCAGATTTATATATTACGGGTGATGTTAGCTATCATCAAGCCCATGATATGTTACAAATGGGCCTTTCAACGCTTGATATCGGGCATTATGTCGAAAAACATTTTTCTGAAGCGTTGAAAAAAGACCTCGAAGATGCCGGGGTTGATTGTCCGATTTATGAATCAATTATTGATTTAAATCCTTTTACCTATATCTAATAAAAAAAGTGCCTAGGCACTTTTTTTAAACTTCGATAATCGCATCAACTGGACAAACAACTTCACATGCGCCACAATCGATGCACACGTCCTCATCAATCACATAAATTTCTTCGCCTTCTTCGATACAATCGACAGGGCACTCTGGTACACAAGATCCACTTGCAATACATTCATCTGTAATTCTTCTTGGCATCGTTATTCCTCCTTACCTTGATTTACTCATATTTTAAATGATTGATTGAGGAATGTAAACCTATTTTGGCAAGATAAGGCCTTATTTAGAAGTTTTATGTATGCAAAAAGAAAAAGGCCCGCAGGCCTTTTCATGTATAATGTTATATAGTTGCTTCTATACTTCGATGATCGCATCGACTGGGCAAACTTCTTCACATGCGCCGCAATCAATGCACGCATCTTCATCGATTACATAGATATCGCCCTCAGCAATGCAATCTACCGGACACTCAGCTACACATGCACCGCATGCGATGCAGTCATCAGTAATTCTTCTAGCCATCATGCGCCTCCTTAATTTTAATTAATATCATACATATTGTATAGGATTCCCAAGGGATTTTCAACCTGTATTACAAAATTAATAATTTTTTTAATTAGCAGCGTTAAGACTAAAAAAACCTAGTAATCTCTTGGCTTAACGGTTGTATTTTATGCAGTGTTGCACTATAATGGTTATGAAAGAATAAGGAGTGATTAGCAATGAGTTTATGGTTAGCGATTACTTTAATCGTTGTAGCCCTTATCGTAGGGGCGTTACTGGGATTTTTTATCTCACAGAAATATTTCAAACGCTATTTGGAAAAAAACCCGCCCATCAATGAACAGATGGTGCGTGCAATGATGACCCAAATGGGTAGAAAACCCTCGGAAAAACAAGTACGTCAAGTACTCAATTCAATGAATCAACACAAATAAAAACTACATTTTTTGTAGTTTTTTTTCTTGCGATAATTACGAATTACTACAATAAAATGAGTATTTCAATTGTGCAAAATCTATTTTTTAAGTATAATTTGGTATACAAGATTAAAAGGAGATGTGAAAATGAAAAAAATTGTATTATTATTCACTTTGACAATGAGTATAGTAACGTTAGCCGCTTGCGGGGTTGCCGGAGATGGTGAGACACTGCGGGTAGGCATGGACTTATCCTATCCGCCCTTTGAAACCGAACAACGCGGGAGTTTTTGGTTTAATAGAGAACCACACGGTATCAGCGTTGATGTGGCAAAGGAACTTGGTGAATATTTAGGCAGAGATGTGACCATTGTTGATACATCATTTGGATCCTTGATTCCGGCACTAAACAGTGGTGAGATTGATGTAATTATCGCTTCAATGAGTATTACTGAGGAACGGGCTGAAAGTGTTGACTTTTCTGATCCTTACTTTTATTTCAAAATTATCAGTTTAGTCAATCAAGACTTTGCGGATGCCAATGATATTACTGAAGATACCACTTCAGATGAACTCGCTGAAATCGAAGGCGCTAGATTTGTGGGAATTGCTGATCAGGTTTCTTATCAAATTCCTCTTGATATGGGATTAGATGTGTTAGAAGCGACGGATTTATCAAGTGCCGTTTTTGAAGTGACACAAGGAACACGTGATATTTTAATGATGAGTGCCTTTCCGGTAGGAAACAATAATCAAGCGAACCCTGATACTACTATGGTCGTATGGGATCCGTTTGTTACGAGCCCGATTGGAATGGCGGTAAGACAAGG
>PWOH01000055.1 GCA_003557505.1 Mollicutes bacterium | reverse complement strand
GACAGGAGGCGACATTATGAAAAAAATTAGCTTACTACTTTCTCTATTATTTTTAGTTACACTTGCAGGGTGTGAGATTTCACAAGTGCGCATCATCGCTCAGGAGCAACTCTCACCAATCTTAGATGAACTAGAAGCTTCGCATGAGGATACCATTACTTATGAAGCGATTGAATACAGTGGAATTTACGCTGGCGTTTATGATATCGATGACAGTGAGGATTATGTCGAAGAACATCTTAAGATTTATATTATCTATACGGTTGATAATAAAACCTATTACGCCATTGGAAGTCACTTTAGCACCTATGACCCCGAAGAGACCGCTGAGCCTCATGAACACGACATAGACGTCACACGCTATGAGACGGAAAGTGACTTTGATGCGGCGGTTGATGCTGCCGAATCTTCACTCGATGACATTGAGGATTCACTCAACCTTATTGAAGTTGAAATGGAAAGTGCCGAGGTCAATATTATTCGAACGCGCAATCAGTTCGATATTGATGAGATCGATGACTACCATTTTGAATAACCATAAAACACCCATAGTTTTTCGACACTAAAAAGGATGGATAACAATGGAAATTAAGAAGTTTTTAGAGTGGTTTGAACATTTTGATGCCGGGGTTTATTTCGTAGATAAACAGCGTAAAATCATTTATATGAATAATGCGGCACAAACCATCACCGGATATAAAAAGAGCGAGACAATCACGCATTACTGTGAGGAAGATGACTTGTTTAATCATGTTGATGAGTATGGAAATCCTCTTGGAAATAATGGTTGTATTGTCCTTGATGCGCTTCAAAAAGGAAAGGTGTTTGAAGACACTGTCTTTTTACAACATAAAAACGGACATCGCGTTAAGGTCAAAATCAAAACATTACCAGTCTATGAAAAGGGTGAGATTATCGGTGCCATTGAAATTTTTAATGATGAAAACGAATTTAATATTTTAAAAGAACATCTTAAATATTATAAAGAAAAAGCCATGCGTGATACCCTTACTAATTTAAATAACCGATTGGTCTTAGAAGAAGTGGTCCCCGAAATTATTGAACAAAGTCCTCCTTCGATAGATTTTGGTGTCATATTCATAGATATCGACAATTTTAAAATGCTAAACGACACCCATGGACACAAAATCGGGGATCAAATCCTTAAGACATTCAGTAAAACATTAATGAATGCCGTGGATGGTGAAGATATTGTTTTAAGAAATGGCGGTGAAGAGTTTTTAGTCATTGTCTATGATACCAACAAAGAAAACCTATTGAACTTAGCCGATAGTATTCGTGGATTGGCTGAAGATTCTCCTTATAAGAGCGAAACTGATGAATACCCCTATACAGTATCTGTGGGCGCAACGATTTTAAATAAAAATGAAACCCTTGAAGATGCGATAGAGCGATCTGATAAGGCAATGTATGAAAGTAAACGTTCTGGTAAAAACACGGTTACATTTAAACATTAAAAAAAGCGCTTAATAAAGCGCTTTTTTTATAAATCAATGACTTTTCGATAGGCATCACGGTAGGCTTTGGAAGTTAAAAGTCCTTGGTCATATTGCGTTTTAAGTTCTCTAAATTTTTCTTCGGTTTGATCATTATAATCATTGGTTGTCACATCAATAACTTCAGGGTTAACAAGCTGGATACTGCCCGCTTTATCACGAATCATTAACCGCTCATCCAATGTTTTTCCTATTACTGTTATATAACGTTCTTTTTCTTTGTAATAGGCTCTAAACGGCGTAACAGTAAGGATGCGATCGAGGGTTAGTCCTCTTGAGAACGCTAGGATTTTAGTTTCTTTGTCGCGAACAACGGCACGTTTTTCACTGTTTAATAACACATCATAGTTCTCCTTAAAGTCTTCTACTAAATACACGTCACCTTGAAGCGCACCGTATAAAAACACATCACGATCATTAACGATGTCATACACCACTTTGTGGCGTTTAAGGTTTTTATTTGCCTTGCCTTCTTTAATTAGATTATCAATGGATGATTGGGCCTCAAAATCACTTCTTTTTTTCGCACTATGTTGTAGTTGAATGATAATTTCTTTTAAAGCAATGATTTCATTAGCTTTTGCGGGATCTTTTTGTGTTGTGTTAACTTTCTCTAAAGTCTCAATTCTTTGCAGAAGTGCTTCAATTCGTTTATTGTATTGCTCTGGAAGCGTTGTATACGTTTCATCATACCATGTTTGAAGATCATCAAGGCTTTTGCCTGTGTTATTACGAACTAAGTTATATACAAGCCCCAGTAACAGCAACATCAATATCAATGCAATTAACAAGATTGTAAAAATCAACTCAACTGGACTCATCACATTCCCCTCCTTCACTCACTAAACTTATCTTATCATTTATGGGATTTTTTTCAAACCATAAAAAAACACTTCCTTTGTAAGAAAGTGTTTATAAGTATTATTGAGTAATGTAATTTTCGATATGTTTTTTCACGCTGTAAAGTTCTCGAATGACCAATAATCCTAATACAACTATCCCTATCATCAAGAAATAATAAAATCCAGAACTCACAAAATATATGTGGTCGAAAAAGCGAATCTGGCGAATGGTTTCACCTAAATAACGCACACTTTCTATTCTGAGAAAGAATATTAAACTGATGATAAATGTGACAGTGGCCATATCAACACTCCCTACAGTTATTTTAATCGAGTATAGTATATCATATATTTTTAGTTATACAAACCAATATTTTTCCTTTAGAATTGCAAGAAAAAATAAATAAGAAACATGATGGTGGCTAAAATCAGCCCAATAGTATTTAAAATAACACCTTGTTTGTTGGAAACTTTTTTGGCCTTAGCGAGTCCTATACCGCCACATACCCAACCGATTAAAGGGATTATTGCCCCCCCCGATAATCGCAATGATTCCAAGTGTGTTGCCTTCGTCTGTACCACTTTGCACAGGCTGAAATGAAGCTTCCTCTACACTTTCTCCGCATTCAGGACAAATTCTAGCGTCTTCATCAAGCGCGTTTCCACAGTTTTTACAATACATATTTAGCACTCCTTTATCTTGTAGTATTTACTTCTCTAGTTTATCACAAAGCGTGATAGCGATAAATAATACGGATAAAAAAAGTGCCTACCACTAAGCGTAGGCACTTCAATATTATTGATAGACTTTGATGTCTTTGACAGTGAAAACTTGCGGAAAATCTTCAGGCGCATCATCGCCACCAAGGCTACCACCCACCGCAAGATTTACCAGTAGGTAATAAGGGTGATCAAAAGGCCATCCCTTATGGGTTTCATCCATGTCATCTTGACCTTTGTAATAAGCACCGACTTCTTCATCATTCAAATAATAAATGATAGAATCTTCATCCCATTTAAGGGAGAATTTTTGGAAATCATCACTTAAACCTTCATATTTGATTTTTTGGAAATATTGATCTTTTCTGGTATGGTTGTAGGCTTCAGTGTGAATACATAAGTATAGTTCATCGAGTTCATTGCCGGTATGTTCCATGATGTCGATTTCTCCACTTTTTGGCCATCCTCCATAACGTCCATCATTGCTCATCATCCAGAGGGCCGGCCAGGTGCCTCTGCCTTTAGGGACCTTGGCGATAATATCGATTGTACCGTACTTAAAATAAAATTTTCCTTTCGTATGCAGACGCGCACTTTTATAAACACCATCATTATATGTCGCTTTAATATTAAGACCATTTTGGTCGAAGTAAAGGTTTTGTGAGCTATCGACGTATTGTTGAAGTTCGTTGTTGGCCCATTTCTTTCCAACCGCAATGTTCCAATCTTTCTCATCAAGGGTCTGCATAGTAGTGAAATCAAAATGTTTGATTAGTTTCATGGGAGCACTCCTTCATCCTGTATAGGGTTTTGTAGTATCACCTTTGATTAAGGTGGTTGTGACCGTAAAGGTTTTTCCTTGTTTAGCCGCCTTAGGCGTTTTTATATTATTTAACATATTCATGGCTGCCAATTTCCCCATTTCGTGGGTATTTTGTTT
>PWOH01000105.1 GCA_003557505.1 Mollicutes bacterium | reverse complement strand
AGAAGCGGTTTAACTCACTAGCCTTTCACGCTAGCATTCACGGGTTCGAATCCCGTACGGGTCACCATATACTAACTCAAACTTACCATGCGGTAAGTTTTTTTTATGCGTGAAAAAGCTTAATAAGTATCATGCTTATACGATATACAACGAATATGATAGTATGAAGATATAGATTAAGTGGAGGTGCTTGTATAATGACATTAAATGTCAGCCAATCTTTTCAATTACCGTGTGGCGTAACTATCAAAAATCGCTTTTTTAAATCTGCGATGAGTGAAGCGTTGTCGAAGAAAAACAACAAACCTACCACTAAGCATAACGCACTGTATGAACAGTGGGCACTCGGCGGAAGTGCTATTGTCGTCACTGGTAATGTCATGGTCGATCGGCGCGCACTTGGAGAACCTGGCAATGTTGTATTGGATGCATTAAGTGATTTATCCAAATTTAAGGATTGGGCAAAAGCTGGCACACAAAATAATACACAAATTTTTATGCAATTAAACCATCCTGGCAAACAATCCCCGCGCAGTATGAGTAAGCATCCTGTAGCGCCTAGCGCCATTCCATTAAAGGGGCATTTAAAAAGGTTTTTCAATACCCCAAAAGCCCTTGATAAAGATGGAATAAATACACTCGTTAATAAGTTTGCCCTTAGTGCGAAACTGGCGAAAGAGGCTGGATTTTCCGGCGTTCAAATTCATGCGGCACACGGCTATTTAATCAGTCAGTTTCTCTCTCCACAGCACAACAAACGGAGTGATGAATATGGTGGGTCAATTGATGGGAGAATGCGCTTTTTAGTTGAGATTTATCAAGCCATAAGAAAAACCTGTGGGTCTGATTTTCCTATAGCGATTAAGCTTAATGCTAAAGACTTTGTGACAGGTGGGTTTAGTGAAGCGGATTCCATGCGGGTTATACAGCATCTCGATGAACTAGGGATTGATTTAATTGAAATCTCAGGTGGCACGTATGAAAATCCTGTCATGTCTACCGGTATAAATAATAATGATTCTGTGTACTTTTTAGAATTTGCGGAAATTATTAGACAGTCTTTTAAGGTCCCATTAGTAATCACAGGTGGGTTTCGTCACTTGGATACGATGGAAGTCGCCCTTGAAAATAACGCAACCACGATGATTGGCTTAGCACGGCCTTTAGCTTTGTATCCAGATTTAGTTAACAATATCTTAGATGGAAAGATTAAAAAAGTTGATACAAAACGTCTTAAAACTGGTATCAAACGTCTTGATCAACGATTCGGTCCAGTGATTGGGATCAGTTATTATGAACAACAAATGCACCGCATTGCCAAAGGAAAAGCCCCTAAAATTCATCAAAATGGATGGCGGCCTTTACTATATACAATATTTCGTCATGGCCCTGTTGCTTTTAAAAAACGACGTTCATAAAAAAACCCTCGATTTGAGGGTTATTTTTTATGAATCTAGAAGCGGTTTAACTTCCTTACCATATAATTCGATAGCACGCATGACTTTTTCATGGGCCATTGGACCAACCGGAATATGTAAGGCAAACCGGTCAATACCGAGTCCTTCGACTGTTTTTTTGATTTTTTGAGCGACGCGTTTGGGATCCCCAACATAAAGGGCGCCTTCATCGCTGAGTGCGTGATTGTAGGTTGCTTTGGTGTAGGGTCCCCATCCTCTTTCTTCACCGATTTTGCTCATCGCAACTTCGATGGATGGGAAATATTCTTTAATCGCACGTTCGTTATCTGTATCAATGTAGCCATGCGAATGGACACTGATTAACCGTTTGTCTGGGGCGTGACCATGTTTTTCATACTCTCTTTTATATAAATCAACCAGGCCTTTATAATCCATTGTTCTCCCACCGATGATGGCTAAGAAAAGTGGGAGTCCGTATTTGGCAGCGCGTTTGACTGAAGCGGTAGTGCCCCCGACCGCTACATTGATAGGGAGGAAATAATCCGTGCGTGGATAAATACCCATCGCAGGGAATGATTTGCGATGACCGCCTTCATGAGATACGATTTCGTTATCACGGATGTGTACTAACAAATCGAGTTTTTCTTCGAATAAGGAATGATAATCATGGAGGTTATAACCGAATAATGGAAAAGATTCGATAAATGATCCTCTCCCAACCATCAATTCAGCGCGGCCTTTAGAGAGTGCACTTAAGGTAGAAAATTGTTGGTACAAACGAACAGGGTCATCACTGCTTAAGACACTGACGGCGCTACTGAGTTTGATTGTGTGTGTTTTAGCGGCGGCAGCGGCTAAAATCATGTGTGGGGCTGAGGCCGCAAAATCTTCACGATGATGCTCACCAATCCCAAAGTAATCAAGGCCGACCTTCTCGGCAAGCACGATTTCATCAACCACTTGATTGATGCGTTTGTCATAACTTATGGTTTCGTTTGTGAGTGGGTCTTTCATCACTTCTGCGAATGTTGTAATGCCTAATTCTAATTTTTTCATATTATCACCTTTTTATATTATAGCGTGCTAAGAAAATATTTTGTAATTTATGCATTATATATCGAAAAACAGTAATTAAAGCAACACTGATTGAAGGAATTTGTTTATTGTGTGTTAAAATAGAAAACGATTACAAAAAAAGGGGTTTATTATGATTAAAAAATTATTTATAGTAACAACAGTTTTATTTGCAATAGTGACACTCGCCGCATGTCAGGATCCTGCGGGAGATAATGGCGAGCGTGATCGTGAGCTTCTATCACAATCACCGACCGTTGAAGATGGGTATTTAGTCGATAATCCACAAGACGGGATGATTTTACATGCGTGGAACTGGTCAATGTCTACGATTGAAGCCCAACTTGAAGATATCGCGATTGCGGGATTTTCAACCGTACAAATCTCGCCGATGCAGCCACAAAAAGATTTCTTCGGGATTGCTTCATGGCAAGATAACTGGTGGAAACTATATCAACCACTTGGTTTTGAAATAGCGACTGAAGATCATTCGATTGGAACGCGTAGTGACTTAGAATCATTGACGGCTGCGGCTGATGAATATGGCATCAAGATTATTGTCGATGTTATTGCCAATCATTTGGGCGGTGGCTCTAATGAAACGCTTAATCCGAATGTTGAGGCCTATGAGCCCGACCTTTATGAACAAGATCTTGTCCGGAAAGACAACGGCTTTGTTAATGATAATTCTGTCTTTGCGGTGACACGTGGTGCGATGGGAGAGTTTCCTGATTTAAAGACAGAAACTGACCTTGTGCAAGAACGTGTACTGCATTTACTAAAAGAATATGTGGATGCTGGGGTACGCGGATTCAGATTTGATGCGGCTAAGCATATTGAAACACCTGAAGATGGGGAATATGCCAGTGATTTCTGGCCGAATGTCATTGATAGTATAAATAATTATGCTGATGAAGACTTATACATTTATGGTGAAATACTCAATACCCCTGGAGCGGGTCGTTCTTACAGTGATTATACGTCTTATATGGGCATTACCACTAATCAAGTCTCTGATGCGATTCGTAACGCGGTGGTTAATGGTAATTTAAGTGCACTGGAAAATGTTAGTTATCTTGATGATGTCCCAGCCAATCAAAGTGTTTTATGGCCGGAATCGCATGATGATTATGCGGCTGATCATACGAGTAGTGTATCAGTTTCTGATTTGATTAAAACGCATGCCATTCAAGCTTCAAGAAAAGATGCGACATCACTCTTTTTTGTCCGTCCTCAATCATCAACGCTAATGGGGGATATGGGGACCAATCACTGGCAACAAAAAGAGGTAGTTGAGGCTAATCGCTTTAATAACTTCTTCGTTGGAACAGATGAAGCAATTTCAACACAGGATGGTTTCTTTATCAATGAACGTTTTAACGATGAAAAACAAGGATTTATGATTGTGAATGTTGATGCACAGCGCCGTTTTACTGATATTGAAGTCTCACACATTGACGATGGTGAATACCATGATCAAATCAGTGGCAGTACCATTACAGTAGAAGATGGGAAAGCTTCTGGAGTACTAGATCGT
>PWOH01000069.1 GCA_003557505.1 Mollicutes bacterium | reverse complement strand
TTGAGATTTATAAAAGTAAAAATGCTTATTGGTTTCAATGGTTCCATACATTAAATCAAGATACGTTTTAGTAGCTTCATCTGGCTTCATACCACGTTTTGTATAAAGTTTCCACATCGCTGCATAAAGTTTTGACGTGTTTTTCGTACCGATTTCTGTTGATACCACACCAGGGTGTACCGCATAGGCTTTGATTGAAGTATTGTCTAAGTGTTCATTCAAGCTTTTTGTAAACATCACATTATACAGTTTGGTGCGGGCATAACCACGTAATGCGTGATAATTGTTTTTTACTTCAATATCGGTTCCAACAAAACGTGCTTTTTTGTGGGCGTTCGAACTCGTTGTAATAATAATACCCTTACGTTTTTGTAGCAAGTCTTTTAATGCCATTGACATATAAAAAGGAATAAGATGATTGACTTGAAACTGCATCTCAATGCCATCATCACTCAGTGTTCTTTTTTTAGGGACAATGGCTGCGTTATTAATTAAGACATCTATGCCACTTTGATAATCGGACTTTAAACTTTCAACCATTTTTACAACACTTTTTAACGATTTGAAATCCGCCTTATAGACATGAAGTCTGCCGGGAAAACCTTTAGATGATTCATTAAGTGCGGAGAGTTTTTCAGCACTTCTGCCAATCGCAATAACATCTTCTCCTCGCATTAGCAGTTGTAAACATAACTCTTTTCCTATCCCACTCGTTGCCCCAGTGATTACGATACGTTTGGCACTCATGCTACCACCAGTAATCCAAGTAACATCAAAAAGAGCACAATAACAATAAAGGCTATTTTTTTAATCACTGCATATTTTTCAATCATGAAATCTCTCCTATCCTATTCATACCCTATTATAATAAAAAAAGCTTGCAAGGCAAGCTTTGAATAAACAAAATGGTGCCGCTTGCCGGACTTGAACCAGCAACCTCTTCCTTACCATGGAATTGCTCTACCGATTGGAGCTAAAGCGGCGTTCCATAAAGACCTTTTCTATTTTAACACGAAAGGCAACGGAAAAAAAGCCCATTTTTTAATTATTTCAAAACGAGGATATCCTTGGTTACTTCAGTATATATACTTTTTCATCTTCTATAAGTGTTTCATAAGTTTTTGCAGATTTTGTTGGCATCTTTATAAACAACAATTTAGCTTTATCAACCACTTTTCCGGTTGTAATATCAAATTGTGCCTTATGCGATTTACACGTGATTATATTCTCATCTAATGAGCCTTGAGTGAGTGACGCTTTCAAATGTGGACATTGATCGTCAATGGCATAAACATTATCATTATAATACGCCAACATAATCGCTCTTTTATCAAGATGAACGCGTATTTTTTTCTGTTCCTTGACCGCTTCTAATTCTGCAACCAAATATTTTTCCATTTATCCTTCCTCCTCGTATAATATAATCTTATTATAACATTTTTGTAAGCCCTTTTAGAAGTTTCTTGAAATATTTGATTTCGCTGTTATAATAATATGATACACCGATATCGAAAGGAGAATTTTATGTTTACAATAACAATCAACGGAAACAAACAAACGTATAACAATAAAGTGAGGTTACTCGATTTAATCGAAGATAAGGACCATAATTACTTCATTGCGCTTGTTAATAATCGTTTACGAGAATTACACTATACTGTCGACCATGATGCGACAGTAGAATTTTTGGACACAACCCATTCCGAAGCGGTGTTTGCTTATGAAGCATCATTGCGTTATTTAATTTCAATGGCGTTTCACAAACTATACCCTAAGTATGACTTCAAATTCAACCACTCCATTTCACGCAGTGTTTTTTGTCATATCACCAATTTAGACAAAAATGATGACTTGCGCCAAATTCTAACTGAGATTGAAACGGAAATGAAGCGTCTAATTGCTCAAGATTTACCAATTACACGTTTAGAAATGGATAAAGATGAAGCCATTACATTTTATGAAAAACACGGATACCATGACAAAATCGATGTTATCCGCTATCGCCCTGAGGATACCGTCCACTTTTATCAGTGCGGAAACTACATCAACTATATGTATGCCTTAATGGTCCCCTCAACTGGATATCTATCAGACTTTAAACTAAGAGCCTATCCACCAGGATTCCTCATTCAATATCCGCGTGCAGAAACTGGCGGAGAAATCCCTAACTTTGAGGATGCACCAATTTATGGTCGCACGCTTCGGGAAGCGAATCGTTGGGCTGAACGTATTGATGCCGGTACGATCGCTAAAATCAACCGTAAAGCGGAAAAAGATGCTAACGAGTTTGTGCAAATCAATGAAAGCCGTCATAATCAAATGCTTGCAGAAATTGGCCGTACTGTGGCGAAAAACCGTGATGATATTCGCTTAATTGCCATTGCTGGCCCTTCTTCAAGTGGGAAAACAACCTTCTCAAATCGCTTGCGTATCGAACTGATGACACAAGGGTTAAAGCCTGTAATGATTTCCCTTGATAACTATTATCTTGATCGTGATGCGATTGAACCTGATGAAAATGGTAATATTGATCTTGAACATATCAATACCCTTGATATTGATCTTTTCAACCAAAACATGCTCGATTTAATCCAAGGTAAAGAAGTTGATATTCCAATTTTTGATTTTATGGAGAAAAAACGTAGCGGATACAAAAAATTCCGTATTTCTGAAGATAACCCCATCATTATTGAAGGGATTCATGCCTTAAACGAACAATTGACCGAACTCATCCCACAACATCAAAAATACAAAATTTTTATCTCACCACAACTCCAAATCAATATTGACCATCAAAACCCAATCAGCATTACCAACTTACGTTTACTCAGAAGAATCGTACGTGATCGCAAGTTCCGTAATGCACCAGCTTCAAAAACTATTGGCATGTGGCCTTCTGTTCGTCGCGGCGAATTCCATTGGATTTATCCACATCAAGAAGGCGCTGATTATATTTATAATAGCTCGCTTGCCTATGAACTTGGGGTAATGAAAAAATATGCCCTTGATACGCTTATGGAAATCCCTCGCGACAGTGAACATTTTATCACCGCAAACCGTCTGATAAAATTCTTGAAATATTTCAAAGATGTCGATGACAAATATGTACCTAATAATTCCTTACTAAGAGAGTTCATCGGCGGCAGTTGTTTCGAAGAATAAGCATAATAAAAGAGTGATTAAATTAAATCACTCTTTTTGTTTGTTTATTGCCTTCAGTAACGCTTCTTGATAAGGGTGACTGACCTCATCTTTCATTTTGTAAAGCGCTTGATCAGCACGTTTATAAACCACTTCGAATGCTTCATTATTGCGACGTTGGGCAATCCCTACTGAAATACTCACACAATCGAGTGGATCTTCACAGCTGGTTTGTTTCAATAATGACTGTTTGATTTCTTCAAGTATTTGCGGCGTTGAATCTTTAAGCACAATCATAAATTCGTCGCCACCACTTCTGATAATATAACTTTCAGGATAGTGAATGCTTAGTTGTTTAAGAATTTCTGTATACTTAAGTAATAGTTCATCGCCCTTTTTATGCCCGAAATTGTCATTAAATAGTTTCAAACCATTTAGATCGCTTAACACAATCCCAAAATTATCATAGTTGGCTTCAAACTCTTCAACATTATGTTCTAAAAAGTTACGATTTAATAATTCTGTCATAATATCCATATTTTGTAAGGATTCAAGTCTTTCTACTAATTTAACAAACTTTGACTCATCATAAAACAGATATACCTCTCCTCTTGCATTGTATCGATCAAGGGAGAACTGTTTCTTTACGGTAAATAAATACGGTTTATCGATAGATTTATCTTCAACCTCATCAATATTTGTGTATAGCACTGCATGATCTTTCATAATCTCTAGCAAGGCCTCAACATGAGTCGGTGCTTTAAGATTGAACCGTTTAAGCATAGATGGTGAAATCTCAACAATACGACCGTCTTCTTTCGCAAGCACATAATGTTCACGCATATTTGACAGTAAGTTTTTTCTCCCCTCTGCACTTAAAACGAAGACAATGTTTCGTTTATAAACAACCATGTAAACCATATAAGAAAGTAACACAACACTTAGATAAGTGGGATCGACATACATACTCCCAGTGATTAAATGCCACATATTGACTGGAAAGACAATCACTAGTGAGGCCGCAAATAATAGCACCGGTTTTTTGTAATGTTTTTTAAACGGCATATCGCGGTAACCAATAAAAAGTTTTGCAATCGCCCAAAATAAGAATGAATAAGCCATAATATAATGTAACAACATTAATGATCCAATATCGGCATAGATGATATCACGGAGTGTCTCTACTTCACTTAAGGTCACATTGAGAATATGCCCCGTCCATTCGTTACTTAGCATCCATAGTAAATGCAAAGGAAGCGCAACGCGCATGATGTATTTTATCACCTTGGGAAAAGGCTGTGAGAAAAACTCATAAATTGTCCGTAGCAAGAAATAAGCAATACTTAATACTAATGTATAGGAGGCGAAGTGTACAAAATAAGCAGCAAGCATAGAACCTGTCATGTATTTAAAAATCATCGCAACCGACCATACGAAAATAAGTATCATAAAGATACGTATGTTAATAAACTGATTACTTTCGTGATGCACCCACATCTCTATGATGGGAATCAATGAAATGAAGGCCACACCGATTAACAGGGCGGTTTGGAAGATAATCATAGGGTCTCCTAATTTCGTTTATATTTTAAAGTATTTGAATCCGATAAGTTTTCAATAATACCATAACCATCAATTGATAATGTTTTTAACGCATCAATGCTTTGAATTTTTTCTTCTGCCATTTTACGGACCATTAATCCCCGTAAACGTTTGGCCTCCATTGCTGGGGCTTTTTTCATTTTACCGTTTTTCTCAACCATAAAGTCAATTGTAATCATCTTGACTTTTTTGGTATCGATGGCATCAGAATATTCTTTACTGGCAAGATTAATCACAACCTCACCTTCCAGATAATTAGAAATGATTGGTTTCCAGTTGTTTTTGTGAAGCGTTCCATCCCATTTAACCCCCATAGGCAAACGGTATAAGCCAACGCCGTCAAATGGTCTGACAAGACCATACAATCCACTCATAATAAATAAGTGATCATCTAGATACGTTAAACTTTTATCCTCTAAACTAGTTGCGTCAAGATGTTTGAATTGTTGTCCAGTATAAGCAAATATAGCAATATTATTCTCTTCGAAGTTTTGGAAACGTTCATAGTTTTGTAACGCAATTTTTTGATTAACATCAAAGAGTGTTATCAAATCATCCACCGAAAGTGCTTTTAACCCTTTGATAATCTCCTTGCGATAATCGAACAATGCCTCTCTATCTGGTTTTATTTTAGTCGTTACCATTGTTTTTGAAGGTGCAATTACAATCTTCATTTTAAAACTCCTTAAAAAGATTATATTACCATGATGCTATAAAGACAAGGATTTGATTGGTCCCATAAGGTCGGAAAGGTCTCCAAAGGTTCAAATCCCATTTTCCGGTAAAACAATCGTGTCTTTTGATAATGGGGATCTTTGTGAGCATCATCCAAGGTCTTCACACTAAAATACTTTATATGATGCTTTTGGCAATAAGTTTTCGCTGCATCAACCAGTGCTTTGCCAATGCCTTGGCGATGATATTCTTTTATGACCCCCATGACATATAGCTCCATATGGATTGTATGATGGGGTTTTAACGCAACAAAGCCAACTGCTTTATAATCAATATAATAGACAAAAAAAGGCAAATCAGCAACACTTTCAATATAATGTTGTGTTGCACTTTCAATGCCAAAATATTCAGGCAACAAATTTAAAATATCTTTGGTAATCTTGCGTTTCTCAACTGAATCTATAATTTCTTTGATCATTTTATCACCTGTTTACATTATATTATCATAGAATGCTTTGAATTTAAATAAAACACCGCAATGCGGTGTTTTTAATCAAATAAACGACGATACTCTCCATAGCCTTCGTCTTCTAAATCATCCTTAGGAATAAAACGCAGCGATGCGGAGTTAATGCAATATCTTAAGCCCCCAGATTCTTTAGGGCCATCATCAAAAACATGGCCTAAATGAGCATCTGAAGATGGACTTCTAATCTCCACACGACGCATACCATGGGATAAGTCACTTTTTTCATCCATTCGTTTAACTGGCTTTGTAAATGAAGGCCAGCCACATCCAGCATCGTATTGTTCATTGGTCGTAAATAAGACTTCCCCACTGATAAGATCGACGTAGATACCTTCTTGATCATTATTATAATATTCATTATCAAACGCGGGTTCTGTGCCGTTTTCCTGGGTCACATAAAACTGCATTGGAGTTAACTTATTACGCAGTTGATTTTTAGAGGGTTTTACCCAGGTATTATTTAAAAATTCACTGCGGCCTGACCCTTTTTTATACTGTTTGTAATGATAAGGATTTTTTTTATAAAAATCTTGATGTTCTGTTTCGGCAGGATAAAAGGGCTTAGCTTTTACAATGGGGGTTACAATCCTCTTAGAAAATATATTGGATTTTTCTAAGGCTTTCTTGGATTGCTGCGCTTTTTTCTTTTGTTCGCTGGTTGTATAAAAAATCGCTGTTTGATAACTTTTGCCACGATCCGCAAACTGCCCCCCATCATCCGTAGGGTCAATTTGGCGCCAAAACATATCTAAGAGTTTTTCATAAGGCATTACAGTGGAGTCAAAGGTTATTTCTACGGCTTCTACATGACCATGACCCCCATATTTTACATCTTGATAGGTTGGATGTTTTGTCGTTCCACCGGTATAACCCGATACGACTTTCTCGATGCCAGGCAGCGAGTCAAAAGGTTCTACCATACACCAAAAACACCCACCTGCGAAGATTGCTTTTTCCATAAAAATCACCACCTAAGTATAGTGTAACATTGCTTGCTTAGGTGGTGTGAAATCATGCTTAGAAACGCTCATCATCGTCGATAATTGTGTCATCTTTATCAACAAATTCAAAGAAACTGCTGCGGAAGGTTTTTGATCCTTGCGTATAAATCTTAATGGATTGACCCGGGAAAAACAATGTGTTAATGATTGGTATCAATAAAAACATTAACCACCCCGGATGCCAAAAATCATCTAGTGTTAATCCGAGGACAATATACCCAATTGTTATCGAAAGCGTAACCAGTTTTTTGGCATCGAGTTTGCCATTCAGGACCATATCAGAGATAGGAATGGCGAAAAACACCACCCAGCCAGGGTGCGCCATATCAAACCCGAAGTGTAGCCATAAAAATACCAACAAGGCAATTAACGGCATCATTTGATTGATTCGACGTTTGAAATTACGACTCAATAATATCCACGACAATGGAATTAATAAGAAAAAGGTCATTCCCATTACCCAAGAATCTAATACAAACCCACTAAACAAAAACATAAACATACTAATTAACGGTGTTGCGGCAACGATACGTTCACGCATTATCTTCACTCCTCAATTTTTTAATAAACAATGTGTACGGACTTTTTGTCTTATTGATAAACTGATATTTCAAAACATGATACACACCAGCGTTTAAAGCTTGACAATAGTTTTCAATGGCTTTACTTTCTTTAAAGCCTTCACCATGACCACGGTACATTGTCAACGCCATTATACCACCAACTTTGAGTAACTCAAGACCTTGTTTAATTGCTTCAAGCGATGTATCAACTTGTGTCGTTATTTGGTGGTTCCCATTAGGCAAATACCCAAAATTAAAAATAATTACATCAATGGACTCAGCGATATGAATCGCCATGTTTTCATGACCATCATTAATGAGATGAACATTAGTTAACCCTTGAGAATCCAACAATGACTTAGTACTTTCAAGCGCCTCTTTTTGAATATCAAAGGCAAAAACACGTTGGGCGTTTTGAGCCAAAAACAAAGTATCATTCCCACGGCCCATCGTCGCATCGATAACAATTGCTTGATCATGTAAAACAGGTTTTATGGTTTCATGAACATTTGTTAAGATTGATTTCATACTATCGCCTCAATTTGTATTATACCAATACATTACCCAAAATTGAATGGCTAATTTAAGATTACGGCTACTCATTGCGCTTTTTTGCAAATAACGATATAATAAAGTGTAACCGAATTGAGGTGATCATGATTAAAACGCTTCATAATGACCAATCGATTATGCAACAAGCAATCAAGCAAGCAAAAAAGACAATGAATGAAGATTTGGGCGGGCCTTTTGGTGCTGCTATTATTGATGCGGATGGCACCATTTTAAGCGTTTCATCAAATTCTGTGTTAGGCGATCATGACCCAACAGCCCATGCAGAAGTTAACGCCATTAGAATGGCAGGACAAAAGAAAAACTCCCATGATTTAAGTGGGTGTGTGCTATATACCACAGCTTACCCATGCCCAATGTGTTTAGGCGCCATCATATGGGCAAACATTAAAACCCTTGTTTATGGCTGTCGGCCTGAAGATGCCGATGCGATTGGATTTCGTGATGATTTCATCTATTCTTTTATCGAAAAAGGTCGCAGCGATCACAGTGTATTGAGTATTAAAGAAAAGCATCGGGATGAGTGCCTGAAATTATTTGAAGAGTACCAATCAAAAAATAAGACGCTTTATTGAAAAACGATGACTACAAATTGTGTAGTCATCGTTTTTATTATTTATCACCCATTGTCATTGCCATGACAGCTTTGGCAGTATGTAATCGGTTTTCCGCTTCTTGATAGACAATCGATTGCGGCCCATCAATGACACTATCTTCAACTTCATTGCCACGGTCAGCTGGCAACGCATGCATATACTTAACATCTTTTTTAGCAAGTTTCATCATTTTTTCACTACATTTCCAATGCTTATTGGCTTCTAAGACTTCATCGATGACGTCATCGGACGTATTGGACGCCCAAGACCCCCAGTTTTTCGGAATCACAATATCCGCATCTTTATACGCTGATTCCATATCATTGGTAACTGTGAAACGTCCACCATTTTCCTGGGCATTTTGTTTCGCTTTGGCGATGACCCATTCAGGCAGTTCATAACCCTTAGGATGCGCTAAAACTACATCCATGCCATACCGCGGGAATAATAAACTTTGGGTTAAGGGGACACTGATAGGTTTTTTGTGAGATGTTGCGTAAGCCCAGATAATCGACACTTTTAAGTTGTTTAACTTTGGTTTGACTTCTTGGATTGTCATCAGATCAGCCAAGCCTTGGAAAGGATGATATAAATCACATTGAAGGTTCATCACAGGCACTGTGGCATGCTGAGCCATTTCACGGATAAATTTGTTGCCGAGGGTCCAAAAACAGTTCCGACATGCAATGCCGTGTCCATAACTCGATAATATAATGGCGGTATCCTTTCCGGTCTCTCCATGGGATATTTGCATGGTTGAAGTATCCAAAAAGTTTGCGTGACCGCCGAGTTGTGCGATCCCGGCTTCCATGGAATTTCTGGTCCGGGTTGATTGTTCAAAAAACATGAGGAAAGACGTTTTATTTTTGAGAAAGTCGGTTAATACATTCGTTTTGAACTTTTCTTTCAATTCTAAAGAAACTTCTAAAAGTTTATCAATTTCTGATTTTTCCCATTCTTCGAGTGTAATAAAATGTTTGCCTTTAAAAAGTGGTTTCATTTGTTTTTCTCCTTTTTGTTTCTAACGTATAGGGTAGGAATGACCGCATACATAGCGGCGGCTTTCCAAAGATGTTCTTTTTCGGTTTTTTCATTGGGTGCATGCGCTTCTTCTTCATGACCGGGGCCAAAACCAATACAAGGAATGTCGTAACGGCCCATGATAGATACACCGTTGGTTGAAAAGGTCCATTTATCGATGAGGGGACTATCTTTAAATAATCCCTCATAACCTTCCTTCAATGTCTGCGTTGCATCATGGTTTTCAGGGATGAGCCAACTTGGAAAATATAAATCGGTCGGATAGACTAATCCTGTGTAGGCAGGTTTTTCATAACGATACATTTCCACCGTCGCTTTTGCGGCTTTAACCGAAGGCAAATTACGGATTTCCTCAAGGGCTCCTTCATGTGTTTCTCCATGTGTTAAACGGCGATCAATAGAAATACTGCAGCCATCCGCAACCGCACACCGTGATGGAGATTGAGAATATATTTCACTCACTGTCAGTGTCCCTTTGCCTAAAAACGGATCATCTTTTAATTGCTGATGCAAGGTTTGAAGTTCATTAAGAATCGGTCCCATTTTAAAAATCGCATTATCACCGCGATGCGGCGCACTCCCGTGACAAGAAATGCCTGAAGTCGAAACTTGGATCTCCATACGACCACGCTGTCCACGATAAATATTGAGAGAGGTCGGTTCAGTAATAACCACAAATTCAGGCCGGATATTGTTTTCTTCGATAATATACTGCCAACAAAGTCCATCACAATCTTCTTCTTGTACCGTTCCAGTCACTAATAACGTATAATCTTCCTCAAGTTTTAAATCTTTGATGATTTTACCGGCATAAACCATTGATGCCATACCACCTTCTTGGTCAGACGTGCCACGTCCACCAATATAGCGGTCATCTTCAAATCCTTCATAAGGATCAAATGTCCAGTTCTTCTTTTCACCAATGCCTACCGTATCAACATGAGCATCCATCGCAATCAACGTTGAACCCTTTCCGATATAGCCATAGATATTGCCCATCTTATCGATTTCAATCTTATCAAAGCCAACCTTTTCCATTTCTTGTTTGATTCGCTCGATAACTTTGCCTTCTTCGCATGATTCCGAAGGAATTCTGACCATGTCTCGCAAAAACGCATTAATCTCCGTTTGATACTTTTTCGCTTGAATAAGTACTTTATTAAAGTCCATGCTTAATCATCCTCTTTCCGCATATTTTGAATCATTTCATTATAATGGTGAAGTTTGGCATATTCATCATCCCAAAATTTCATCGATTTCATTGCATCAAGGTATGATTTTTCATACCCGAATTTCAACCAATCATCTTCCTTTTGTTTAAATAGTCGTTGTTTGGCTTTATCACTTCTTGTATCGAGAATATTAAACGTATCCGCTTTTAAATAGATGTCTTGATACCAACGATTGAGCACACTATCATTGATTTCCAGCGTACGCTTATCCAGGCTCTCAATCACACTGTCATAACGATCAAAACCATCGGTAGCGACTGTCACAATGTTCTCCTCAGGACCAAGCCGTAAGTATTTCGCCATCTTAATCGCGCCTAAAACATTACAAACACCACTCACACCAAAAACATCACGCAATGCATCAACTGTTGAAGGTTTAATCCCGTAGTTTTCTAAGACTGACTTACCATCACGAAGAATTTTTAATCCTTTCACCGCATCTTCATCTGAAATCAACGCGATAAAATCGGTATTCAATACGTTATGAATTAACGTACACATCTTATCGCCTATGCCTTCAATGCGATGTTGACCTCTGCCACCGTCCGCTAATGTGGAACATTCATACGGTTCTAGTGCGGCGATTTTTGCTTCGGGAAACGCTTGCTTAATTTGGTCTCCCGCTGCCAGTGTGCCTGCACTACCAGGCGCTGATGCAAACAAAGCAATCCGTGAATTTCCAATGCCTTGAACCGCTTCAATGGCACTGTAGCCAGTCACATGACGATGGAAACGATAATTTGGCATCAATTCAAACTGAGCGAGCGCTACATTTCCCGCTTTTTTATTTAACTCATGCGTCTTCTCCAATGTTAAGATAACATCGGATTCCGTTCCAGGTGTCAATTCAAGATTTGCACCATAATGCTTTATTCTGGCGTAACGTTCTTTACTCATTGTATCGGGCATAATGACTGTTGCATCATATTTCATTAAATGACAAATATAAGCGACGCCTATGCCGAAATTACCCGTTGAAGGGCCTAAGATATGATGTTTTCCTGGTATGATGGTGCCATCCACAGCACCCTCAATAAGTGTTGAATAAGCTGGGCCGACTTTATGAGATCCACTGGGAAAATCTTTGCCCACAAGCACAATAATGTTTGCTTCAATACCTGTAAGTGCCTTCGGTAAGACGACACGGTTAATATCGCCATCCGGTTTTCGCCAGGTAATATTGAATAAATTTAATGGATTAAATTCATCAGATTTAGCATTTAATACTTTTTGTCGGAGGGACTTTGGAATTTTTTCTGGATGAAGCATTTCATCATAATTAGGACCAAAAGGTATCTGTTTCATAATTTTCTCCCCTTCCGCTGTAAATACTCTTTAAATGTTTCAAGATCATTTTTCATTAAAGGAATCTCCTCCATCTGTGCTGTGTAAGCATCTGTATCTTTTAACCCATTGCCAGTATTGATAATCGTAACCCTTTCATCGGAAGTAATGATGTTTTGTTCCAGTGCTTTGATGAGTCCGGCTAAAGCAGCCGCCGAGGCAGGTTCACTAAATATGCCTTCCTGGGATGATAGAATCTTGCCTGCCTTCAAAATGGCGTTATCACTCACACTCATCATGGCGCCTCCGGACGCTTCTATCGCTTTTAGCGCTTTTAAAGGATTGCGCGGAATACCCACGGCAATACTATCCGCAATCGTATTTTCTAATGCTAGCTCCAATGGTCTAGCATATTTAAATGCCTTGTAAATCGGGTTACACCCTTCGCTTTGAACGCCAAGTAAACGCGGTATTTTTTCAATAAGACCAAGTTGTATCAAATCGTAAAACCCTTTATAAACCCCCGCAATCGTACACCCATCTCCAACACTGCACACCACCCAATCTGGTGGGTTAAAGTCTAATTGTTCAGCAATTTCTAACGCAACAGTTTTTTTACCTTCTACTAAATGTGGATTGATTGCGGCATTACGGTTCATCCATCCAAAAGTATTAATCGCTGATTTGGATAGTGCGTAAGCCTCGCGATAATCACCATCGATTTTAATGACTTCTGCACCATAACTATACAGTTGTGCCAATTTTCCTTTAGGCACACGCTTAGGAACAAAAATCACAGTTTTTAACCCAAGACGTGCCGCATTCCCAGCCAGTGAAGAGGCGGCGTTACCAGTTGAGGCACAGGCAATAATGCGATTGTTTTGTTCAATGGCTTTCATACACGCAACCACTGAGGCCCTATCCTTTAGGGATCCGGTGGGATTCAGACCGTCATCCTTAATATATAGCGTGTTTATATTTAGTGATTTTGCAAGTTTATAAGACCGATATAGTGGTGTCCATCCCACCATTAGTGTTTGTGAAAAATCATTAAGCTCTACACTCATTAGCGGGGCATAGCGCCATAGCGATCGTTTAGGATTATTCTTAAAATATTGCAAAGTTACTGTTTCTTTCATGGCCTCATAATCATAGATTACATCAAGGATTCCTTGATCGCTACATTGTTCACAGGTATTGCCTGTATAGGTTTTGGGATAGCGTGTTTCACATAATACACATTCATAATGACTGACATATTTCATGATGAATCACATTCAATCGATACATGTTGAAAGGTTTCAACATCAAATAGTCCTTGATCGGTTAGTTTTAATTTTGGAATGACGGGGAGCGATAAGAAAGCCAACTGAATAAACGGATCATCAATGGCTTTATTCAGACCCATTTCTCTTGTGGTTTGTTTCATTTTTTCTAGCATTTTAGCAACATCATCGGGCGATGAAGCAGTCATAATTCCACTAATTTCAAGCGGTAAGGCATGCACTACTTTATTATCTTTGACTAGTACAATGCCACCTTTAATTGCGATAATTTTCTCCATAGCTTTGCGCATGGCATCATCAGAATCACCAACGATCACAAGATTATGGGAATCATGGGCAATCGTCATTGCCAAGGCGCCATTTTTGATACCAAATCCCTCAACAAGGCCAAGACCGACATTGTTAGTCTGTTTATGACGTTCGATAACGGCGAGTTTTAAAATATCATCCTCAGGATTATTGTGATAAACACCCTGAGCAACACTGACCTTACGAATTAAATGATTCGTTGTAATGTTGTTTTTAATCAGTCCGATTACTCGGACATCATCTTGTGAGAGTTTCAATGTAAAATCTATAGCTTTAGCATCAATATGAACGCTGTCTTGAACATCGTTATGCGCCATTGATGCTTGTGGCGTGATCAATAGTTTCCCTTCCCTTGCAACTAACGTCCCTTTTTTATAAACATCAATCGGAGTGATTGATTCAAGTGAATTAAAGGTGAAAAAGTCTGCTTGTTTTCCTGGGGCAATCGCACCAAGGTGTTTTAAACCATAACATTCCGCCGCATTGAGAGTCGCCATTGTAATGGCATCAATCGCATCAATACCAGTCTTAATGGCTAAGTTCACGTTGTAATTAATATGACCTTCTCGCTTGATATCCTCAGGATGTTTATCATCCGTACAAAATAATGTTCGACGCATATTATGAGGCGTTATACCTTTTAGCAGTGTTGCGACATTACGGGTGACTGAGCCTTCACGTAAATGCACATACATGCCTTTGCGCAAACGGTCTTCCATTTCCTCTACACTTGAGCATTCGTGATCACTTTGTACACCCGCAAGGATATAGGCATTCAGTTCATTGCCAATCACACTAGGAGCATGACCGTCAATTGGTCTTCCTTGCATAATCTGGATTTTTTCATGAATGTCTTTTTCACCGGATAAAACGCCGGGATAATTCATAACTTCACCTAAGCCTAAAACGTTGTCTTTATCTTTCAAAGCAAGAATATCTTCGGGACCTATCTTTGCACCAGCGGTTTCAAACGTTGTGGCGGGGACACTCGATGGAAGCATAAAATAAGCATCCATCAAACTATTTTTTGCGGCATTAATCATAAATTCTATCCCGGCAACGCCACTCACATTCGCAATTTCATGCGGATCTGCGATAATCGTAGTGGTGCCTTTTGGTAAGATAATACTAGCGAATTGTGGAGGCGTTACCATCGATGATTCAATATGAACATGACCATCAAGAAATCCCGGCGAGACATAACGGTTTTGAAGATCAATCTCTTCTTCACCCTTATACGTCCCAATCCCTATAATGATCCCGTCTTCTACCGCAATATCCACGGTTTCGATGACATGGGTATAGACATTAATCACTCGACCGTTTTTAAAGACAGTTTGTGCAGGCATTTCGCCCTTGGCTTTTTTCATTAGTGTTTTTTTATCCATCCCATTAACTCCTTGTAATGATGTCATTTAAAAAGGCTTCTAAAAGATTAAGCGCTACTTTTTTACGGTAGTGTTTGTTGGAGCGTTGATCATCAATTGGGTTGATATGGGCCGCATATTGAGATAAAATCATCGATTTTTGGTTAGATAAGTTTTTCAAGGTGTATCCTTTTATGGATTTTTCAATGGTTTTATCTTTAATGATAGTGGGACTAACAGCCCCGATCGCTATTCTTATATCGACAATTTTGTCTGCGTCCAAACGGTATCCGGCCGCAAACATAACCTTCGAGATGGCATCGGATTGTCGCCCGCCAACTTTTGTAAAATACGTGGCATTAAAATTAAGCTTTTTAAAATAGATTTCTTTAATGATTTCATCAGGCGCAAGCGCAATCGATCCCGGTCCTTTAATAAAATCCTCAATTGGGACTTCTCTTTGATGACGCAGGCTTTCTACTACAAGCCTGGCTTCAAGTAAATAGGCAATTAATACTGCATCACCAGCCGGAGAAGCGTTGCCGATATTGCCTACTAACGTCCCCATGTTGCGGATAGCCGGTGAGGCGAACACACGCAGACATTTTTTCATAATTTCAGGAATCAATGGATGATGCAATATTGTTTCATGGGTCGTTGTGGCCCCAATGTGAATATATTCATCCTTGCTGGTTATATAATTCAGTTCATCTAAATTATGAATATGAAGCATGTTCTTTTTAAATTTTACCCGTGTTTCTGACCAGCCTCGGTAGCGAACCATCAGATCAGTCCCACCATTGAGCACTTGATAACTACCAGTAGCTAAAATCTTAAGGGCTTCATTATAGGATGTGGGAATCTTATTCTCTACCATAAGCCTTCACCCTCTTTCGCGGCTCTTTTTATGGCTTTGATGATCATGTTATACCCGGTACACCGACAGAGATTACCCGCCAAGCCATGACGAATTTCCTCATCGGTGGGATGAGGGTTGTGGGATAGTAAATACTCCGTAGCCATAATCATGCCCGGTGTACAAATCCCACATTGAGAGGCGCCTTCAGTTAAAAATGCGTCTTGTAATGCTTTAAAACGTTTCGTTTCGCGGTAGCCTTCAATGGTCATGATTTTTTTACCATGAACACTGCCAAGGGGTAAGATACAACTTTGGACAATATAACCATCCATCAAGACACTACACGCACCACATTCACCTTCACCGCACCCTTCTTTAGGCCCAACAATATTTAAATGTTTACGTAACACATCTAAAAAACGATGATCGGGTGAAAGCGTGATTGTGATTGACTGTCCATTTAATTCAAACGATATTTTTTCACTCATTATCAATCAACTCCATTATACGCTCGGGGGTCACAGGAATAGTATGGACCTTTTTGCCGATGGCCTGTTCAATTGCCAAGGCGACGGCTGGTGCACCACCCACTAGCGTTAACTCACCGACGCCCTTCGCCCCATAAGGTCCGAGCGGATAGGGATTGTCCATTAAAGTGTTTTCCATTGGTGGCGTGTCGGCGGCGGTAGGAATAATATAATCGGTCATATTTTTTTGCATAATCTTACCTTCACGGTGATTCATCACTTCCAAATACCCATAGCCAATGCCTTGTGCTTGGCCACCATCAGCTTGCCCGAGGACAATACGCTCATCAATGGCTTTTCCTACATCATAGATATTCCACATATTGCGCACTCTGACCTCATAGGTTTGTCGGTCTACTTCAACTTCACACACATTAATGCCCCATGAATAGGCTGGATATGCATCACCATGCATCGCCTCATTATCCCACTGAACATAGGAAGGTTGTTCGTAGGATTCTTCCGTTACCACTTCTTGATGCGCGACCCATTGGTCTTGGAGTTTCTTAGTCGCACGGGCTAGTAATCCTCCGACAATCATCATGGTCCGTGAAGCGACCGTCGGCCCTGAGTCAGGAACATAACGGGTATCGGGATTATTGAATATAACTTTTTCTATTGGATAGTCCAGCAGATTAGCGACGAGTTTGCGCATTGTTGTTTTAGGGCCTTGTCCCATATCGACAGCCGCGATTAAAATATGCACATTGTCCTGTTCGTCTTTTTTCAAACGAACGCGGGCTTTGATTTTGTCTTTTTCACCACTACCGGTAAACCCAAACCCATGTAAAAACCAACTCATGCCAATCCCTTTATTAGATTCAGGGTGTTGGTATTGTTTGACTTTTTCAATATAATTTGACTGTTTGAGGACTTCCTCAAGCATACTGTTCATAATAACTGGGTCTCTAAAGACACCGCTCGTAGCGGTTAGATCTCCTTGTTTGACCATGTGTGCCTTGCGAAATGTTAAAGGATCAATATTTAAGTCTTTGGCGATATGATGCATAAACATTTCAATCGCAAAAATCATCTGTGGGGCACCAAAACCACGAAAAGCACCATTGGGAACCGTATTGGTCCGGTAGACATCACCACGTGCAGTAACGTTTTCAATGGTATAAGCGTTGGTGGAGGCAAGCATGCCACGTGATAAGACGACTTTGGATAATCCAATGTAAGCTCCACCGTCGAGGCCAACGTGACTTTTTATGGCCATCACACGATTGTCTGCATCAATCGCGGCTGACATTGTGATTTTCGCAGGGTGTCTTTTGGTGGTCACTTCCATGTCTTCTTCGCGTTCATAAATCATTTTAATCGGTCGAGCAATTTTATGAATCGCTACGGCCAACTGACACGCCATCAGCGAAGGAAATTCTTCTTTCCCGCCAAAGGCACCTCCGACAGTTGCTTGAATGACACGGACTAAATCTTCGCTTGCACCAAGCGTCTGCATCACTGCGTGTTTTACATAATAGGGACATTGAATCGAGCCAATCAATGTAACGCCATCATTTTCGGGATAACCAATAAAGCCTTGAGGTTCGATGTAAGTTTGTTCCTGGTAGCCGGTTTCATAGGTATAATCAATTATTTTTTTAGCTTCCTTAAAAGCTTTCTTGGTATTGCCCTTTTGAAAAGAAAGTTGTTCACAAGAATCGGTAAAATCAAACGTTGGTTCTGCTTCATCATAAGTAATGGTAATTTTATTGACAATCTCAGTAATGATTGCTTTGTCTTCTCTGACAATCAACATGATCGGCTCACCGATATGATTGACATGGTGCGCAGCAAATACCGGCCAGTCATCACGCAACATGCCGACAATATTGTCACCGGGAATATCAGTCGCATCGACAGTATAATAGCCTTTTGGCAGGGTTGGAATCTTGATTTCTCGAATAGTCCCTCTTGGTATGGTTGAGCGCACTGTTTTCGCATACAGCATCCCTTCAATAACAATATCAGATGTGTATTTGGCCAAGCCCGCTATTTTATCCGCCGCTTCAACATTGTCAATGCCTACCGAAATATTCTGCTTTTCTTTCATTCGCCCACCCCTTCCATCGTAATGGCATTGGTTGGACAAATGGAAACACAAAGCCCACAAGAAAAACATTGATCAGGATTAAAGGTAATTCTATCCTTAAAAGCAATCGCAAAGTAAGGACAAGTTTTCACACACAACATACATTCTATACATTTATCTTCGATAAGTTCAGGGAGTCTCTCATCATAGGAAACCGTATTTTTAAGCGACGTTTCAATTACTTCCTCAATCGATGAAAAGCCATATTTATCAAGCGTTTTCGGCAGATCATCAATGATTTTTTTATATAACTGTTTCCCCTTTAACAAAGCACCTGAAAGCATTTGAACTGCGGACGCACCAGCCAATAAAAACTCCAAAACATCTTCAGCGGACGTGATACCTCCTACGCCAATTACTGTTAAGTTTGGGGCGGCTTGTTTGATTTTATAGACCGTCGCCAAAGCCAGTGGTTTAATCACTGGACCGGTGGTCCACACATAGCCATCATCGGCGCCATATTCGATTTTGCGATTATTGATATTGATATTCAAGGTAGGCCCCAATGAATTAATCGCCACAACCCCATTAGCTCCAGCCTCCGCAATCACTTTTGCGAATCCTTCAGGGTCAGGGAGATGGGGCGATATTTTCATGTAAAAGGGCTTTTTTGTATGGCTTCTAATGGTCGAAACAGTCGCTTTAATACGCTCAAGGTCGGTGCCGACATAATGCGTCGAAATCTCAAATGCATCGGCATAAACATCCAATAATGGGATTAAAACTTCCATGTCCTCTTGTGAATATCCTACAGAGATAATTAACGGTCGGTCATTGTTTTTTTGATAACCTGGTAAAAAATCATTAAGCCAGATTTTATAGTCGTGTTCACTCCATAACTCAGAATTCATGATGAGGTTTTTCCCCGCTTTGATACATGGTTTGGGAATTTTCGGTAACTTTGTGGATATTGTTTTCGTAACCACCGCCCCACAATTCGCCTCCTCACGCATAAATAAGAGTTTTTCCAAATCACCAACAAGTGGACCACTCGCTGGCATCAGTGGGTTGCTTAGATAAAGACCGTCAAATGTAGTGGTTAGTTTCATGACTTTTCCCCCAATTCTTCTTTGATTTTTTCCCATACCTTTAACGCATGGGATGAGGCTTGACGATACGTATTCATCAAAGAAGGTGAGACATTGTAAGCATTAAGTACGCGTTCACCTTGAATGAATACTGTATGGGGTTTGAAACTGTTATACATCCCAAAAAAGAGATGACCAAGTATATTGTCTTTGTTTATGGGCGTTGGAGGGACGTAAGGCACCATCATGATATCGGCAACATAATCGGTTTGAAAACGACCAAGTTTGATATCCAGTTGGCGGCTAACATAAGCGTAGGTATCATCGATGATGGTGGCTAAATCATTTAATGTGAAAGCACCGGGATGGTTTTCTCTTAGATGTTGCGTATAAAACAAATTGAGATATTCAGTGGTAATTGATGAAGAGATACCGTCATTACCGACAATGACAGGAATCTCTTTAGCTTTCAGTAATTTATAATTTGGTACATCAATAGCATTGTTCATGTTTGAACTCGGATTGAGCGCAACAACACATTGTCGCTTTTTAAGGATATCCGCTTCATTTTCATCGATGAAAAGCGCATGGGTGATAATGCTATCAGGATTCAATAAACCATGACGATCAAGCCGTTCAATGACACGCTCACCATATCGTTTTAAACAGTCTTCCTGATCTAACTTATCCTCAGCAACATGAATATGGATAGGGCTTCTTCCTAAATTGGCTTTAACTTGTTTTAACGTTTCTTCACTTAGTGACAATGACGCATGCAATCCGAAAAGTCCTTTATGGAAATTGGATTTTTTCGCCGCAAACTCCACATTTTCTTGTATACACGCCTTCACATCGAAACGATCAGACGTTTCAAATGCATATAATCCACGCAAACCGACCGTATCGGTGACGGCTTTTTTTAATGTATAAAGTGATCCATACACATCGGAAGAGGCATGATGATCTATGAGGGTTGTGACCCCATTTTTTAAATGATCGATGGCGTTAACGATGCCACTATAATACATGGCATCTTTATGCAAAGCGTTATCCAGACGCCACCACTGTTTTTCCAAAATGTCCATAAACCCTTCATAATTAAAACTGTTAAGCCACCCTCTTGCGAAGGTAGAATAAATATGGGTATGGCCAACAATCAGCGAAGGCATAACCAACATATCGGTGCCATCAATGATTTCAAAGCCCTGATCATCAAAAGATTCCATTGGGCCACAATCAATAATAGTGTCACTAAAAATAACATAGCCTTTTGGGTAAAAACTTTTATAATCATAAATCATCGCATTGATTATAGCTTTAGGTAATCTCATGTAAACATCTCCCCTTACGTGGTTTAACTTGCCCATCAAGCATCACTATATCGCCACGTGCAATCGTCGTAATGACTTTCCCTGCAACATTGATGCCTGTGTAAATGTTATAATCAGTAGTATTATGGGTATCAAAAAGTGTGCGTGGATTTAAAGAATAGATAAAACAATCAGCATCAAAGCCTTCTTTGATTTCCCCTTTATTACTAAGTTTCATCCTGGCAGCGACATTTTTTGTCATTTTAGGAATAACGGATTCTCCAAATAACGCAAACATAATATCAAAAGACTGTTCAATCCCACCAACGCCAAGTGGCATTTTCACTAAAGGTTTGTTTTCCTTATCGGCCTTGTTAAAGGCACAATGATCGGTTCCGATGGTTGCGACATCACCGATATGTTTAAATAATAACTTCCGTTCGCTAGTACTTCTAAGCGGTGGCGCAAAAGTATACAGATGGCCGTTTTCTCCCGTTAACATTTCAGAAGTGAAGGAAAAATATTGCGGACAACTCTCTATGTGAAACCGCGTATTCAGTAAACTGGGAAAGAAACTTTTTAGCTGTTCAATGGTTTCACCGCTACTGGTGTGAACCATGTATAATTCTCCCCTCGTTTCATCAACAAGTCGTTCCAACTTCAACGCTTCTGAGGTTTCACTCAATGAAGGACGGCTGATCGGTAAATCAAGATGTGTGTATGTAGGATCTAAGGTAATCATCGCATCATTTTCTACATGTGCTAATATCAGAAACTCATAGCGACTTTGTAGCCTTAACAATGTTGCAATGTTTTCATCATCCGTACGTCGGTTAGAATCAGAGTAAGTCGTGAATAATTTTAAGGTTGAAATGTTTAACGTCTTCATCGTTTGAATGTAATGTTCAAGGTCATCGCGTGGGTTTTTTAGCGTCGCATGAAAGGCATAGTCAACCAAGGATTCTTCTGCTTGTTTACGCCGTTTTGCGTAAGCTTTTTTTAAATCCGCGGCATGATCGGTAGGGTCCAAAAAGTCGATAAAAGTTGTTACTCCGCCGTAAACACCGGCCGTGGAACCACTTTTGAAATCATCGCGAGATACCACGTGCCCCAGATCCAACGCAAAATGGACATGGGGATCGATGATACCAGGGATGATCAAGTTGCCTTGGGCATCGATGGTTTCTTTAGCGGGAAGCCGGTCTTTTGTAGTGCGCGAAAACACCTGGTTGTCAATATAAACATTGACCTCATGAAATTGATTTTCTTGATAGACCTTCCCATTGATAATGCGTAAATCATACATGGTCACTCCACCTTTCTGAGTGTATAGTTCGAGATACCAAAAGTTTTTTCAAAGCGTTTTAACAGGTCTTTTCGAACCACAAAAACAACATCTAATTCAGAATCAATCATTGTTTTGATGAGGGGATAAAAACCTTTTTTATTGACTTCCAGTAACCCGACTTCATCAAAATAAAGTGGTTCTATTTTTTGTTCAATCAATTCCTGAATGATTTCATTGACCCACGCATAAGTAGATGCACTAATGTGATAAGGTCCAATCGTCTCATGAATGAGCATTTCAGGCTTGCACGTTTTATCACGACAGATAAACAAATGTTTCTCTTCGGTTGTTAAACGATACATATGGTAAGCGATAGGGTGGTTATCTTGCATTGTTTTGAGACTGATGAACCCATCACCAATTTTGGACTCATCATATAATGATTTTAACTTGGTTGTCTTTCCGCCGTTAATCTTCCCAGTAACGATGCTTATCATCGGCTTGCTCCCTCATATGCGAGTGCCCGCTTTTACCATGTGCAATAGCAAGCATTTCCGCAGAAATAGAAATCGCAATTTCTTCTGGTGAGCCGCCACCGATATCTAAACCAATGGGAGAATAGAAATTTTTCAAGTCTACATCTGTTCCAAATGTTTCATACGTTTTATCAATGTATTCTCGTAATTTTTTAAGTGAACACAGCATACCCATATATTTTGGCTGAAGCTCGCGTTCCAAAACTTTATTTATCACGTGATAATCATATTGATGATTGGGGGTGCACACTACAATAAAACTGTTTTCTTTGATGGGCTCTTGATCGATAAAGTCCGCAAAGGATTGTTGGACTTTACGGTTGGCACCTTGAAATTTCTCAATGACTGCTTCACGGTCGTCAATCACCGTTAAATGAAAGTCCATTGTCTTTAGTACATTCGCTAATGCTTGAGATACATGACCTGCGCCAAATAAATAAACATATTCTTTGGCACCAATAAATTCATAAAACAACGTAACCACACCACCACAGACCATTGGAAGTGTCTTAACATTTGGCGTTACCTTCCCTTCATTTAACAAGTACCTCTCCAAGGCATTTTCACGTGTCTTGAACAAACGTTTCGCTTTATCGACTGCATGATATTCTAATGAACCCCCGCCGACCGTGCCAATCATGGACCCATCTTCACCGACTAGCAATTTCTTGCCAACGTCCACAGGGCCTTCCCCAGTTTTATCAACAGCGGTAATTAATACGGCATCTTTGCCTTGTTTTTTAAATGAAATGATCGTTTCGTAAATATTATTCATTGATCTCAATCCTTTTCCTGTTGTAGGTTTTATAGTAGATATGACAACGTTATGGCAACCATCAGTATACTGAGGGCATAAAACGGTTTTAAAGCAACCCTGATTTTATTATGTGGCGCTAGATAATGAAGTGCACTAACAAAGGCTATCCCAATGACCGCACTAAGTGCCCCTTCAATGATGACGAAGTTACTAAATGCCTGTAAACTTGCAAGGTGAGGACTGAAAAACACAATAGGTGAAGCAATTAAAAGACTTTGCCAGGCAATAAATATGACACGCCACGCCAAAGTCGTGATGAGGATGGCAGTAATCATTGTGGGGTGTGGCTTTTTGGATAAAAATCCGATGGTTCCAAACACAACAAGACTCTGAACAATCATTGCAATCATCGGATTGATGACACTAAAGTGTGGCAATGGCGATAAAAGATTCACCGATTTTATCGCCGCAGCAACCAATGCGATATAAAGCAATGTTTGTCGATTAGGCACACGTTTATACGCAGTAATCAATAAGACCATGGCAATTGGAAACATTACACTGCCGGCAATAAATGGAACAGGAATCATGTGCAGAAAAAATCCCAGAGTTGCTTCTAAGAGTCCCCAAAGGGCTCCAAAGAAAATAATATGCGTTGCAAATTTCAGAAATTGTTGTTTATTCATCGTTTATTCTCCTTTTCTTTTATACCCTGAAGTATTTTTTCAGGGGTAATAGGTAGTTTAGTAATGCGGACACCCGTTGCGTTATAAATTGCATTGGCTAAAGCGGCTGGTGGGGTGTCAATACCGATTTCACCGACTGACTTGGCACCATAAGGTCCACTTTCTTCATAGCTTTCAGCAAATTCTGTTGTCAGCTTAAGAATCTCTTTGGTTGTAGGAATTTTATAGTTTAGAAAACTATTGGTAATAAGACGTCCTTTCTTGTTATGATGGGTTTCTTCATAAGTTGCCATGCCGATGCCTTGGACAACACCACCTTCGATTTGACCACGCGCCAACATCGGATTGATTGTAGTCCCACAATCAACAACACTCGTGTAATTGAGGATGTCAAACTCCCCAGTGCAAAGGTCAACTTCAACATCAATAAAGCCAGCCATAAATGGCGGTGGTGACTTGTGCCCAACATAAGAATCGGTGGCAGTTAATTGTTTTTGTTCGTCGTTATAGTACAGTTTATTAGATAAATCTTTTAGGCTGATACTATCGGTTTTATCATCGGTGAATGTTATACCATCAAAAGTAATTGCATCCGAGTCACACTGTAAGACTCTCGCTGCTTCTTCAATCATCATTTCCCGCAATTTTGTGGCAGCCTTTAAAACCGCATTGCCACTGACATACGTCGTACTTGAAGCATATGCACCTGTATCAAAAGGTGTCAAATCAGTATCCGATGAATACACAGCAACATTACTGACTTCAGTCATTAATGCCTCTGCGGCAATCTGGACAAGAATTGTATCACTCCCTTGGCCGATTTCAGTCGCACCAACCGTTAAGTTATAAAAACCATCATCATTCAGTTTTATGGTTGCAGCGCCCATGTCAATAAAAGGAATCCCACTGCCTTGCATGGCGATAGCCATACCTACTGAACGCACTTTATCATCAGATATCATTTGACGTGGATAGGTCTTATTCCATTTACTAAGTGCTAACCCACGATTCAGACAATAATCGAGTTTACAGGATTCCATATCCATTGCGGTCCCTTCAGTTCCTTCGCCCATCACTTCAAAAATCTTAGATGTTTCGCCTTCTTTAATCATGTTTTTCATACGCAGTTCAATAGGGTCGATATCAAGTTTCTCAGCCAGCATATCAATAATACTTTCTAAGGCAAAATTGCCTTGAATCGCTCCATATCCACGGAATGCGCCGGCAGGCGTGTGATTTGTGTAGACCACATCACCATGGAAACGGACCGCTTCCACTTTGTTGTAAAGCGGTAAGACTTTTGAACCGGTTACCATAAAGACGGTGAGTGCATGCTCTCCATACGCACCGGTGTTGCTCAACCCGTAACAATCTATTGCTGTAATCCGACCATCCTTCATTGCACCGATCCGTAAATCAATCCGCATTGGGTGTCTTGAATACGTGGATTCAAACACTTCTTGTCGGGTAAAAATGACTTTTGATGGTTTGCCGGTTCTAAGCGTTACAGCCGCACAAAGCATTTCGCCATGTAAGGCTTGTTTCCCGCCGAAGCCACCCCCAACACGAGGTTTAATGACACGTATTTTTCGCAAAGGGACTTCCAAGGCTTGTGAAAGTATTCTACGGACATGGAAAGGCGTTTGCGTTGATGAATAGATCAACAAGCGATCGTTATAATCAATGCGTGCATTGACAGTATGAGGCTCCATCATCGCATGCGCTTGCGGAGTCGTATAAAATGATTCTTTGACAACGACATCACTGTCACGTAAAGTTTGTTCAACATCACCAATTTCCATGTGATAAGCCGCCGCAAGATTGCGTTTCGGGTCAAAGCCAATGGGAAACATTTCATATATGTCTGCTTCAGGATGAACCCTTTGGTCATTGTCTTTCGCTGTTTCAAAGTCTAATACAGGCGTTAACACTTCATATTCAACGTTGATTGCATGTAAGGCTTTCTCTGCGGTTTTAACGTCAACCGCTGCGACCGCGCAAACTTCATCACCGACATGGCGGACATATTCATCTAATACAAACTTATCGTGTGGTGATGGTTCAGGATAACCCTGACCAGCACGTGTATACGCATTACGCTTAAAATCCTTATGTGTAAGAATTAATTCAACTCCAGGAATTTCTTCAGCACGCCGTGTATCGATCGATACAATCTTTGCGAAAGCGTGCGGAGAACGCATGATTTTTATAATTAAGGCATCACTATGGGCAAAATCATCACTATATGCATCGCGGCCCATCATGATTCCTTTGCCATCTACAGAGGGCGTTTGATGATTCACGACATGATGGTTTTTCATCGTTTTCCCTCCAAATACGCTTTTAACGCTGTAGTTTGCGAAACATAGCCAGTACACCGACATAAGTGACCAACCATAAAATGTCGAATCATTGTTTCATCTGCGTTGGGATGATTCAATTTAAGGGCATAGGCTGATAAGGCGATTCCGGGATTACAAAAGCCACATTGATCAGCGCCTTGTTTGCCAAATTCATCTGCTAACAGTGACGCTTCTTTGGGAATCCCCTCAACCGTCGTCACGGTTTTATTGTCCATGCGTGCAGTCAGTGTCGTACATGAAGGAACTGGCTTATTATCAACAAGAATCGTACATACTCCACAACTACTCGAATCACACCCTCGTCTGACACTACGCAAGCCGAGTTGGCGTAAAGTATCTACTAAATAGTCTCCAGGCTCAATATTAACGTTACGAAGTCGTCCATTTAACGTAAAAGTTACATTCATTATGACGCCTCCTTATTAAGCATAAAAAGACCGCGCCTAACATAGACGTACGCAAGTTCCTTGCGATACGCCTTAGAGGCGCGGTGATTGTCACCAAAAGTTGTTGCATCAGCAGCAATTTTAGCAGCATTTTCTATTTGTTTGTTATCTAAAGATTCATACCCGTTCAAAACAGCCATGGCGTCCATGGCTAATATGGCTCGAGCGGGTCTTGAACCTAGGGCTATTTTAAATTGGTCAGTAGTTTTGGTAATGGCAATATTTAATACCGCAAAATCCAAAGCGGTTTTACGGACCTTTTTAAAGTAGCCTTTGCCGTTTTGTTTGGGAATATGCACCGAAACTAACACATCGTTAATTGATGATTTTGCATCTAAAAAAGCTTCTAGAGACATTTTCCCTGCTTGGTGAAAATTAAGCTGGGCATCCATGCATAATAAAGGACCAAGCAAATCGGAAAATCCGTATTTGCCGATGATACTGCCTCCAATTGTAAGGACGTTTCGAAGGCCAACGCCAACGATTTGTGCGGCCGCTTCTGGTAAAATCCCATTGAATAAAGCTTGGAGAATCTCTGAAGTCTCAATAGCATGTAAAGTGGTCATACTACCGATGATAACTTCATTCTTTGTTTCTTCAATGGCATCTAACCCAAGGTCGCTTAGATCGATGACTTCTTCAAGTTCACGACTTGAAAACTTCATCCATGCGCCGCCGGCAATGATGGCATGATGACGAGATTTATTTACTCGCTCATAAGCATCATCAAGGGACGCAGCCTTATGAAAATGTTTGATATTCATACGTGCTCCTCTCTTTTATTTGCTGAGCATGGAGTAATCCTTGTGGGTATCTATATCAATCAACACGCCTTCATCATCTACAGGAACAGTGATAAACCCCTGATTGTTTCTGAAGCGTTTTAGATTGGATGATTGGTCTTCCTTTAATAATGCAGGAAACAAAGATTGTTTAATGAATATCGGGTGTCCTCTTTTATAATTATAACTGGGAACATATATTTGAGAATCACTTTGGAGAGTTCTAAGGATTTCAAAGGTTTTTACTTGAATCTTTGGCATGTCACCTGGCATGATATAACAGTCTTCACTGGCATTCGCGATGCCCTTTAGCACTGAGGTGAACATGCCTTTTTCATAGTCTTCATTATAGATTACTCTAACATCTTGTTCACTGGATAAAGCTTGTTGTAAGGATTGATGGTATTTGCCGCTAATTATGAATATCTTTGTGGTATGTTGTCGCATCGCATCAATAACATGCATTATAATTGGTTTTCCCTTGTATGGTAATAATAGCTTATTTTCACCAATTCGCGAAGCTTTTCCCCCCGCAAGAATAATGCCTTCTGCCATACAACCACCTCAACATTTTTTATAAATATGTTGTAATGAAAACGCTTGCTTCTTATTAACTGTTAATTGTACCACAGAGTACTTTATTTGAAAATAGTGTGACAGTACCGTAAATCACTTAATTATCATAAAAAGCCTTGATTACGGTAAATAGAATTATAAATAAAGATTATAAATAGAGTATTGTTAACTAATTTTATTTCACAAAGGCTTCACTTTTATAACTTTTAATCGGTCAATTTACTACATAATACCGGCAAAAATGCGGAAAAACATTTGTAAAAATCGGTAATGCAGGGCAGGTTTATGAGACAAATGAACAAGTTCACATTGTTCTAAGGTTTCAAAATAAAAATCCCGCATCGCTTTGATGGCACGATTGTGATAAAGATAAACGCTGTTTTCAAAATGAAGATATAGACTTCTATAATCTAGATTAGCACTGCCTATCATTGCACGATTGTCATCAATTATCATCATCTTAGCGTGCATGAATCCTGGTGTGTAACGATAGATTTTTACACCGTCTTTCATTAATAAGTTCAAGTGAGATTCTGTGACCATATATACAATTTTCTTATCTGGAATTTTAGGGATGATAATTGAAACATCAATCCCGCTTTTGGCAGCTGTTCGTAAAGCATTTTTGAACTCAGGATCAATAATTAGATAGGGGGTCGTAATTTTGATGGTTTTCTTCGCCGCTGAAATAAGTGATAAATAGGTGTTTTTCGTGACCTCCTCATCATCAAGTGGTGTATCTGCAAAAGGAATGACAATACCATCACTTTCAACGCTTTTAGCAGTGTTGTAGCGATCATAGTCTATGGTTTTATTACTAATAAACGTCAACACATCTAAAAACGCCAATGTTAATGACCAAACGGCTAAGCCATCTAATCGGACGCCGGTATCACACCAATGGCCTAATGGTTTTGTTATATTGATGTATTCATCACTAATATTGTTACCAACACAATATCCGTACTGACCATCGATAACGACTATTTTACGGTGATCACGATAATTCCCACTGAAATTTAAACGCAGTTTAATAGGATTAAAAATATAAGCATCTATACCATCAGATTTTAGGGTTGAAATAAACTTTTTTCCCAGTGAAGAACTCCCAAAATCATCATATATTATCTTAATTTCAACGCCTTCTTGTGCTTTTTGATTAAGCACATCTAACAACCGTGACAACATCTGCCCTTTTCTGATAATAAAAAACTCCAAAAAGATAAATTTTTTAGCAGATTTAATATCATCAAGCATGCGCTCAAATATGGCCTCACCACTCGATAAAAATTCACACGCGGTTTGATTATAACTCATCCAGCCAAAATTGATAAGATATTTGGCGTCACGATTATTCAGTACATCGGTGTATTCTTTGAGATAATATTGTCGGTTTTTCTCTATTTCAAGGTGTCTTTTTAAATCTTTTGGTTTTACGTTACGCCGTCTGTAGAGTATATAAAAAGCCCCACCAAACACCGGAAATAATAAGATTGGAATAATCCAGCCCATTCTATAGTAGGGGTTTTCTTCTTTCGCAATTAAAAAGAACACAATTGCGATAGATAATAGTAAAAATATTATATTCCATTGCCAATATGCGGTCATCGAATAAATTAACCATAAAAACAGCATAATCTGAAAGATTAAAAATAGCATGATGAACGTTAGTCGGTTTATTAAACGTTTAAATAGTCGCTTCAGCATAATCCCACCTCATCTTACTTATAGTTTATCACAAGGCTGTGATTTTGATATGCTTTCTTTTTTGAATAACATAAAAAAAACAAGGCACATTTACCTTGTTCATCATTAAAATTATGGCGGAGGGGAGGGGATTCGAACCCCCGCATCGCGCGAACGATCTACTAGCTTTCCAAGCCAGCCCCTTCAGCCACTTGGGTACCCCTCCGCGAAAGTGACCTTCTCTATTGTAACATTTTTATAACATCTGGCAAGTGTTTTATAATGTCTGAAGGTAAAAAGGCACTTTCGCCATATTGTGCTTTACAAATAGTCGCACTCTTTGCTTGGAGTATAACGCCTCTTTTAGCCGCTTCAAGTGGTGAATGTGATTTCATAAAAGCTGCAATTAAACCACTTAAGACATCACCAGAACCTGCTTTGGCAAGGCCGGGATTCGGTGTGTTTGAGAAATAAATGGTTTGCGTATCACCAATGAGCGTGGTTGGACCTTTTAATAAAACAGTTAATCCTTTTTCGCTTAATTGTTTTATATGTTGTAATGGTGAATTTTTAATGAGATGACTTTTTGTATCTAAGAGACGTGCCATCTCTCCGATATGGGGCGTGATGACTATGTTTGAGAAATCAAGGGATTCTGCAAGCAATGGCTTTAAGTAAGAAAGCCCATCCGCATCAATTAACAAGGGGATTTTTGAGGCAATTAATTGGCGGAGCACATCGATATATTCTGGGGACTCTTTTCCTAAGCCAACCCCAAAGATAATAGCAGTTTTACGTGCAAGTAGGTCATCTAGTTGTGAAGTATCTGAAAATCGTGTACTCATGATTTCAAGTGGGATAGATTTATGAAGATCTGCTGTTTTGTCAAACGCAATACTTACAAGTCCCGCTCCGCTGCGCATCGCTGCGGTAGCTGAGAGGATAGGTGCTCCTTCCATGCTATGGGCACCTCCAAAAATAAGTAGTGAGCCGTAATCATACTTATGAGTATTGTTACGACGTGGTGGAATGGTAAACGTATTATCCAGCAACTGTTTTTTAGGAGTTGTTTCAATCGGTAAAATGCCAGCATCGACGAGATGACACTGACCGTGGTGATCCGCAGCATCATTAAGTAAGTTTCCGGTTTTGTAGTTTTGGATAATCAGTGTGTCCCGCGCTTTAATTGTTGGGCCAAATGCCAACCCATTATCAGCATTTAATCCAGAAGGAATGTCGACTGCTACAATAGGTTTGTTGCTAGTGTTAAGCATGCTTACACACAGTTCAAAGATACCTTTAAGTGGTTTTGAAAGGCCAATACCAAACAAAGCATCAATAAAGATGCTGTGGTTTTGAAAGGCTGATTTCATCGTTTTCATCGTTGGTTCATCATTAACCTCGATTGGCTTTTCATAAGCTTTAAATACATCAATAGCTTCTTTCAAAGCGCTGGAGCGTTTATGAGAGGGACCCACGAGATACAACGTAACATCATAACCGTTTTTCTGAAGAGCACTCGCAATCACAACCCCATCTCCGCCATTGTTTCCGAGTCCAGCAATGACACCAATACTATCGAGTTTGTTCACCAATTGCTGACGGATAAGTTTCTCATAAGCGGCTTCACCAGCGCGCCACATAAGTTGAAAATCACTGATGCCTTCTCTTTTCAATGTCGCTTGATCGCATAAAGTCATTTCGTTAGGATGAAAAATATTCATGAGCATTCTCCTTTAATACGTGTTATTTTGTTCCGAATAAACGATCGCCCGCATCACCAAGTCCTGGTGTGATAAATTTATTGTCAGTGAGTCCTTCATCTACTGCTGCAACAAAAATTTTCATGTCTGGACAGTTTTTCTCAATGGTTTCAATGCCCTCTGGGCTTGCGACAATGCCTAGGTAGCGAATATCTTTGGCACCGCCTTCTTTCAATATTTTATATGACTGTATCACTGAACCACCTGTTGCAAGCATTGGGTCTAATAATAATACAGTGGATTCTGAGAGGTCTTTAGGGAGTTTGGAGTAATAGGTTTCAGGTTGAAAACTAGTTTCATCACGATAAAGCCCGATGTGTCCAACCTTTGCGTTAGGCATCAACATATGGATGGCATCAACCATCCCAAGCCCTGCCCGCATGATTGGGGCGATTACAATGCCACTGCTCAAGACGTATCCGGTGGTTTTACTCATCGGTGTTTCAATGTCAATGGGACTGGTTTTAAGGTCTTTTGTGGCTTCATAACACATCAATCCGGCAATTTCATTGATGGTTTCACGGAACATCTTCGTATCCGTGTCTTTACTTCTGGCCTTGGTCAATTTGGTTTGAATCAAGGGATGGTTAATTACAAATGTTTGCATAATACACCTCTTCTATTATTTTCAATTTTATTATAAGTTTTTATAAAGACTTAAACAAGTTTTTAGTGCTATAATCAACCAAAGGAGTGATTGCCATGCTGATATGTAAACACATGGAACGTTGGCCTTGGTGGGTAAAAATAGTGTTTGCTTTACCGCTCATTGATGGGTTGGTTTGGGGGAGTTATCGCATCATGAATGGCTATGTCATTCTTGGTGTGGCCTGGATTTTATTGAATCCATTGGTGTTTGTCATCGATATTATCAGTATATTAGTATTCAAAGACATCAAAATCTTAGCATGAAAAAAGACTACTTTGGCTCAAATAGTCTTTTTTTTATGGGACATATATAAATCATGAATTGTTTTAGCAAGCGTTTGAAGGGTCGCTTCAGCAGTATCGACAATATAATCGATATGGTTTAGAGATTCACGCTTAAAACGAAGACGATCTTTATTGATGCGTTCGGTAATTGTGGCTTCAGCGTCACCGCGGGTTTTCATGCGATCCGCACGGATGGCCTCAGGAGTTTCTAAATAGAAAAACACGGCAAGTCCGTTTAATTTTTCATGTAAAACATTGGCACCTTTTGGATCAACAATCAAAACTTTTTGGCCGAACGTGTCACTAAAAGCAGTCCCGTAATGATAACCATTATATTCCACGGTCTCTAAAAACTCACGGTTGTTTCGTTGCATTTGGAAGGCTTCTTCTGTGAGGAAATGGTAGTCAACCCCGTTAATCTCACCCTCACGGGCAGGACGGGTAGTGTATGTGATCATTTTCTGATAGCGATAATCATTGATGAGAATCTTAGCGATTTCTGTTTTACCACTAGCAGATGCACCGACCATGACTAACATAGCTTCACCTTCCTTTTTTCTTTCTTAACAATTGTAACAAATTCCACTTGAATTTAAAAGGTTATTTTTCAGAGTTTTAGACTTTATAAATAATCAATAAATCAGTGGGTGCAATTTGCAAGGTCTCCTCATGTAACCCACCATGGAATAAGTTAACTTCATCACTACGAATGATGCCAATAGGCATTAATTTTTGGTTAGATGCCTGATAAAAGGCGTTAATAAATGTTTTCGCATTGCGAAAGTCCATTGGCAGTTTTTCATCTAAAAGCAAACCAGCATCCTGAATAAGTAATGCTTTATCATCGGTATCATTGCGGTGGGGACAAAGCGTTAGTAAATCATCATAAAACGCTTCGGTTCTTGGAAATAGAGCTAATTTTCCCAGTAACAGTGAAATAATCTTATTAGAGATTATGGTATTATCAATATTTAAATCTTTGATTAGACTGTCATTTTTAGGATCCAATAATTCAACAATCAAATGAATATTGTCTCGATCAAGCGTTTTTTTCAAATAGAGTAAGGTATCAATTACTTTGGCATCCACCATGTCGTCATCAGCGGTTTCATCACTCAGTAAGAGAATCGTTAATTCTTCATTTTTATTGAGTGTAGGGACGGTCTCTCGAATGGCATCATGGGTGATATGTTGGATACTAAAGTCACTGCCATGCAAATTTTCATAGGCGAAAAAGGTTTCTTTGATATAACTCAATTTGTTATTGGACCCTACAATAAGAATCGATTGGCGGTGTTTTTCATTAAGCGGTTTTAACGATAATTCAATCGGCTCTATAAATCTTTTTGTGGTACGCAATTGCGCGTGATGATAGGTATCACTTAAAGCAAACATATGGTCTTTGGTTTGTTCTAAGGGGATGGCATGGGTAAACGTATGCAAACACGTTTCAAAGTCACTATTCTCTACCGGATAGACCTCTGCTCCTTCAAATGAAAACATACTTAAATAGACATCTTCCGTATGTTTTTGCATTATGGTTTGTGCCATGATTTGTCCCAGTCGTCGATCAAAACAGACTGGAATGAGTTTGTGGTTTTTGAGTGCATGCACTTTATTCCGCAAGGTGAGTATTTTCTCTTTGGAATCAAACGCTTTGACTTCACTGACAATCGTTGGCGATGCTTTAAAAGAAAGTTTTGCGAGCGTCAATATGATTTTGATAACATTTAAATCTCCAGCGGTCATGACTCCTTCGTTTGTTTCAAAACGTTGGTCATTCATGATGATAATCGTTTCAGCGGCGGGCAACGATGCATCATTTAGTTCACTATAATTGAGTGGATCACCTTTTTTAATTAACACATTGAATTGTTTGAGTTTATCTTTCTTGACATTTTTACTCAGTAAAGCACTCTTGATTTTTTCTTCTACCATATGTTTATTGACATCCGCTAACACAAGTACGGTAATCTTCCTGCTCTTTACATAAAGTAAATCCGCCACAAGTTCAGGGACTTTATTATTATAATTGAGCACGACGATATGATTTTGAAGATAGACTTTACCTGAAGAATTTTGTTTACGCTCAAAATAATCTTTTAATCCATTCGTTATTAAAGCAATAATTGTTCCTGAGAAAAGGATAATCCCAATCAACAATACAAAGACTGCCAAAAACAAGGTCTGCGTATTTTCAATTGCTAAAATCGCGTTTGGTGCTAACAACCAAGTAATACTTCCAAGTGCCAAGGCCTCAATATAGGAATTAAAACCATCATCGATGATTAAAGCTATAAAAGCCGCAATCAATAAAATTAACACATTGACACCCAACATCATCAAAATAATGAAGACTCTTGGCATTTTATGTGTTTTAACGCTTAATGCTGAACGAATCGTGGAGAGCTTTTGTTTGATTTTTTTCATGATACCAACTCCTTAGTTTCCATTATACCGTAGTTTTCAATTCTATAACTACACAAATTGCAAAGCTAGGCATTTCATACTATAATAGGAGAAAACCTATAAAAGTGAGCGTGAAATAATGAGTGACATTATGATGCATAAAATGACTTTAAAAAACGACGAAACGTTATTTTACAAAGAACGCCCAGGAAAAGATGAACAGAAAGTGTTAATTCTATTGCATAATAACCTGTTTTCATCAAGCGTCTTTGAACCCTTGATGAATCATATCGATGAAAAATATCGCATCATTGCCCCTGACATGCGCGGGTTTGGAAAATCGAGTTATCACAAATCCATCAACCGTGTTGAAGATTACGCCAACGACATCGCTATCTTTTGTGAGGCCCTTAATATTAGCACCTACAATGTCTTGGGATTGGAATTCGGTGGGTTGGTGGCGATGCGCTTAGCCGTTGATTACCCCAAGCATGTTAAGCGTCTTCTATTGGTCTCTTCAATCAGTGCCGCAGGTCGACCGATTCGCAAACGTGTCATGTTTAATCTATTCAAAAGTAAACAACTCATTCGCAGTGCTGAAGATATGAAAGCCTTCATTAAACCCGTCGAACTATACAAATCAAAAAACCAACGTTGGTTTATTAAACAAATGTTGAATCGTGATATATTCACAGTCGATAAACCTTCTGAGAAACTTTATGAAATGTTTATCGATGATGTCATCAATCAACAAAACTTGGCTGATGTCTATATTGCAATGAGTTATTTCAATATTTTCAGTGATGATAACGGCCTTGTAGATGGTGAACATAAAGCCAAAGATATCAATATCCCTGTGCTCAACTTACATGGCGATAAAAACCAAGCCGTGCCAGTTGGTGTCGCTAAGTTTAACGAACGAGCCATTGGACGCAATGTAGAAACACATATTCTAAACGGTGTATCGCATATTCCATTCATTGATGACTTAAAAACAACAACTAACTTTATTGAAGTCTTCTTGGACCGTCCTTACCAGGAAACTACCCAAAAGTAAAATGCAAATCCCGAGGGATTTGCATTTTTTTACGTAATATAGATGGTAATATCCTCATCTTCAAGAATTTCTTTAACCATACTGGCATCACGACGATACTTTTGACGTCTATAGGTAACTTGTAAACTAAATAGTAATAAGATACTCATCACAAATAAAACGACCGCAAACGGTAACCCAGACATGATAACAGCGTATTGTAACGCTTCTAATGCTTGTGAGCCTCCTATGACGAGTAAAATCGCGGCCACTAGTCCTTCCATTGCGGCCCAAAAGACACGTTGACGAGATTTAGTATCTGTTTTACCACCAGAAGTAATCGCATTAACTACAATGGACCCTGAATCCGATGAGGTAATGAAAAAGAAGGTTACTAATAATGTCGCCACAAACGATAAAAGAACAACAAAGAAACCACTTAAAAAGGCGTAATCGATTTCTCTGAACATCGCAAACATGGCAACTGGAAGATCATCGCCGACAATTTCATATAGACCACCCTCCATCGCCGCATTGACACTGAATGCTGTTCCACCAAACACTGATAACCAAAAGAAACTTAACAGTGAAGGAATAAATAAGACGGCTGTGATGAGTTCACGAATGGTACGCCCTTTGGAAACGCGGGCAATAAACATCCCGACAAACGGACTCCATGAAATCCACCAGGCCCAATAAAAGATAGTCCATCCACCTTGCCATGCTCTTGAAGATTCATCTTCCAATGACAAAAACATTGTCGCATTCATGAAGCCACCAAGGTAAGCGCCTAGTGATGAGGCAAACAACCGCAAAATATAAAGTGTCGGACCAAAAATCAATACTAAGACCATGAAGGTAAAGGCAATCCGCATGTTCATCTCGGAGAGAAATCTAACGCCTTTTTGAATACCGGTAATAATTGAGATAGTCGCAATCATAGTAATCAGTGCTATTAATATCACTTGAACCGTGACACTAAAGGGAATACCTACTAAATAATTAAGTCCACTGTTCATTTGTTGGACGCCTAAGCCCAGTGAAGTGGCGAGTCCGAACAAAGTTGCTAATACAGCAAGCAAGTCAATAACGTCCCCTAAACGTCCAAAGACACGTTCTTTAAATAAAGGATAAAAAATCGAACGTAGTGAGAGCGGCAGTTTTTTATTATAAGCAAAATACGATAATGACAATGCCATAATGGCGTAGATAGCCCAAGGATGAAGTCCCCAATGTAAGAATGTTGAGGCCATTGCACCAATGGCTTCATTATCTCCACGATAGATTGGTGGAATTTGTTCAATATGTGAAAGCGGTTCTCCAACCGCATAAAACATTAACCCAATTCCCATCCCGGCACTAATCAACATCGAGTACCAAGCAAAATTGGTAAACTCAGGTTTAGATTTCAAACCGCCTATTCTGACACGACCGAGTCGTGAAAAGGCTAGATAAATCGCTAAAATAATAAAGAAATTGGTTGTAAAGATAAAGACCCAATCAAAGTAATCAACGATGAACATCGTCATTCGTTCAAACACTTCGATGGCAGGCGCTAATCCAAACCAGCCTAGGTTTGATATAAACGCATAAATCGTCAGTAGCAAAATTAAGCCACCAGCGATAAATGAGACAAATGGATTTAAATCAAAGCCCCATTTTTTGAAATTCCGACTATATAATTTTTCTTCGAGGGTTTCGGCAATCACTTCTGTTTGTTTTTTGGGTTTCCGTTTTTGCTTCGGTTTTTCCTTCATAGTATTCCCCGCCTTTGTAAACAAATTAGGTTGCTTTTACAATTCTAATGATAAATTGTGAATTTTTCAAGGTTTTATAGTATTTTTTTATAGAGTTCTTCATGATAAGCCCCGTTTTGATGCAATGTACTTTTCATAATCGCTACATGAGATATGTCCAAACTTAGAGGTTCGAAAAGACTTTTTTGCAAGGAATTTAAGCGTTCGTGATCAACAATTCGTCTTGCCAATGTTATGTGTGGTATGAACTGTCTTTGGTTAAACGTAAGTCCTATTGCTTGTAATTGTTTGTCCAAGGCAACCTTGAACGCAGTTAAAGATTGATCATTTTCTAACTCAGCGATTAAGGTATTTTTTTTATGCACAATGAACGTAAAAAATTGTTTGAAGTTTAATGTTGTATGCTTCAAAGGCGTATTTTTAACTACTTCGATGATGGTCGGTACGTAGGAAGGCTCAACTTCATCTAAAAAAGTAATCGTGATATGTAGTTGGTTATCTGGCACAAACTTACCTTTTAGATGGTGTTCAAAATTTTGTTTTTTGCCGATTAGTGCTTGATGTGATGTACTGGATAAATAACAGGCAATAAATAGTCTCATAATTCCCTCCCAATCGTCAATGTAAAAATCCCCAAAAGCACCATGTAATGGTGACTTTCAGGGATTATTTATTATATTATTCCAGGGTAATCTCTGATGCAATCATTTCAAAAAGATACTGAATAAACCCTTCAAAATCAAGGGCATCATTATCAATAATTCCTAGGATAACTAAAGCGTCTTCACGACTCTCAGGTGGTGTATCCATCAAGTTACTCAAGTAATCATAATCGATAGGTTCAACAAATAAGTGTTCTTCATTAAAACCAACAAGATCAATTTTTACCATACGCTCGATATCTTCATATGAAACAATTACTGTGCTTAAATCATTATTAATCATTGGGAAATTAGTATAGATGAAGTGAGTTTCAAGATCACTAAATGTATACGTTCCCGCTTCAATATTGGTGTTGTTCATGACCATGCGACCTACATTAATGGCTTCTTGTAAAATTAATACTTGCGCAACTTCCTCAGCAATATCCACTAAATTACGCGCATCTTCAAGGGCAACACTGTCGATATCGGCATTATCTTCCCAATGCATTGAAAGATCGATACTGACTAAATTCATTGTATTCTCAGCATCAATAGCAGCTAGGAAGTCAGTAAAATCAACACTCATATTAAACGAATCCATTGTATAGGGTTCATACAAGATAGTGAAATGAATGTCACCAAGTACACCAAGTTGGGTAAGCATCATTTGATAATCTTCTGTCGCTTTGAAGGTTTCATAATCTGGCAGTTCTCCCTCAGGTGCAACCATAAAGGCAATGGCATAGATGTCTTCGAATACATCTTCGAATAAAGCTTGCATCATGCTAGAATTCATAGTCATTAGTGTCGAGATATAGCTATCATCCACTATTTCCATACTAACATCCAAATCTTCATGACTGTTTAAATAGTCTAGATTTAAATATTTTTCGAATCGAGATAACTCACTGATAACAGCGTCAAAAGCTTCGGCGTCCATGCCCAATTCTTCCGCAAGAAGTTCTTGTAACATATCCATCGCATCATCAAATAGTTCATCGACCAACGCTTTTGGTAATTGTAAGTAGACGTATTGATCAAAATCAAAAATCACACGGAAATCGACGTCTAGGCCATCGGCTTCCATTGCATCAAAAATATCTGTAGGGTCAATAAACAGTGTATAGAAATATTCATCTTCCTGAATCACCATTGATATTGTCAGGTCAACTTCATCATTCACCATATGAAGAATAGTTTCAGTTAATATGGTGTTTCCGTTTTGAATAATTCTTTGTTCGACATGCATAGTCGTTGTTCTGGTTGATTCATCCCAAAGTTTTTCAACAACACTCATGGTGAAATTGAGCGTGGATGCCTCAGCGCTTTCCATGACACTAAACACACTGGCCATATGCGCCATATCACCATCAAAATCATCATACACGGCTTGAGCAGCTGCGAGAGGTGCACTAACATCTGGATCTCCGTTATCACCATTATCGCCATTGTCACCATTGTCAACAGGATCTGGCTCTACGGCTTCATAGATGGCTCGTAGTTGTAAATCTGATTGGACTGAAAATGTATGGCTTGCATTAGTCGTAAAAACAACTTCCTCATCCCGGTCAAACCAGTGGACAAAATTATATCCATCAACATCCGAAGCACTAATGGTAACTTCGGTTCCTGCGGCTACAAACTCATCGGGCGTAATGGTTAATACTGCACTAGTATTATTACTAGAAAGTTCAACAAGATACATGGAGGTCCGGTTACAAGCTGCGAGCGTAAATAACATTACAAAAAATATCATGATTGTAAATAATTTCTTCATCTAATTCACCCCTTTATTTTTTTATTGTTTCCCTCGTCCCGATGTCACTAAGGGGACGAGGGCTTTTTACTATTTGTTAAAACTGGCTGCCATATTCATCTAAGAATGCTTCGATTGCTGGTTGTGTTAAGAAGGTATCATAATCATCTTCTTCGTAGTCTTCCGCGTCGAAGTAATCTTGTGGGTCTTGTCCTAACGTATTTTCGATAAAGGTTTCAATTTCATCCGTCAGAACATTTCTAACGATCATTGAGCTTAAGACAATTGCTTCTTGTGTTTCATCAAGGTTGTTAACTGCACTTACAGAGAATTGAATGTTGGTAAAGTCGCCACTGCCTGTTTCACTGACAATAACGTCTGCCGCTTTGATAAAGGCTTCAATTTCTTCAGCGGTTGTTACATTGTTAACATTATTGAATGATGTATCTTTGGTTGCTAAATCAGGCACACTGATATTCGGGTTCGATTTAATCATATTGTCAATGGTAATGTGCATTGAACCACTTGCCAAGATTGTTTCCATATCATCAACCGCATTGCTGATGGCACTTGCATCCATACCGCCATCAAAATCTGCGCCAAGGAGTTCTAAGGCAGTCAGCAAGTTAAAGAGTTCACTGAGTTCGATTTGGGTATAGGAAACGCCACCTGCGGTGATGCTTTCATGGAAGTTTGTAGTAACAACCAAGGTCATATCAGTGTTCGGTAGATCGTTTTCATCCTGCGTATTGGCTAGAAGCGTATCACTTAGCGTCAACTGTACAGATACACTTTCAAGTAATGCCGAAATATCAACGCCACCCAGGACAAGGTCTGCGGTTAACTCAACTTCACTGAATGTATATAATCCTAGTAAGTCAAGCGCATCGAAGATTGCGTTCATCTCGTCGATATCAATGTAGAGATAAGCACCACTATCGACACTAATGCGGATAGTGTTCGATTCTATATCCTCGTCTGGAATTAAAAGATTGCCTTGTGTATCATTGATCATCTTATCAGAGATCGTTGCTCTAATCGCATAGGACTCAAGAAGGACTTCACGGTTATCAAAGAATTTGTCGCTTTCAATTTCAAGGCCAAAGTCATCGAGTGTTGTATAGCCCATAGCCAAGAAGGCATTGATTAAGGCTTTAATTTCATCCGTAATAACAAATTCAGTTGCGTTAATGGTTTCACGTAAGATTGTCGCATCATCACTCATCAAGGTTGGGATAATTAAAACCGCATCATCAAGGTCAGTTAATGTATTGGTTATCGTCGCATGCATAATCGCAGAGGCCAGTAATTCAGATTGTGCAGTTTCATTGTCGAGTTTGCTAAGGTCAAACTGTCCACCATACCCTTCAATATCGTAGGCTTCAAGTAAAATAAGCGCATCAATAAAAAATTCAAGTTCTGTATTTAATATATACGTGAATTCTAAGGTTTCACCACTATCAACGGTTCTGTGAATATCGCGAGAATCTTCATAATCGCGATCAGGAATATGCAGTGAAGCACTATCTATCATTTGTTTAGACATTGTTGCTCTCATAATGTTGGATGCTAAGACAATATCTCGATTCGAATCTTCACCTGTCTCTGGAGTTTCTCCGAGCACTTCAAGATTAACATTTCCATCGAAGTCTTCAATATAAAGCGTTTCACTGGTTTCATCCGCTAAGAGTAATACAACGGCTTTAAGTAAATGATTCAGTTCATTGAAATCAATATACTCCGTATCGGTTTGATTGACACTATCACCAACAAGTAAGCGGATTAAGCTTGAATCATCTTCTTCAAGTCTTGGGACGCTAATAGAGCCTTGGTCATGCATGTCGATAATTTGCGAACTAATTGTAGCTTGGATAATTGCAGATGTTAAAATATCTTCTCTGTCCTCATCATCTTCAAACACAAGCAAGTTAACATTTCCATCAAAGGAATCTATAAGTAGTTCTTCCGTTTCATCATCACTAAGTAAACGGATAACCGCATGAATAACATTGTCGAGTTCATCACGAATAACAAAGTTTGTCTCTGAGGCGCCACTACCACTACTTATACGGATGGATGTCGCGTCATCTTCTTTAAAGAATGGAACTTGAATTGTGCCTTGGTCATGCATATCGAAGAGTTGTTTAGAGATTGTTGCTTGTAAAATGCTTGAATCCAACACTTCACTACGGTTCGTAGCATCAGCTAAAATCATTAAATCCACGTTGCCATCAAATGTATCGATATTATCAGTAAGTTCTAATGTTACCATCGCATTAAGGAGATAAATAAGTTCATCGCGTAAAACATAGTCAGTCCCATCAACAGTAAAACGAATATCTATTGTATTCTCCGCATCTAAGAATGGTATCACAATGTTTTCTTCAGGGCCTTCAGCCATATCAATCAATTGCTTAGAGATTGTTGCTTGTAAGATTGAAGAAGATAGCACAATATCAATATTGGCTCTATCTTCACTGAACGCATCCAGATTCACACCGCCATCAAAACCATCAACATCATCGGTTACCCCTAAGATGACTAAGGCTTCAAGCAAAATATCAAGTTCAGCCGCAAGGACATATTCAGTCTCACTATCATCTGAACCAACAATCTTGCGAATCTCAGTCGAATCATCTTCAGCGTAAGTCGGTACAACAACACTACCGCCATCATTATGCATATCGAGCAGCTGTTTAGAGACAGTTGCCTGAAGAATACTTGAATTTAATACGCGCTCACGATTAGACGCATCTTCAAGCGTTGCTAAATTGATGCCACCTTCAAAGCCATCGACATCTGTCATATTGAGGGCTTCAAGCGCATCCAATGTCGCAATCAGTTCATCTTTTACAATATAATCAGTCGCCTCATCGTTTTCACCACTTGTTAAGCGAACGGGTTCGCCATCTTCATCATAAAATGGCACAACGACTGTCTCATCCCCAATTTCCATAAGTTGGTTGGAAATACTGGCGTGAAGAATAGCTGAATTAAGGATCTCAGTAATATTTTCATTAATTGTCAATAAATCCAAGTTTGACAAATCATCAAAGTTATCGGTAATATCGAGGGCTAAAAACGCTCTAAGTAAACTACTGAGTTCACCCGTAGTGATGTATTCAATTTCATCGAAACTATCATAAACACGAACGGGGTCATCATCACTGTCATAGTAAGGAACAACCATGAACGCTTCTTCACCTTCCATCAAATCAAACATAACATTTGATAGGGTCGCATGAATGATTTTCGAGTCAAACAAGGATTCAATATCCTCATCTTTTAACCCATCTAAGATTTTAGCCGAAAATTCTAAATTATCAAAATCATCGATATTCAACAATTTAATCGTATCAATCATCGAGATAATTTCTTCTTTCATGACAATGTCACGTGCAGTGCCATTAATCATGAGTTCTTTTAACACGCTTCTAGGAATTCTTAGTTCGGAAACATCACCAGCTAATTCATAGACTAAATTTCCAATGGATGCTTCAAGAATTTCTGATTCAAAAACCGTATCGAATAAATCATCGTCAAAGTCCATAAAGAGATTTAAATCTAAATTTTCTAAGTCGAAAGAATCCAAATCAAGATTAGCTGCTTCAGCGGCAATCGCATTCATCGCATTAAGTATTTTACGTAGTTCACCTTCTGTATCAAGGGTATCGTCTTCATAAACATCACGCCATAAAATATCATCAGGGATTAAAATTTCATCAACGTTCATCAGATTCCCTTTACCACTTAATACATTAATCATCGCTTCACTGATAAACTGTGATTGTAAAATAACCTGTAAATCCATGGTAGATAATTTTACGAAAATCGTATTATAATCTTGGTCTTGTACATCACGTAAGGTCAACTCAGTATCAGCAAATGAGCCGATGATTTCACCAAAGGCTTTGAATTCATCTTCCCAAACAACGCCTTCGGGCACACTTAAAATAACGCTGATATCTTCGCCTGCAGCGTTCAATAGTACATCCATACCTACATGGGCACCTAGTGTAAAGACTTCTGTTTCGGAAATATCGTTGAAAATGTCGCGAATCATATCGCCATCAAATGTGGCAGTCTCGTAGGCATCGTCCTCATCAAAGACGCCAGCGCCATGAAGAATATCAACGGTGGTTCCAATAATAGCGCCCATTTTGGCGACTTCTTGAGCCCAGTTGATACTATATAATGTCTCACGGTCAACAGGAAGTTCCATATCACTGTAATCCGCCCCAATTTCAATGGCGAGTGGTAAAATCGCCACAAATAAATCACTGGATGATAAGAAACTAAATGCATCTCTAAACTCATCACCGGATAGATCACTTAAATTATTGGTTCTGGCAAAATCACTATTTAAATAAACACCCGCCATGTCCGCTACCACTGAAATTTCATGACGGAAACGAATTGAAGTATCTTCGTAATCAATGGAAAAAATCATGTCAAAAAGTCGCAGATTCTGCGGCGTTTCTCTTTCTGTTTCACTATCTGTATGGGTCCATGCGCTAAACATGCGAACAAGTGCATTATTGTTATAAGCGCTACTGAGTGCACGCATGTCTGCTACCGCATCCTCCATTTCCTCAGGAACTTCAATGATACCTCCATTATTGTTGTTGCCATTATCTAAAGTAAAAGCAACCTCAGTCGTATCGTCATCCGCCTCATCTAATAAAGCCACAAAGTTCGTGGTGACATCCATCATACCGCCTAATAAGATGAGTGCCATAAAGACACTTAGCAATCCACTTGCGGCACCAACGGCTAAGCCAGGCAAACGTTTTTTGGATTTAAACTTGTCTTCTTTTTTGGTTCTGAAGAAAATAATTCGAATAATAAAGAAGACGAATCGATAAAACACTAAAAAGACCGTAAAGTAAAATATCGTATAAACAATCTTAATAACAAATAATGAGAGCGCGGTCACAAACGCCAAGAAATTTTCATTGGCCAAGGTGGCATCAAGTGTGTCCCCAAGCATCATTTCCAAAGCAATGGGCATTGCTTCTTGCAAAGAAGAAACCCCTGCAAACGCACTATCAATACCACTGAGTGCATCAGCTAAAAACGGCATGGGCATTCGCCATAGAAAATTGACAACCGCCCCTAACGTTGCA
>PWOH01000049.1 GCA_003557505.1 Mollicutes bacterium | reverse complement strand
TCTGATATTGTCTTTATCGATGATAACCTGGAAAATCTAGTCAATGTTTTTGATCTCGCCGTAAAAATGCGATGGATTATTCGTATGAATATCACACTGTCTATTGCTGTGATTGTTTTCTTGATGGCAGGCAATATTTTCGGTCAGATTAACTTACCATTCGGGGTACTTGTCCATGAATTATCGACCATTGTTGTGGTTTTAAACAGTCTAAGACTGCTTATAAAATAACCTAAATGTGGAAGCTTATATATAAATAGGAAAACAAAAGCTTATTAATCATTGAAAATATTCTTAAAATGTTATATTCTCTATACGGTAGAAAAGTTTGGATGGTCGATGTTATATGCCTAAAATGCCGCGTGAAAAGAAAATTAAAACCACAACTAAATATGATACAGACTTTCTTAGGGTAGATGAAGACGACGTACTCTTGCCTAATGGAAAGCCTTCAAAGCGTGTTGTCGTCAAGCATATCGGTGCAGCCGCAGTCTTACCAATCACAAAAGATGGTGAGGTTATTTTAGTACGTCAACATCGTTATGTGGCAGGCATTGATACGCTTGAGATTCCCGCAGGAAAAAAAGATAGTCATGATGAGGACGGAATTGTCTGTGCTAAACGTGAACTTCAAGAAGAAACAGGCTACACAGCTGATATTTTTGAAAAAATTCAAGATATATACACAGCGATTGGCTTTTCAGATGAAAGAATCGAAATTTTTGTCTCACGTAATGTCGTCAAAATGATGAACCCACCAGGTACTGATGAAGGGGAGTACGTTGAGATTGTTAAAATCCCTTTAAATGAAGCGGTCAATATGGCTCAAGAAGGAAAAATCCAAGATGCTAAAACCGCACTTGCACTACTCAGTATCAAGATTTAATTTATTCAGTTATTTTTCTATGAAAGTGTTATAATGTAAACGAAATCTTTAATGAACATCAATAAGGAGAGAAAAATCATGCTTGCTTATGTTAAGTTGCGCTATAAGCTGTTTTTAGTATTATTAGTGTTTTGGTTTTTATTGGCCCTCAATTTTCGCATAGAGACAATTATCGCAGGCATCTTTATTTGTGGCGTAGTAACCATCGAATCATATAACGTTTTATACAATGATGAAGGTTACTTATATCACTCAATCAGGATACGTACGATTATTGTTTATGTGATATTTTTGTTTGGAGAAATCTTCAAAGCCTCTGTATTATATGTTTTTAACTTGATTGCCCATCACTATGAACCAGTTATTTTTGATGTCAAATTAGATCTCGATGATCCGGTGTTACTGGGAATCATTGCCAATTCAATTACGTTGACACCTGGGACTATTACAATCGATAGTGACAGTAAAACCCACCGTATTAAAGTGTTGACACTCGCAAAACCAGGAACAACTGCCGAAGAACTTGAAGCTGATGTAAAGAACAAGTTCGAACGGTTGCTGAAGCAAAAGGGTGATATTAAATGAGTTTATTTGAATGGTTTTTAATATTGACCATGTTTTTAATGATTCTAGCTATATTAGTTAGTTTCATTCGATTGGTCATCGGTCCGACGATTTGGGATCGATTGTTAATGATTAACTTAATCAGTGCCAAAGTTGTTATGTTTATTGCCGTTTATGCTATTTATGTTGATAGTATTTTATTTTTAGATATCGCCATTTCATATGGGATTATCGGATTTCTAACGATTACCTTACTGTCTAAATATATTATGACAGGGGGTCGTGAAAAATGATATACGTGATAATATTCCTTTTAGTCATTGCCTGGATTTTTATTTTCTTTGGTATGGTTAGTGTGTTTAAAATCAAAAACTTATATAGCCGCATTTTATCCGCGGCCACTATTGATACAGTAGGTTCTCTTGTGATATTGATTGCACTGCTATTTTCTTCGTTTCTTGGCGATTTTGAAGAAGGCTTCTCATTTAAGTATGATTATGTCATACGTTTTGTGTTATTGATTGGATTTTTACTAGTTACAACACCAATTTCATCGCATGTTAATATTAGAAGCGCGTATTTAAGTGGTGTTGAGGTAAAAGAACTCTTACACGAAGAGGATAAAGCGAAACTCGAAAAAGAAGAAGGTGAGCTCAATGCTTAATTACATCACTGATTTGTCATTAATCGATTATACGGCATACGCCCTTCAGTTTTTACTTATATTTATTGCCATCGCAATTGTCTTACACAAAAACAATGGGACAATTATCATCTTAATTGCATCGTTTTCACTGGTCACTGCCTCACTTTATGTTATTAATAATGCCCCCGATGTTGCCATCGCAGAGGTTGCTATCGGTAGCGCGATCATCCCTTTAATTTATGTAATCAGTATTTCCCGTCAACGCGAGTTCATCGTGCTTGATAAAGCGATGGATGACTTCATCATTTCAGATAATCAGTTCACAGGCGTTGGCTATGTATTACTTAAGCGGTTCTCTGATTTCTATCATTTGGAGTTAAACATTACCAACGATCCATTACTCTGTCGTTTAGGCGAGGGTAAAGATCAAATTTTATGTGAAGAAACCAACGTTGACCTCATTGTTACAAAAGACCCTACAACAAACGAATATGTTCTCAAGGGGAAAGCATCAAACATTCTGATGCAAAAACTAGAGCAGATGACGAAAGATTACCACAATATTAAAGTCATCAAGTTCAAGGATCGTGATTTCGGTGAGTAGAAAAATAATATTACTGACTTTGTTAGGAACGTTGTTCGTCGTATTCACCATGAGTATGATAGAGCTTGAAACATTGTATAACGATTATGGGAAGTTGTACTTTTTAGAAAATGGTTTTGCAGATACTGGATCTAGAAACTTAGTTACCGCTATCTTATTGGATTATCGTTTATTTGACTCACTATTTGAGGCTGGTATTCTTCTCATTGCGGTCAGTGGTGTCATATGGATTTCTAAACATGACATCGAAGAAAAAAATGCCCAGTTCATGATTGATAAATATAAAACACCTGATTTATTTGTGACGTTTTCAAGACTCGTTTATCCTTTAATGCTTACGTTTGGTTTTTATGTCATCATCAATGGGCATCTTTCTCCCGGTGGTGGATTCCAAGGCGGCGCTATTGTTGCAACAGCAATCTTGATTCTATATTATATTGATGCCGATAAAGAAACCAATATCGGGTTGATTGTTACGGTGGAAAAAATAATTTACTTGTTGATTATTGTGCTTGCAAGTTTATCAATTTTCACTAGAGGTACTTTCTTTACTAACTTTTTTGCACTTGATGCCAGTCCAGATACCAAAGCCATCTATCTTGTGTTACTCAATGTATTGATTGGTTTTAAAGTTGCGCTTGGACTTTGGACAATATTCACTGCATTCCTTAAGGAGGGACGTTAAGATGAATCCAATTCTTACTTTTCTTGTCGTATTAATCGGCTTTTATGGCTTATCGACAAGCGACAACATCATCAAAAGCGTCTTTAGTGTAACCATTATTGAATCCGGAGTCATATTACTGTTTTTAAATCTTGGGAACTTCCAAGGGGGTTCAATTCCAATTCTTAGTGAAGGTGTCACCGAAATTGTTGACCCCTTACCACAAGCATTAATGATCACAACAATCGTTATCGGCTCGACTGTTACAGCATTATCTTTGATGCTTTGTATTAAGGTATTCCACCATTACGGGACTGTGGAATGGAAGGAGGTCCTCTCTAGAGAGGACGTCAAATCATGAGTAATTTTTCGGTATTAATGATCTTTTTGCCGGTTACCGTATCAATCTTCATCTATCTGATTAATTGGAAACACATGAACATCATCGCTTTCCTCTCACAGTTGGCACTTACGGTGCTAGCAGTGGTTTACTATAATTACTATTCTGGGAATTTTGACGCTACACATATTGTATTAGGTGGCTGGGATGAACAAATTGGAATTTCGCTGGCCAATGATGAGTTATCGATGTCTTTTATCTTTCTATCCATCTTTTCATGGTGGATGGTTCTGCTTTACACCTTTAAGTTTGGAGAGACTGACCGGACATTTTTATTCTTTCTTATGTTTTTACAAGGGGTATTCTTAGGTCTCCTTCAATCGAATGATTTATTTAACTTATTTGTGTTTTTGGAGTTAGCGACGATTATTGTAGCAATTCTCATTGCCTATAATAAAAAAGGTGAATCTTTCAGAGCCGCCATTTATTATCTTGTTTTTAATG
>PWOH01000104.1 GCA_003557505.1 Mollicutes bacterium | reverse complement strand
TAAAAGTGCCATTATCGAGCATTTGGACGCTTACAACGAAGGCCTTGATGAAGCGGATGAAATACGCTATACCGATATCGCATCATTGATTACCGAACTTACTAGTAATGTGGTCGATGCCATTTCCTATGTACTCGTGGCTTTTTCCGCCATTTCTTTAATTGTTTCATCGATTATGATTGGTATTATTACTTACGTCAGTGTCTTAGAACGCACAAAAGAGATTGGGATTTTGCGTTCATTAGGCGCAAGAAAACGCGATATTTCACGCGTGTTTAACGCTGAGACAACAATCATTGGCTTTACCGCTGGGTGTTTTGGGATTATTAGTGCGTTTATTCTGACTTTTCCGATTAATTTCATTATCAATCGGTTGATCGAAGATGTTGGAAATCTTGCAGTTTTACCCCTTTATGTGGTCGGACTACTCATTTTTGTCAGTGTGTTTTTAACCTTTATCGCTGGACTTATCCCCGCTCGTATTGCGGCGAATAAAGATCCTGTAGATGCCTTGCGTGTTGATTAAATAAAAACCGCTATTCAATTTTTGAATAGCGGTTTTATTATGCAAACGATTTTTGTCGACGTTGTTTTTTCTTATGTTTGTGCTGTTTTTTACCAAATGGTTTATTCGATTTTTTAGCGTTTGAGAAACTTTTACGCTCTTCTCTTGAAGGGATACCTTGAGAAAGTGATGCAGTGCCTCTTTTAAGTTCAGTATGGGTTGAATGTTCTTTGGCTTCGTTATAAACAGGTTTGGCTTTGCGGTTTGGTTTAGGATAAGCAGGTTTATTATCTGGTTGTGATTTTTGTGTTTTATAATTTGAGTTATTCTCTTTTTTAGAACGTTTTTTCGCTTTATATTGTTTGGGATTTTGAGCGTTTTTTGTTGCAGTTTTAGGCTTACTAACAACAAAATCATGTTTAGTCTCAACCGGTATCAACATTTCGATATGTTTTTGAATGGCTTTTAGCAGATGGGTCTCAGCCGGCGCACAAAACGAATAGGCTTTGCCTAATTTACCCGCTCTTGCGGTTCTGCCAATACGGTGTAAGTAAGTTTGTGGAGTTTGTGGCATATCATAGTTGATGACATGTGATAAAGCATCGATATCAATTCCTCTTGCGGCAACGTCGGTTGCGACAAGAACTTTGATGTCGTGTTTTTTAAATCTTGTCAATGTTTTTTGACGCTGCGATTGGGTTTTATCGCCATGAATGGCTTCAGCGTTAATCCCAGCAGCGACTAACTGGCTGGTGATTTTGTTTACGCCTTGTTTTGTACGGACAAATACAAGCGCTGAAGTCAATGTTTCATGAGACAGTTTATCGACGAGTAATTTGATTTTGTCGGTCGCTTTCAAAAAGAACACCGATTGTTCAATGGTTTCTAGTGGTGTGTTTTGCGGAGTGATTTCAACGCGTACAGGATTAGTTAAAATTTGTTTGGACAGTTTGGCGATTTCACTTGGAATGGTCGCACTAAACAGCATTGTTTGTCTGTCTTCGTTTGTGTTGCTGATGATTTTTTTAACATCATCAATGAAGCCCATATCAAGCATTTGATCCGCTTCATCAAGAACAAGGTGTTTGATGTCTTTAAGTGAAATGACTTTCATATTCATTAAATCGAGTAAGCGTCCTGGCGTTGCGATAAGAATATCTACACCGCGTTTGATTTTTACGATTTGATTGCGTTTTGGCATGCCGCCATAAACAGCAATTGTCTTCACTTCGTTTTTACGACTATAAGCATCAAAGCTTTCTTTGATTTGCAAGGCAAGTTCACGGGTTGGAGCTAAAACTAAAGCTTTAGGGGCACGTTTTTTCGTAGGTTGAAATGTTTGTTGGATATGATGAATTATCGGCAAAGCAAAAGCGGCGGTTTTACCCGTTCCGGTTTGTGCGCTAGCAAGCATGTCGCGTCCATCAAGTAAATGAGGAATTGCATTGGCCTGAATGTCTGTGGGATGTTCATAACCATCTTGTGTGATGGCTCTTAAAATAGTGTGGTCCATGTTTAATTGTTCAAATGTCATAGTATTTCTCCTAAGGTTATTTCCTGAAAAGCCATATAAAAAACGCTGCAAAGACAGCGTTGCATTTCGCTTTAATAGGTGGAACGATGATACGGTTGTACATGATGTGCAGCAATATCTCGAGCTGATACATTATAACATACTTTAAAGGGATTACCAGTCTTTTTGAATGTTTTTGATAATTATTATTCATCAAGACTGATAACCCCATCAATCATATGTAAATAACCGATGCCACTAATGGCTTCAGAGCTAAATACAGTGGTGTTTTCAACCATTAGTTTCCCGTCAATGACATCTATATTTAGCGTTGTATCATTTAATGTCATTAGTTCAAGTGGTGCGTTAAGGTAGAGGGTCTCACTACTATAAGGGGAGCGAACAATGTGGTTAAGTAATAATGTTTCTAGGCCATCCCATTCAATAAATTCATTTAAAGTGAATCCTTTATTATCCGCAAAATCAAGCAGTGCTCTTTCACTCGGAACAAAAATCGTTAGTTGGCGTCCAAATATGATATCCCAGATAATCCCAGTCTCGTTTAATAATGCCATAAAACGCTCTGATAATGATTCATCAAAGATGTCAAGACCGACACTTCTTAAGGTTTGATCACTTAAAATCACACCATCTATATGATGAAGATGTCCACTTTCAAAACGATACGATGCATGAATCCCAGTCCGCATGCTTATCAATGGGTTTCCAATCTCGCCATCCACGATGATTTCAAAACCCGACAGCGCAACATATACATTTGGGACATTAAGTAATAAACGGTTTTCGGAAATAGTCTCCTGACTTAAATGATCAGCCATAAATATTTCAAACGCTTCATGGTTCATAAATGTTTCTACATTCATCTCTAAGAAATCAAGTAGTTCCATAATTACAGTATCACTTGGTACAAAAAAGGTTTGTACAATGTCTTTATCTGGATGCTCGAAATGCTCGAAAAACTGATTAAATAAAGTATAATCATCAAATGCGGCTAAAGTAGTTTCTCGTGATGCAGGGTGAATGATGACGGTTTGCACTACTACTCTGTCTGTGACATCATAAGTATCACTAATAAGAGTCCCTTCAATCGCGAATTCCCCATATTCAGAGACATCAATACTGTTTAGTTCACGATTCCAAGTAACAGCCATTTCAATGATTGTCTCATCACTTAACCAAACATTAATATGTTCAGGTAAATCTTGGTCAAAAGATGAAAACTGTGTCGTGTGAATTGGCTCAGGCATTTCAATGCGCGTGATAACTGTCGATGACGTGCAGGCATGCAAAAAAACAATAAGGAAAATCAATGCAAATACAGTTTTTTTCATGGTGCACCTCTTTTCTATTCTACATCGTCTTCATTGAAGATAATACTAATTGAACGCCCACTAAAACTCCCTGGAGTAAAGATGAGTTCCCATGTTGTATCGACTTCCATCACAATAAAGGGGACATTACCAGTGATAGATTCGCCAGGATCCAAGGTTGTGTTCACACCTTGAAGTGAGGTTTCGCTTAACACAAAAGCATCGTATGAATATATTCCACCTTCATTACCAATTAACTCAAACATCAACCCAGCATTGATAGTTCTACGCGTTGTATCATTATTTTTTACAGTCATTTCTATGACAAGATACGTTTGTCCTTCAGGGGCTTCCGCAAACACTTCACCATATTCATAGCGTAATGATTCAATAGTAATCTGTATCGTTTCACCATGTGGTGTGTAAAGGTCATTGTTGGAATCCTCAATTTCACAAGCACTTAACACCATCACTATAATCGTAATTAAAAATAAGATGCGTTTCATTAAGTATCTCCCCCTTCTGTTAACTATATTATACCGCATTTTTTATCATTTGTGTTTTTGTGAATATATAAAAGATTATTTGTTAAATATATCACTATCTTAAATTTTTCTGTTAGCTTGTTTATCAATAATTTATGTTCCCCAAGTATTACGATTGAATATGATGAAAAAATCCCCCAATGAGACAGCATGTGTCATTAGGGGATTATATTGATTATAGATAGAAAATATTGTGCTTGAATTTTTCAAATATTTTTTGGTTATGCTCATCGCCACCATCAATATTTGCGCTATGTAAGATAGGTGCATCTAGTCCGGCCTTTAATAACTTGTCAGTTAAGCCAACCACCATAGAATTAACTATAGTTGCACCAATGACTGTGCTTGTTGGACCGACTTTTTGATTTAAGCCATCAAATTTGATCG
>PWOH01000019.1 GCA_003557505.1 Mollicutes bacterium | reverse complement strand
GGTATTATTATGTTGGTATTAGCAGAAAGTTATTGGGCTGGTCAAGAACTGATTTTTTTTAGTATCATAGTATTAAACATGGCTTTAATGTTTTTAGCTCATAAAACAAAGGTGGGCTTATATAATTGGATGTCTGCATTAGGGTGGATGTATTTAGCTATTAATGTAGGTGATACACCTTTAAGGGTATTATTTGGACTAATGGTAATCATGCAAATTGCATTACCGTTCCTGAAGGGAAAGATGATATAATGGATAAATTATTTTCTAAATTACATTTTGATAGGGCTACTAACTTTGATAAATTTGTATTGATGCCTGTAGTAATAATTGCTATTGTTACATTGACTTATGATAATCATGGATTCTATGAATCTATGGTATCTTTAATAATTATGGGTGTAGGCTTATTGGTAATGTTTGAAATGGATGAAATATTAGATACCACAAAACACCCTAAATTAGAATTGTTTATGAACTTACAAGGTGGAAATGGTAAACAACGTATTTGGTATTTATTCTTTTACACTATCATGTATATATTTGCGTTCAGTTTAACTATATTATTTTTACCTATTAAGTTATTAGATTTATCTATTAAAGGGTACAAGAAATTAAAGAGGGGGTCTTAAAAATGAAAGAAATTTTAATTAAAGTAGATTTATTTTTAAAAAATAACAATTATAAAAACACGCCTAAATGGAAAGTTGATGTAATATTAATGCCTGATAGGACACTGCTTAAAACGCATTATAGAAAAATGGATAAAACAGGTATGCAAGTCGCTAATAATATAGCTAGGGATTACCGTAAAAAAGGTTATGAAATCTATGATATTCATGTATAAAATAAAACACAAATATGAGGAGGAAATGAAATGAAATTATTTATTTACAAGTTATTTTTTAAAAGCAAGATGATTAGGTATTATATGTTTTACCCGGATGGTCGTATGAAAATTGGGTACGCAATACCGGAGGATAATCAGTTTCATCATGAAGGCGGTAGGTATGATTTAGGTGATAGGGATGGGTTCATCTCTAAAGGTATATTAACGTATGTATATCAATATGACCGTATAGACCCTATTAACCCTTTAGATTTAAACAAAAGTATTTATCCTGCTAAATATTATGATACTGCAATCAATGCTAATGTCATCAAGGAAGTCTTTAATGCCACTTCTGGTGAAACTATACCTAAAACATTACTTATCACCTTAGGCGCTATTGTAATCACCGGTGTATTAGTATGGTACATGATTGATATGCAATTACAAGAGATTAGAACTATATTAGAACCTATTAGTAATATTGGGGGTGGACAATAATGAGCGAATTAGATTTAGATGTTTTAATGGGTAATCAAAAGCAAGAAAAAGACCCAAAAGAAAAAATGTTAGATTCTGCTTTCAGTAAAAAGAATTTACGCATGAAAACTGATTTAAGTAAAAGACAGATAAGCGCTTTTGTTAAATTAGAAATGTTTGGTGAAATTTATGGAAATAAAACTATCAAAAAAATTCACAATAAATTCTATGAATTGTTAATTAGTAAAGACCGTAAAGGTAGAAAAGAATTTAGCGATATGGCACGTAATGTATTAAGTGATATGGAATACGGTGGTATGCGTGGTATTAGCGGAAGTTTATTAGGTAGAGAATAGGAGGCGATTCAAATGAATAACAATAAATATGAAAAAATAGCTGATATTTTAAGAGAAGTACCGCAACTTAAAAGAGTAACTGCTAACCCTTATAGAGTACGATTTTCTTATACACCCTTATCACGTAAGAGGCGATATGAAATATATTCTAATAACAAGGCGTATGTTATTTATAATATTACTGATGGTTACATTGTTGGTGAGCTAAGTAGCAAAGATTTCAATGTTCATAATGTTTTAAAATTATTAAAACAAAATATATAGGGGGTGATTCAAATGAAAGATAAACCATTTACAGGTTTACAACGTGCAAGATTATTTCAAAAAAGAGTAGAAAAAAGTAATACCTATAGTTTAGATGATGTATCAATGAACCAAACGGTTATTTTAACATCTACTATACGCCCAAGCGGTTATAAAGTATTAGTCCATCTTACCTTTAAAGATACTAAATATATATTATTGGCTATTGAATATGACAATAATAATAGAAAAACAGGAAAATCAATAGACCAAAAGATGTATAATTATCCATACCAAAGCATTACACCAACTCTTACGGATATTAATAAAATATTAAAAGATAATGGTATGTAATGATAACTTTTAAACAAGCTTTAAATTTAAAACAATGTATGGGTAACAGTAAATTAATAAGGTTGACTAAAACACACGTTAAAAAGGCTGAAAACAGGCGATATTACTATGAGTTTAATTATACCCCTACCGATGGTAGTGATTTAATAATAGCAGGACTAACAGTGCCTATTAGATATGACAACGCTATATTAAGTGGGTATAGCACAAAAAAACAAATATCATTACCTAACATAGTAATTGATATTAAACCGCCCAACAATAATATAAGTGTTAGAGATTTAAACAAATTAATTAATAAAAATTGGTTTAATAAGGGGGTGAATTAAATGGCAGTGGATAGAATAGATATATATCATAATTTAGAAAAAATTAAAAGTCATGCACAAACCCAAAAAAAGGAATATCAAAAAAACTTATCTAAAAGCAATTATAATTTATATAAAGATACCATGTCTTTAATAGGGAGAGTTAATTTATTACAAAGACTTTTAAAAAAGGATTTTCATGTAAAAGATGTACCTATAAACGAATGGAATTTTTTATACCGTAATATAAACAACCCTGAAATTTTTAACAAAGAAATTAAAACATATTATAATTATAAGGATAAACCAACAAAAGAAATCACAGGTAATCTAATGGGAAAAGAATAGGAGGTGAAATAGCATGAAAGTAAATCAAAACCGTAGTATCAATTTAGTGAACAAATTAAAAAATACAAGTGAGTTTAAAAAGGTACAATTATATGAGGGCAAGGATGGTTTATTCTTTGATTATAAGCAAATTACCTTTACATTATTACACGTTGATAAAGGTGATAAAACCATTATTACATTATACGCCTATGGGGAACTATTAGATGAACTTGAAACCGTTAAACGTGGTAATAGTATATCTGTATCTAAATTAAAACAACACGTAAAACAAATCTATGAATATCTAAAAGATAATACAAACTTATAAAAGGAGGTGATTTAAAATGGCTACAGCAAGTATTAAACAACGAGATAGAGCAAAAGAGTTTATTAAAAAAGTAAATAAAAGTAGCAAATATAAAATTGAGTGGCATACTGATAAACGTATGTTATTAAGTACAAATAATATATTAGTTCAAGTGTTATTTAATTATGATGGGGTTTATATTACTGCTAGTAAGTTTGATTCTAAAGGAAACAAAATAAAATCGTTTGACAAAAAACATTATCCACTAATGAACCCCACTATTATAGATATTAATAGTATTTTAACTAATCATGGTATGTAAACAACTATCAATAGACCAAAAAATAAAAATAAAAAAAGGAGGAATTTAAAATGAAAAAACAAGATGATTTAATACAAAAAATAGCAGTATCACCTGTATATCAAGTTAAAGGAAATACTAAACAACGATTAAAACATGATTTACCCATTAACTATGAGTTATGGCAAAAGTTAATACCGCGCCTAAGGCGTTTAGGTTATAAAGTAAACACCCGTAAAACATTTGATTATAAGGTAGGGGTTGAAGTAGTAACACATTTTTCTATTAATGATGGTGATGGTAACACATTTATCTATGAGCCTATGTTAGAAAATGCTACTAAACGCCATGGAACGCTTAACGATTATTATCCTATATTAGAAAGAACCATAATTTAGATAATATAAATACTATAAAAAGGAGGTGAATCAAGATGGTAAATAAAAATAGAAGTATTGAGTTAAAAGGAAAAATGGATAGAAACAGTAAATTTAATCGTGTTTTGGTAGCAAGTAATTATGATAGTGTATCATTTAATTATCGTAATATTGGGCGTTTTCAAGTAGTTCATAAAGATGGTGAAAACCAAACTACTATTGAACTTTGGTTAAATGGTGAACCTTTAAATGTTTTAGCAACTGTTAAAAGAGGTGGAAAAACAACTTTAAAAGATGTTAAATATCATTGTGATATAATTATTGATAATACACGTGAACTAATGAAAAGAGCTTCAAAATAATATAAGGGGTTTAAAAACCCCTTCTATTTAATTACTGTAAAGGAGGATAACAATGGCG
>PWOH01000013.1 GCA_003557505.1 Mollicutes bacterium | reverse complement strand
GAAGATGAGATGGACCGTACGATTGTCTTTATTACCCATGATATGAATGAAGCATTCCGTATGGGTGATCGCATTGCACTAATGAAAGATGCAGAAGTTGTTCAACTTGGAACACCTGAAGAGTTCTTTGAAAAACCTGCAAATCAATACGTAAAAGACTTTATTGCAGATGTTGATAAAACACGTATCCTTAAAGTCCGTAATATTATGGTTAAACCTAGTGCAGTGGCAAAACTTGGTGATTCTAGAAAAGAAACCTTAGAAACCCTTAAGAAAAAGGACATGAATTTTGTCTATGTCACAGACAGCAAACGTTTCTTTAAAGGATTTATTAAAATAGAACAATTGCAAAAATCAAAAGCTGAAACCATTGATAAGCTTGTCAATAAAGATGACACACAAATCTATCGTAACGATTATTTGCAAGATGCTTGGACGAAACTGTCTGATGCACAGTTCGACCTTCCTGTTGTCGATGGAAAAGGACGCCTACGCGGAGTTCTTAACTACGACATCGTTGTTGATGCACTAGCAAAATAAACATGTTAAAGGCACTCAAAGCGAGTGCCTTTTCTTTTTTCTTAATATTATCATATAATGAGAATTGAGGTGATGATATGAACAAACCAATTATTCGTATGGGGCTTTCATTAGGTTATATGATATTTTCCTTTTTACTTATTATTGGGATTATTCTCCATGGCATCTTTACAGACATACATCGGGTTCCGTTTGATATGATGCAATTTGGTTTTTTCCCAGTCATTTTAGGAGTCGTTATCTCAAGTGTTAATTTAAAAGATTATGGGCATCAATCCCTTGATTGGCCCATTATCCATTTCTTGGGGTCACTATTGGCTTTATTTATAGCGTTATTTAGTTTTTTGATTATATATTTTTAATAAAAAAAGCCATTCAATGGCTTTTTAAAGTTTAATGTCACTGTATTCATCATAACGCTCAAAGGCTTTAACAACGTAAGAACATAGCGGACGAATTTTTAAATTGTTTTCCCTAGCATGATTCGCCAGACGATCAAGTAATAACTTTGCGACACCTTGGCCACGTAAGGAAGGATCGACAAACGTTGAATTGGCAATGATAACCTCATCACTTTCAATTTGATAAGTAATATGTGCAATTTTTTCACCGTTTTTATCGGTAATATAAAAGACATTATCACCTGAGTGGATATTCATTAAAACAACTCCTTTGTTTGATATATATGTATTATATCGTGTTTCATTCTGCTAGCCAAACAAATCACACCATTGATTGACTTTTTTATCATTTCCAACTATAATAAAATGTAATCAATACAAATTTACATTAGTTCCATGTGAGGTGACTTCTATGCAACAATATAGCGATATTTTACGTAGTTACGATATAAAACCATCCTATACACGTTTGATGATCTATCAATATCTAAAAGAGAATCAAACGCATCCTACGGCGGATGAAATTTATCAAGCATTGTATAAGGATATTCCTACCTTATCTAAAACAACCGTGTATAACACCCTCCATTTATTTATACAAAACCATCTAGCGACCATGATTATAATGGATCAGACTGAAACACGTTATGATTTGGTAAGTGAGCCGCATGCCCATTTCAAATGTATGAGTTGTTCGAAAATATTTGATGTGGATGTCATGCCACCTAAAGTAGATGCTAGAAAATTAAAAGATTATATTGTCAATGATGCGCAATTATTATATCGAGGACTTTGTCCGAAGTGTAAAGATAACGTTACACAATAATGTGTTTGAATATGACCTGAAAATCAACTCCGCTATTAAATGCGGAGTTTTCTTGTAATGAAAGTTGTTTCAACGCTTTAATAGGTAGTTTTTTCCTAACCATTATGATACAATTAAACTGATTTCTCACATAAAGGATGATGACATGAAAGAGACATTCAAAAAAGGGGCAAAAACCTTTAAGGACCTTGTTCATACGATTGATTTTACGAAAAAAGAAGTGCTACTTAAGTACTTGATTTTAGTTGTATTTTTACCAATGAACGCAATACTATATTTGATGGCAGGCTTATTTTTTCTAATTGAACGCTTGTTTGCGCACGCGTTTCGTTTTTTCATCGCATTGCAAGCCAATTTATTTAAAAGAAAAGCCCTCACCAAACAAGGCTACAGAAAGTTCTATACTATACTGAGTGTTGTGCTTTTTATCGTATTTTTACCGTTTATTTTAATCTATTATTTAAGTATGCTGGTAAAATATCTTGCAAAACAACTCATGAAAAAAATTGTTTTTGCTGTGGATTTTTCCAATTATATTCCTCGTGAAAACTATCTTATTTTTGATGATATGTCCGTCCAACCGGGCTCTATGCAAATGTCAGGAATGATGAAAGATTTATCTAATACCCAAGCGATTGGTAGTGCCTTTGAACATATCATTAATCAAAGCGATCAAATGTCAAACGATCGCCGCAAGCGTTAAATGGTTGATACCATGCACGATTGGAGATGACGTTATGTATGAATCTTATAAAAGCTTTTTGTTAAGCGAAGAATTATTTGATTGGATTGACTGGGCAAGTGCCGTAAAAAGTGATGATGTGGATGCATTTATTCGTGTATATGATCCTTCTGATGATTCAATGTTATTTGATCCGATTGAACTGTCGATTGCCTATGACAGTGAACGTATTTTTTATTTTTTGATTGAAACCTATGACTATTCCGATTTTTATAACCACGTTGATTTTTCACTATTAATATTACTGTTGTTGTTTGAACGCGAACATTTTTTGTTAATGGCACTGGATGGCTTTGAATTTTCCAACGAGCATTTACTTGAAATGTATGAATATATGATTGCTTACAAAGATGCCGAATATTTCAAACAGTTTTATGAGCGTTATCCGGTTCATCCTTCACTTCATAAAGACTTGTTGCGGCTTTCCCTTAATAACTATTCGATTTTTTGGTATTTAGCGGAACTGGCCAGCATGCAACAACTCATCAAGGATGAAAGTATCATCTATGAAATTGTAGCGTTTCATCCTGAATTACTCCATATGATTGAGACAGTAGAAGATTTAAGCAATTTCTTTGATACCGACTTGTTCATGCATGTCTGCCGTCATGAAACGCTAATGCATTTTAGTGATTCACTTGATTTTCTTTTAAAGCGCGGCTTTTCACTCACGGAAGAAAACAGTTTTGGGTTAACACTATATCACCAAGCCTTACGCTACGCAAAAGATGTTGCGTATGTAGAACTGTTAATTGAAAAAGGGGCTGATTCCCAGCAATCGACATCTTTAGGCTATCCACCAGCCCATCAACTGATCTTTCGAGATGCTCAGTTTACTATTGATCTCAGTGAACATATCGATTTCACAAAAAAAGATGCTTCCGGCTTATCCTTACAGGATTACGATGAGATGATGCGTAAAAACGAGTTGAATTATTTTGACATATTGAGTCTTGTCAAAGCGGTATTAAACATGGATGAAAGTTATTTCTATGAATTGAGCGAAGAAGAGTTTTATCAACTGGCCGCATTACAAGGAATCGATGTCTTTTTACCGTTTGTAACGTTGTTGAAGTTTGAAAATCCTCGCAGTAAAGAAGCCTTTATTCACTATTTTAACGATTCATCTTATGAAACTCACGATATTATCGGTCTGAAGGATATGTTTCCGGGTCAATTCGACCATGATGTCAATAAAACCTTACAACTTAACATTGAATTTTGGGAGTTTGACGACCAATTATTTGAGCTTTTCAAATCCTTTGCAACGACCCACAATACACACCTTGTGATTGAAAGCGAAACCGAAAACATGAATCAGCGGGGTCAAATCATCTTTGAAGTTTATCCTTCCGGTAAGGTTACAAAACATGCGGTGGTCTATTCACACCTATTAGATGTTTACTATTTACATTTCTACTTTGATATCCCACTCGGGAATATCACCTATCATCCGACCGCAAAAAAACCGGAACGCTTCTTGAATTAACCGAAAAACAAATATAGGACCAAGAAAGGATTTATATGGCTATTGAAACCAAGAGTATTGCGCTATTGATTGATGCTGAGAATATTTCATCAAAATATATTGAAATTATTATTGATGAAGCCAACAAATATGGAAATCTTACTTACAGAAGGGTTTATGGGGACTGGACAACCGATTATCTTAAACCATGGAAAAACAAAATTCACGATTTTGCCTTGACCCCGATTCAACAAAACACCTATACAAAATCGAAATCCAAAAACGTCAGTGATTTCACATTAATCATTGATGCCATGGATATTCTTTACACAGAAAAAGTTGAAGGCTTTTGCATTGTATCATCAGACAGTGATTTCACCAAATTAATGACCCGTCTGCGTGAAGATAACATGTTAGTGGTTGGAATGGGCGAAAGTAAAACTCCAGTCTCATTAGTCAATGCTTGCGAAACATTCTCTTATCTTGATAAAATGTATCTAGAAAACGAAGATGAAAAAGAACAAGCGAAAAAGGAAGACCCCCCAGCGACAAAGGATTCCCAGAAAAAAGAGAAAAAGTCGACTACAAACGGTAAAGACGAGACATCCATTACCCCAATGCATCGTATTGAAATGGAACTTAAAAATATCATTGAGTCCAATAAAGAAGACGATGGATGGGCTTACTGGAGTGTTGTGGCTAGTTTACTGCAAAAGAAATATCCAGGTTTCCACCCTAGAAACTACGGACAAAACATTAAACCTTTGACCTTTTTCAAACGCCATAAAGCCTTTCAAGTTAAAATCGATGAGAAGGTTGCCTACATAAAGATCAAGTAAAGATTCACAAGGAGGGGCGCGTATTATGCAAAAAGAATGGAAAAGCGAACGAATGTCATGGCATGCCTTTTTTACATTAGTCCTCATAAGCACTGTCTTTTTAGGACTGTTTATTGCGGTATTTATCAGAGCCTTTATTACCGATGGTGACGAATGGATGTTCATCACCAATATCTGGTATATAAACTTCTTAGTCATCATGGTCATTGCATTGGTGATTAGTACTGGTTTTTTCTTTAAAGATTGGTTTCAATACAATGGGCTTACCATTAAATTAGAAGACCATAAATTACACTTTATTTCTAAAAATTATCCAACGAAAGTATTTAATTTTAGAGAGCTTTTACATTATAAAAGTGTTAAAACTTTTTACGGATTCACAAAATTGCGTAAAGTCATCATGTATTTTAAAGACAGTAAAGATAAAAGACGCCATCGGATGATTATTCTTCTAAAAGAAAAAGAAACCCAACCATTTTTGGACATTTTGAATAATGAAAAAGCAGTTTACCTTAAGAAAAAATCCAATAAAAAACTATAGGTAAGGGCTTAACACCATTAAAGTTTGCACATAAACTAATAAAAAACGGCGTTGAGCCGTTTTTTATTTTTACATCATATTTGGGCCGTATGTATCTTGTTTAAATTACGTAGTATGAATTTTAGTTTGAGAACTGCAGACTATAATTTAATCTTATCTTAACAAACACATTATTATTTTCATTAATCGTTATATTGTCCTCTTCAGTGCAAGCATCGTTAGTTTAAAGGCTATACATATGGACAATATTCCCATGAATTGGTAAGATATTCATGGGACGTTTATCTGTCCTAAAAAGAATCTGACTATAATGTTAGATAATATAAGGAGATTGAATCTATGGGAAAATACATCATGGCTATCGATCAAGGGACGACAAGTACTAGAGCAATCATCTTTGATAAAGATAACAATATTGTATCCTCTGCAAGTAAAGAGATTGAACAAATTTATCCTAAACCGGGGTGGGTCGAACATAATCCCAATGAACTATGGCTTTCAACCTTATCTGTTATCGCACAAGCACTTGTGCACCGCGATATCAAAGCGAAAGATATTCACGCCATTGGTATTACCAATCAGCGTGAAACAGCGATTGTTTGGGATAAAAAGACAGGCCAACCCATCCATAATGCACTGGTTTGGCAATCCCGTCAATCACAACCCATCTGTGACGATTTAAAAACGAAAGGCTATGAGCCTTTTGTTAAGTCAAAAACAGGGCTTTTGTTGGATCCGTATTTTTCAGGGTCTAAAATCAAATGGATATTAGATAATGTTAATGGTTCTAAAACAAAAGCACAAAATGGAGAGTTGTTGTTTGGGACGGTTGACACCTGGTTGATTTACAAGTTGACTGGTGGTAAAGTTCACGTCACTGATTATACGAACGCCTCAAGAACATTGCTTTATAACATTTATGATCTCAAATGGGATGAAGAATTGTTAGAATTGTTTGACATTCCCGCATCGATGTTACCAGAAGTGAAATCTTCCTCGGAAATTTATGGACAGACTGTCCCTTACCATTTCTTTGGTCAAGAAATCCCCATCGCCGGTGTCGCGGGCGATCAACAAGCGGCATTGTTCGGACAAGCCTGTTTTGAGAAAGGTAGTGTCAAAAACACCTATGGAACCGGTAATTTTATGTTAATGAATACTGGTGAGGCGCCGGTTGTCTCAGATCACGGTTTATTAACAACCATCGCCTGGGGCATTGATGGACGTGTCAATTATGCTTTGGAAGGCTCTGTCTTTGTGACTGGCTCTGCCGTACAGTGGTTGCGAGATGGCTTGAAAATACTTAAAACCGCTAAAGATAGTGAAAAAATGGCGAACATTCTTAAAGATAACGAAGGGGTTTACTTTGTCCCAGCATTTGTTGGTCTAGGGACGCCTTATTGGGATACAGACGCACGAGGCGCTATTTTTGGCCTAACACGTGGAACCAGACGAGAAAATTTTGTTCGGAGTACCTTAGAAGCAATTTGTTATCAATCCATGGATGTTTTAATTGCCATGCAAGAAGATACCAAACTACCGATCAAGAGCTTTAAAGTTGATGGCGGTGCCACTGAAAATGATTTCCTCATGCAATTTCAAGCCGATATCCTCAACTTAAAAGTAGACAGAGCCCAAGTTCAGGAGACAACCGCTCTGGGCGCAGCGTATCTGGCTGGATTGGCCACTGATTTCTTTGAAAACAAAGAACACATCCTATCTAATTGGAAACTTGACAAAACGTTTACGCCCAATATGGACGAAACTAATCGCTCTACCTATCTTAAGGGGTGGCGAAATGCGATAGAAGCCACTCGACAATTTAAATATGGAAAGGAATAATTATGGCAAAAAACACTTCAAGAACACTGCGCAACATGATGATTTATCAAGTCTATGTTAGAAATCACACAAAAGAGGGGACTTTTCAAGCTTTAATAAAAGACCTCGACCGCATCAAAGCATTGGGTACTGATATGCTTTACCTTTTGCCGATTCATCCAATCGGTGAAAAACAACGTAAAGGCGAACTCGGAAGTCCTTATTCGATTCAGGATTATTATGGCATTAATCCCGAACTTGGTTCTATGGACGATTTTAAAGCATTAATTAAAGCTACCCATGAACGTGGAATGAAGATAATGTTGGATATCGTATTCAACCATACTTCCTATGATTCAGTTTTATTTAATGACCATCCTCAGTGGTTTTATCAAAAAGATGGAAAATATACTAACCGAATTGGTGAATGGTGGGATGTCGTTGATTTTGACTACACTCAAGACCGTAAGCTTTGGGAATACCTCATTGAAAACCTTGTTTATTACACACAATTGGGTGTCGATGGTTTTCGATTTGATGTTGCTTCATTGTTGCCATATGATTTCCTTATGGAAGCTAGAGAAAAAGTTCTTTCAGTAAATCCTGCGTCGATATGGCTAACTGAAAGTGTACATGGGCATTTCTTAAAAGAAGTGCGCGATCGTGGTTTTGAAGGTCAATCCGAAAGTCAACTCTATGACATGTTCGACATGGCCTATGATTACGATGCACATGTCTATCTTGAAGATTACCTCAATAACAAAGGTGACCTTTCTAAGTATGTTTTTTGGTTACAACGTCAAGAAGAAATTTATCCCGACAATTATATTAAAATGCGCAATCTTGAGAATCACGATTTTGGCCGTATTGCCGGATTGGTAAAAGACCAGAGGAAACTAGAGAATTGGCATGCCTTTAATTTCTTTTCAAAAGGTTCAACGATGATTTTTGGTGGGGGAGAATTCTCTGAGCCTCACCATCCAGATCTTTTCAATAAAGATACCATCCAATACCAAGGAAAAGACATTTCACCGCTTATTAAACAATTAAAAACATTAACAAACAGTACCTTGTTCAGTGAAGGCGTGTATCATATTGATAAACCTGAAATGAAAGATGTAATCGTCGCAAGTTATGAAAATCCTCACAACAAAGCGCTGGGTATCTTTAACGTATCCGGCAGTCAAGGAGAAATCGCCGTTTCACTTGAAGATGGCACCTACATTAATGCAATCGATGAACAAAAAGTGGTGGTTAAAAACAACGCTATCACCTTGCAATCTTCTCCACTCATTATTCTTCAATAACGAAGAATATCGTATTTGTTGACTTTTAGCCGTCAACTGTCTATAATAAATTTGAAATACTTATAATACAAAAATCTTCAGGGCAGGGTGAATTTCCCGACCGGCGGTATAGTCCGCGAGCGCAAGCTGAATGGGTGTAATTCCCATACCGACAGTATAGTCTGGATGGAAGAAGATGCTGTTTCAACGTCTTTTTTGCGTCCAAAATGCCCTGTTTCAGGGCATTTTTTTATTGAAAGGGTGAGTTTATGCACGAATACTATATGCAAAAAGCACTAAAACTCGCAGAAAAAGCGCAAGGTTATACTAACCCTAATCCGTTAGTCGGTTCCATCATTGTGAAAAACGACCGTATCATCGCAGAAGGTTACCATGAAACATATGGGCACCATCATGCTGAAATTAATGCATTCAACAATGCCGTTGAATCGGTAGAAGGCGCAACCATGTATGTAACCTTAGAGCCTTGTTCCCATTATGGCAAAACCCCACCCTGTGCAAAAAAGATTATCGAAAAGAAAATCGCAAAGGTTATTATCGCTTCAAAAGACCCCAACCCATTAGTGAGTGGTCGAGGCATAGCTATGCTTGAAAACGCAGGAATTACTGTAGAGACTGGCGTGCTTGATAGCGAAAACAAAGCCCTTAATGAAATATTTTTCCACTACATTCAAACGAAACGCCCTTACGTTATCTTAAAAACTGCGATGAGTGCGGATGGCAAAATTGCCACCCATACCAATGATTCGAAATGGATTACAAACGAAGCTTCAAGAGCGTTTGTCCATCAAATCAGACAGCGTGTCGCTGCGATTATGGTTGGAGCGAATACCGTTTTTCATGATGATCCTTTATTAACAACCAGAACGACCGCATCTAATCCGAAAAATCCGGTTCGTATCATCTTAGATACAGATGGGCGCACCCCACTAACTGCTCGGTTACTAAATGATCAGACGGCTAAAGTCATTATTGTAACGACTAAGAAAGCGAAGCCTGCAACGCTTGAAGCACTAAAAAATAAAGGTGCAGAGATTATTGTTACACCATCAAAAGACGAAAACGTGGACATTGATTACCTATTGGATATACTAGGTGAACGTGGCATTGACAGCGTCTTATTAGAAGGTGGGGCCTATGTCAATGATTCGGCAATGCGACAAGGATTAATCAATAAATATTACTCCTTCATTGCCCCGATCTTGATAGGTGGTAAAGATGCACCAACGCCGATTGGTGGAAAAGGCATTGCTAAATTAAGCGATGCAGTGCGTCTTCACCGAAAAGAAGTAAAAACCTTTGGCGATGATTTAATGATCGTCTATGAAATGAGTGATGCGTAATGTTTACCGGAATTGTTGAAGAAATTGGAACCATGCAATCTGTTCAAAAAGGATCCAATAGCGCAAAATTAACGATAAAAGCTTCTAAAGTTTTAACCGATACGAAATTAGGGGACTCAATCAATACCAACGGTGTATGCTTGACCGTTACCCGTATGGATCAACACACATTTACTGTGGATGTGATGCACGAAACCTTACGAAGTAGTAATCTCGGGTCTTTGCATAATGGTTCTAAGGTCAACCTTGAACGTGCCATGCAAGCAAGAGATCGCTTTGGTGGGCATATTGTTAGTGGTCATATCGATGGCATTGGTACCATAAAAAACATTACACAAGACGATATCGCCTATCGGGTTCGTATTCAAACTACTCCAAAAATCATGCGATACATCATTGCTAAGGGGTCCATTGCCATTGATGGTATTTCATTAACCGTCGCGTCCCTTGATGATACGTCATTCAGTGTATCGATTATTCCACACACCAAAGATGAGACTACATTGTTGAGTAAAAAAAGCGGTGATACGGTGAACTTGGAAAATGATATTATTGGGAAATATACCGAAAAGTTAATGCAACCTTATAAAGATGAAAAAACATCACAAATTGATGAAGCGTTTTTAAAACGCCACGGCTACTAGAGGAGGGCCTCATGAAATTTAATACAATTGAAGAAGCCATTGAAGCCATCAAAAATGGCGAAATGATTATTGTTGTGGATGATGAAGACCGTGAAAACGAGGGTGATCTTGTCATGGCTGCTGAAAAAACAACGCCACAAGCCATCAACTTCATAGCGACATATGGTAAAGGCTTAATTTGTTTACCCATGGAAGAACCAGAAATTAAGCGTTTGGAACTCTCACCAATGGTTAACGATAACACTGACCAATTCCACACCGCATTTACAGAAAGCATCGATGCGATTGAAACATCTACAGGGATTAGTGCCTATGAGCGATCTTTAACCATTCAAAAAGCGATTCAGAAACATTCCAAAAAAGCGGATTTCAAACGTCCAGGGCATGTATTTCCACTGATCGCTAAAGAAGGTGGAGTCCTCAAACGCGCCGGTCACACAGAAGCATCGGTAGATTTAGCGCGTCTAGCTGGATTAAGGCCTGCCGGCGTTATTTGTGAAATTATGAATGATGATGGATCCATGGCTAGAGTGCCTGACTTAATGCAATATAAAAAGAAGCACAATTTAAAAATGATTACGATTGAAGCCTTAATTGCTTATCGTGCGCAAAAAGATTCCTATATTAAGCGGGCTGCCGAAAGTATTTTACCAACCGAACATGGTGATTTTCGTATGGTTGGTTTTGAAAACACATTGAACGGCGAACACCATGTCGCACTTATTAAAGGTGAGATAAGAGAAGACGAACCAATTTTGATTAGGGTTCATTCTGAATGTCTAACAGGAGATGCCTTTTCTTCAAAACGGTGTGATTGTGGTGAACAGTTAAACGCTGCCATGCACAAGATTCAAAAAGAAGGCAAAGGTATCTTACTTTATATGCGTCAAGAAGGGCGTGGCATTGGACTCATCAATAAAATCCGCGCCTATCATCTGCAAGACCAGGGCATGGACACCGTAGAAGCCAATGAAGCGTTAGGATTTGGGGCAGATTTACGTGACTACGGCATTGGTGCACAAATCTTGCGAGAGCTCGGTGTCAGAAACATTCGTTTGATGACAAACAATCCTAAAAAAATTAATGGATTAAGAGGGTATGGACTTAGCGTTGTCGAACGTGTCCCTATCCAAATGAACCACAATGAGCGCAATGAACATTATTTAAAAACTAAAAAAAGTAAACTCGGCCATATGCTGAAGTTTAAGGAGGAAGAAAAATGAGAACATTTGAAGGAAAATTAAGCGCAGAAGGATTAAAAATTAATATTGTGATCGGAAGATTTAATGAATTTGTTGGATCAAAATTGCTTGATGGCGCTTTGGACGCACTGCGTCGACACGGCATCAGTGATGATGATGTCACAGTCACATGGGTACCTGGTGCATTTGAAATCCCTTTATTGGCACAAAAACTTGCCAAAACCAACAAATATGATGCCATTATTACCTTAGGGGCAGTCATTCGCGGTGGAACGCCGCATTTTGATTATGTTGCCAGTGAAGTTTCAAAAGGCGTTGCCAATGCCTCACTCAATACTGATGTCCCAGTCATCTTTGGTGTGTTAACTACCGATACGATTGAACAAGCGATTGAGCGTAGCGGTACGAAAGCCGGAAACAAAGGCTACGATGCAGCAATGAGCGCCATTGAAATGGCTAACCTTTACAAGGAAATTAAGTAATGAATCCCCAAAAGATTAAAACTATTCTTTTCGATTATGACGGGACACTTCATGATAGTTTACATATTTACGCTCCGGCTTTTCGCAAAGCTTTTGATTATTTAGTCACTACACACGGTGTCGAACCACGCTCATGGAGCGATGAAGAAATCTCCAAGTTTTTAGGGCAAACCCCAAAAGAAATGTGGAACGCCTTTGGCAGTGACATCCCTAAAGCCGCAAAAGACGAAGCCTCATCAATAATTTCTCAAGAAATGGAACGATTAATTAAAGAAGGAAAAGCCCAACTCTACGATGGCGCCCTCGAAACGCTTTATGATTTAAAGAAAAAAGGCTACATTCTTGCCTTCATCAGTAACTGTAGAAACTACTATCTTCACGCACACACCAATCTGTTTGGGCTTGGAAAATATTTTGAATACATGGTATGTAGCGAATCTTATCCGGGCATTGAAGCGAAAGAGTTGGTGTTAGAAAAACTCAAACCACAACTAGAAGATGAAATGGTTATTGTCGGTGATAGACACCACGACATGAAAGCTGGCATTTATAATAACATCCATACTATTGGTGCTGCCTATGGATTTGGTGATGATGAAGAACTTAAAGACAGCGATCTAACCATCAATAATATCAAAGAATTAATGTCTATATTCTAAAAGAAAGTCCAAGCGAATTTCGCTTGGACTTATTCATTGTAAAAATCTAGCAATATCTGATATAGTGCATCCACGCTTTCAATCATGGGCATATGACCAGTTTCATCAATCAACTGAAGTGTCGCATACTCAATCTGCTGTACATAATCTTCCCCGATATTCGGTGGTGTCCATGTATCTTCCTGTCCATAAACAATCAGTATTTTACCATTAATGGACTCAAGTTTTTCATAAAGCTCTTCGATTTCAGCATCATCACCCATCTTTTGTAAAACTTGAGGCGGAATGGATGCGGTAAAATAATACATCGGATCAAAATATTCGCTACGCTGAAATTCAGCGTTATAATGCACACTTCGAAAGCCTGCTCGTTGCAAGTAATAATTCTGAAAAAGAAAACGATAAAACACCGTCGAACGTCCCTGGTTAGCCTGAGGATCAAAGCTCGGTGGCGCAATCAAACCAAGTGTTTCAACGTTACTTGTATATTGTGCAGCATGGAACATCGTTACTATGCCTCCCATAGAATGACCGACAAGATGATACGATTCAATGTCTATATATTCCAGCAGCGCCTTGATTTGTTGGCTTTGTTCGGTTGGTGTATAGGTAAAATCAAGAGGTTTATCAGAATGCCCAAAACCAACCATATCGATTGCAATTATGTAATAATCCGAGGCTAAACGATCGGCTAAATAACGGTAATCATAACTACTTCCTAAAAATCCATGAATTAAAACAAGGACCTCATCATCACTATTTCCATACGTGCGATAAGCCATCTCTAAGCCATTAATAGTCGTTACCTTTACATCATCAATAGCGCTATCAGCCCAATCATCAACAATGCTTTGATGTTTAAACTCAGACGCAATATGCACCCCCACAAGACTTAAAACGAGGATTAGTAAAAAAATCAAAAAACTACGAATCAACCATTTTCTCATACGTTTCTCCGCCTTTCTCACCCCTAGTATATCAAAAAAGATAACTTATCTGAAAACGACATAATAAAGCATAATGAAAGCTTATTATAGTTTCATGTGACAAATCATGAAGGTATGTTAAAATAATATAGAAAATCAAAGAAAAGAGGCTATCTATTATGAGTAGTGAAATCAACACAGAAACACCAAGTAGAGGAAAAAAAGTCTTAAATTATCTGATTAAAACCTTAAATGGTATGGCACTCGGTTTGTTCTCCACCTTAATTATCGGCGTCATCATCGAACAAATTGGTGTCTTAATCGGTCATATTGGGTTTGTGAACGAAAGTGTATCTGAATCTTTAATCAACTTAGCCAATGTCATGAAAGGCTTTATGGGCATTGGGATCGGAATCGGGATTGCTTGGGCATTAAATCTTAAAGGATTGGCGCTCATCGCTGGTGGGATTGCCGGTGGCGTAGGAACTTCTGTATACTCAGATCCTGTGGTTGCTTATTTAACAGCGATTGCAGCAATAGAAGGGGTGCGCTTCATATTACGAAAGCAAACGCCAATGGATATCATTTTAATTCCTTTGGTCAGCGCTTTAGTCGCATTTACTGTAGCCTCAATCATTGGAGAGCCAGTAAGTCTATTTATGCAAGGCATTGGCGCTTACATAAAAAGCGCAACGGAATATACACCGTTTTTCATGGGTATCGTGATTGCGGTCTTAATGGGCATGGCGTTAACCTCACCAATATCAAGTGCAGCAATTGCCTTCTCCATTAGTTCTATGGCTGATAATGTAGGATTGGTTGGCATTGCCGGAGGCGCAGCGGTCGTTGGTGGCGCTACACAAATGCTTGGCTTTGCGGTCATGAGTCGTAAAGACAACAATGTTGGGACTGTTATCTCAATCGCGATTGGAACCTCAATGTTACAGTTTAAAAATATCTTGAAAAAACCTATTATATGGTTACCACCAATTATTGTTAGTGCCATATTAGGCCCTGTTTCGACACTTATTTTCAGAATACACAGTACAGAAGTTGGGGCCGGGATGGGAACGAGTAGCTTTATTGGCCAAATCGGCGTGCTTGATGCCATGGGTCATAGTCCCTCAGTATATCTGAGTTTGTTGATTCTTCACTTTATTTTACCAATTAGTGGTGTATATGTCTTGGATCGACTATTCCGTAAAAAGGGCTATATTCAAAAAGGGGATTTCACATTATAATTTAAAAAAGACGGCTCATTTATTTGAGTCGTCCTTTTTTTATGTTTATGTTTCGCCTGCGAACATTACCCCGTTCACCCTCATGTATAGTGTGTTTCCAAGGACTAGGTTTAATCCTTTTTTATTTAACGCACTCTATAACTGTATAGACGTTCTTTATCGCCATAAGGTTTGAAATCAAATTGTTTATATAAATTAATAGCACGGATATTATTGGCTTCTACCCAAAGCATGATAGATTTAACCTTTAAGGCTTGTGCCTTGAGGAACAAGCCTTGCATTAATTTTTTTGATAGCCCCATGCCTTGGAATTCATTGTGGACACCTAATCCTCGGATAAAGACGCTCTGGTTGTTGTTGTAAAGCAGCCCATACACAAATCCTTTAATCGTATTTTCATCTTGAATCGTCAAGACAATACTGTCTTTAGCAGTCAACATCGCTTCAAAGTCTTCAAATGTCATATCAAAAATCTCAGGAACCAGTAAATCTGTGGTCAATTGATAAAGGGCTTCATTATAACCATCAAAGGGTTTAACATTGTCGGTGATGACTTGTCTAATCCCGACCAAACGCTTAGAAACCATCGCGATATTATCATTCACTAACTTACAACCAGCATTGGCAAAAGTGGTGTGTACTTTTTCAAGTATCCCTTCATTGGCTTTACTTTCTGATAGGTTGATATAAACGGTTTTCTGATTACCAAACAGATGATATAACCCACCCAATGCCCGTTTCAATGCATGCGCATCCTGATAGGCTGGATAAACAGTACTACGATTGTCGGAATTTTCAATAAATAAAACCGCCCCCTCAATCATTAATACTTCATTACGATCACTTTCCATAAACGCTTTTTCATGTTCATCATGATGGAATAAGAACTGATATTCCAAATTTTTAGCTTTTTTAAGGGCTTCCTTCATATAAATCACTCCTAAATTGTAGTATAAATATCTTTTGTCGGTCATCTCTAAACAATAATTATTTTTTCAACAGTGTTGCCAATTTATCTTGTCTTTCTTTCAAGGCTCTTTCAAACTTGGATGTATCGGTCGGTTTAAAGTATACAACATTTTTAAGCGCATCTGGTAGATATTGTTGAAAAACAACATGATTATCATAATCATGGGGATAAAGATATGGCATCTTATCCTCAAAATTATCGACATTAATCAAATGGTTAGGGATCTTATACATTTTCCCTGAATCGATATCAGCAATGGCTTTGTCAAGGGCTTTGTATGCACTATTCGATTTAGGAGACAAAGCCATTTCCACCACTAAATTGGCAAGCGGAATCCTAGCTTCAGGAAACCCGACACGCTCACACGCGTGGGCGCACGCATGCATTTTATTATATATAGACGTATTCGCTAATCCAATATCTTCGTAGGCAATCACAGTAAGACGGCGAAGGATACTATCCAAATCTTCCATTTTAATCAACCGTGCCAAATAATGTAAACTAGCATCGACATCCGATCCACGAATCGACTTTTGGAGCGCACTAAGAATGTTGTAATAATTATCTTCATCCTTATCTAGGGATAAAGAAGGTTGTAAAATGATGGATTTTGCCATTTCTAAATCAACCGTTTGACCCTCAAAAGCAAT
>PWOH01000088.1 GCA_003557505.1 Mollicutes bacterium | reverse complement strand
TTGCCAGCCCAACTCGGGAATGATGCCGGAATCTATGGGGCGGCCTATAGTGTGATCAACAATGGTTAAAGCACTCATTAATGCGTTTAGCGAAAACACCTATATCATTCACAACAACCAAGAAGCGTATGTGATTGACCCAGGGTCTAATTATAAGGCGATGAAACAATATATTAACGCGGAATCTTTGAATGTAAAAGGGGTTTTATTGACGCATGGTCATTATGATCATATCAGTGGATTAAACAAATTACTCGCTGAATTTGAGGCACCTATTTATATTCATGAGAGTGAAAGAGATTTCTTATTTGATCCGAATCTCAATTTAAGTGTGTTTATGGAGAGCCGCTTTAAAGTCAAAGAAAAACATGCGGTCCAAACACTATCTGAAGGGGATACCTTAACGATCGGTGATGAAAGTGTTTATGTATATCATACGCCCGGGCATACGCGCGGGGGGTTATCCTTCAAGTATAAACATTATCTGTTTACCGGGGATGCCTTATTTAGAGAAAATATTGGCCGTACCGATTTACCGACAGGTGATCAAGAAGAATTAATTGCAACGTGTCAGCGGTTAATTGATTTTTTTGATCCAAATACCTTGGTTTATCCAGGGCATGGACCTTTTACGACATTGGTTCATGAAGCCCAAAACAATCCGTTCTTAAAGGCTGTGTAAACAGTCTTTTTTCATGAATTTAACTTTTTAGCACTCAATCCTTGACAGTGCTATTTATATCCTTTATAATACTTTTAGCATTCAAAGTTATTGAGTGCTAAAAGGGGTGAACACAATGCTTTCCGAACGACAAAAAGAAGTGCTGCGACTGATTGTGGAAATGTTTGTGAAAACTGCCGAACCTGTCGGTTCTCGCTCGCTTTCCAAACAATTGCCCTATTCACCAGCGACCATCCGTAATGAGATGGCGGATTTGGAGGAAGAAGGCTATTTGGAAAAAACGCATACCTCAAGTGGTCGTGTGCCCAGTGAACTCGGCTATCATTACTATGTCGAAACCCTGATGCAAGATGGGACGCAAACTGATATAGATATGACCTTGATTGATGATCTTTTTGATAAGAATATGGCACGTGATGAAACGATTGAACGTGCGATTCATCTTCTGAGTCAATTAACAAACTATACTTCAATTGCCTTAGGACCGACCGCTAAGAATTCACGGGTTAAAAAGATCGAACTGGTGCCACTGTATGGTGAGTTAAGTGTGCTTTTAATCGTGACGAACCTTGGGCATGTTGAAAGTAAGAATATCACCTTACCCCGAGGCACTGATATGGATGAACTAAGTCACATCATGCGGATTTTAAATGATATCTTATATGATGTGCCGATTAATCAAGTATCTGATAAGTTGCGTTATGATTTATCCCATGCTAAAATCAAACAGCTGATGGCGTATAACCGCCAAATCATTGATGCCTTCTTAGATGCATTCACCCAGTTTACCCAAAGTAAATTCTATTTATCCGGACAGTCCAATATGCTTTATCAACCTGAGTTTAAAGACTTGGACAGAGTCCGAGAGTTAATGAATTTCTTTGAGAAAAACGATATTCTCAAATTGATTGAACATGGTGATGCTGGTGGGTTAACCGTTAGAATCGGACGGGAAAACCAAATTACCGCTATGAAAGATTGTAGTGTAATTATGGTGCCTTATGAGGTCAATGAAGGCGAACAAGGAACCATTGCGGTGGTCGGCCCTACAAGAATGGAATACCGTAAGGTCATCCCGCTGTTGCAATATCTTGCAAAACATCTATCGAAGCTTTAAAGGAGGCCCTTATGAATGAGGAGAAGAAGACAACCGAAACCGAAGAAAAGGTAGAACAAACAGAGGTGTCTGAAGAAGCAACAAAAAAAGAGAAAAAAGCCAAAAAGAAAAGTAAAAAAGATGAAGAAATTGAAGCACTTAGTACTGAAGTGAATTCACTTAAGGAACAATTACTACGCAACCAAGCGGAACTGCAAAATTTCAAGCGTCGCATGAATGAAGAACGCATTAAAGAACGCAAGTTTGCGAATGCCGAATTTGCGAAAAACCTTTTACCGATTCTTGATAATTTTGATATCGCTTTAGCAAAAGAAGAAAATGCATCAAACTTAAAAGGCTTTGAAATGATCCGTCGCGATTTATTCAACACCTTGAAAGAACAAGGCTTAAGTGAAGTTGAAGCGTTCGAACAACCGTTTGACCCTAATTACCATCAAGCGGTGATGAAAGAAGCACATGATTCATATGAAAGTAATATTGTGATTGAAGTGTTCCAAAAAGGATACACTTTTAAAGACCGATTAATCCGACCAGCCATGGTCAAAGTAAGCGAATAATTTAAAGGAGAGTGTTTAACAATGGGAAAAATGATCGGAATTGATTTAGGAACTACAAACTCATGTATCGCCGTTATGGAAGGTGGCGAAGCGAAAATTATTGCCAATCCTGAAGGTGGACGTACAACACCAAGTGTTGTGGCCTTTAAGGATGATGAAATTCAAGTCGGTGAAGTTGCCAAGCGTCAAATGGTAACGAACCCAGAAACGGTTTCTTCCGTAAAAAGAAAAATGGGAACCAAAGATAAAATTCATGTCAATAACAAAGATTATTCACCACAAGAAATTTCTGCGATGATTTTACAAAATCTTAAAAAGAGTGCAGAAGAATATCTTGGTGAAGACGTAACGGAAGCGGTAATTACCGTACCCGCTTACTTTAATGACGCTGAGCGTCAAGCGACGAAAGATGCCGGTAAAATTGCCGGACTCGAAGTTAAACGTATCATCAACGAACCAACCGCCGCTGCACTAGCGTATGGTATTGACAAACAAGACAAAGACCAAACCATTCTTGTTTATGACCTTGGTGGAGGAACCTTCGATGTTTCTATCTTAGAATTATCAGAAGGAACCTTTGAAGTTGTCTCTACCGCAGGAGATAATCGTTTAGGTGGCGATGATTTCGATGAGCGCATTATCGATTATCTTGTCAAAGAATTCAAACAAGAAAACGGCATTGACCTTAAAAAAGACAAAATGGCGATGCAACGTGTCAAAGATGCGGCTGAAAAAGCGAAAAAAGACCTTTCAGGCGTAACCTCAACGACAATTTCCTTGCCATATATCACAGCGGGTTCTGATGGGCCAGTTCATATGGACACAAAATTAACCCGTGCGAAATTCAACGAGTTAACCTCAGATCTAATCGACAAAACAAAAGAACCACTCCGCCGTGCGCTTAAAGATGCCGGCATGAGTAAAAACGATATCCATCAAGTTATCCTTGTTGGGGGATCAACCCGTATCCCAGCCGTGGTTGATATGCTGAAATCAGAACTTGGTAAAGACCCTTCTAAAGGCGTTAACCCTGATGAAGTTGTGGCCATGGGTGCTGCCATTCAAGCTGGTGTACTTCAAGGGGACGTTAAAGACGTATTATTACTCGACGTTACCCCGTTATCACTTGGTATTGAAACCCTTGGTGGCGTTGCGACTAAGTTGATTGAACGCAATACAACTATTCCAACGAATAAATCACAAGTCTTCTCAACCGCAGCCGATAACCAACCAGCCGTAGACATTCATGTCTTACAAGGTGAACGTCCAATGGCTAAAGATAATAAAACCCTTGGTAAATTCCAATTGACCGATATCCCAGCCGCACCACGTGGGGTGCCTCAAATCGAAGTAACTTTTGATATTGATGCCAATGGTATCGTCCATGTTACTGCAAAAGACTTAGGCACAGGTAAGAGCCAAAACATTACCATTAAAAACAATGAAGGCCTTACTGAAGAAGATATTGATCGTATGGTCAAGGAAGCCGAAGAAAACAAAGAACAAGACGAAAAACGAAAACAAGAAGCAGAAACACGCAATGAAGCTGATCAATTAGTCTTCCAAACCAACAAAGCCATCAAAGACCTTGGTGATGATGTTGATGAAAACGAGAAAAAAGATGCTGAAGAAAAAATTGACGCGGTTAAAAAAGCCCTTGAAGGCGATGACATTGAGAAAATTAAAGAAGCGAAAGAAGCCCTTGAACAAGTGGCACAAGGCTTAGCGACCAAAGCGTATGAAAAAGCTCAACAATCGCAACAAGCACAGCAAGGTGAGCAACCACAAGGCGAAGAATCTTCAGACGATGACGATGTCGTCGACGCTGATTACGAAGAAGTAGACGACGAGAAATAGACAACGACAAAAGGATAAAGCATCTTTTGGCTGCTTTATGCCTTCAATTGAGGTGATTTCATGAGTAAAAGAGACTACTACGAAGTCTTAGGCGTCGATAAAAACGCATCGAAAGAAGATATTAAAAAAGCTTATCGCAAAATGGCTAGAAAGTATCATCCCGATGTTTCGCAAGAGGAAGACGCCGAAACGAAATTTAAAGAAGTCCGTGAAGCCTACGAAATCTTAGGCGATCCCCAAAAACGTGCTCAGTATGATCAATTTGGTCATTCTGCCAATCAAGGCGGGTTTGAAGGGTTTGGTGGCCAAGGTGGCTTCCAAGACTTTGATTTCGATGATATATTTTCACAGTTTTTTGGCGGCGGCAGACGTTCCAGTGGACGCCGTGCCAATGAGCCAAGAAAAGGACAAGACATTCAAAAACGCATGCGTGTAACCTTCGATGAAGCGGTACATGGTGCGAAAAAGAAAATACGCACAACCGTTTATGAAGAATGTGGAACGTGTCACGGTAGTGGCGCCCACAGTAAAGATGACGTTGAATCTTGTAGCCAATGTAATGGTAGCGGTACAGTCACAATGGAACAACAAACCCTCTTTGGACGTACGCGTACGCAGGGAGCTTGTCCGCAATGTGGCGGAACGGGTAAAACCATCAAAAACAAGTGTAAAACCTGTGGAGGTGAAGGCGTTGTTGGGAAAGAGAAAACCATTAACGTTAATGTCCCTGAAGGGGTTGACACGAATAATCAACTCCGCATGCCAGGCTTTGGACACAAAGGCCAAAACGGTGGCCCACCAGGCGATTTATATATTGTCTTTGAAGTGGAAGAAGATGATGTCTTCGAACGTCATGGTGACGATTTGGTTGTGGAAGTCCCTATTACATTCGCTCAAGCGGCGCTTGGTGATGAAATCATTGTTCCAACGCCACATGGCAATGTAAAACTGAAAGTTCCCGCTGGAACGCAATCCCATAAGACATTCCGTCTCAGAGGTAAAGGTGTCCCGAATTTACGCAGTAAACGCAAAGGGGATTTACACACTGTCATTAAAGTGGTTACCCCAACCAAGCTATCCAAACAACAAGAAAAACTATTTGAACAACTCGGTAAAACGAATCTCAAAAGCGAAGAATCAATTTGGGATAAAGTCAAAAACAAGTTTACATCATAAAGAAAAGCCATCCTCGCGGATGGCTTTATTTTTAGGTTTCGATGAAAAGTTCGAAAAACAAGTCACTCAATTTATCTAATTCATCAATGACTAAGGCATGACCAGCGTTATCAAACACTTTAATTTCAGCGTTGTCCCCAATGGCGTCTTTAAGCGCTTTGGCTTCTTCGACGTTAACCACTTTATCCTCGGCACCATGGACAATCATGGTTTCAACGTTAATGTTGTCAATTGTGCCATCTCCTTCGGTAAGTCCGTTATGCTCGTGAGACATGTTGGCATAACTAAGTGCATAAGTGACATCCACTAAGTTTTGTTGTTTCATAAAGGCATTCTCGTATTTAACAAACCGTGCCATATTCGGCTTTTTGTGAGTGTAGACTTTTTTGTTAAGAATCGTTTTGAGCAGACTTCTTTTTTGTTTTGTACGGATTTTCTCTAAAACTTTGAGTGATTTGGCAATGTCTTCTTTAGTTGATAGATACTGCTTTGTCTTGATAAGTCCCAAGATGCGTTTTGGCAGTGGCATTCCTTTGTGTGGACCACTAGATAAGAGCAGTAACTTTTTAACATATCCCGGATGATCAGCTGTAAATCGCATGGCGACATTGCCTCCGAGTGACCAGCCACATAAATAAAAATCTTTAAGTTTTAACTTATCGGCAAATGCTTTCAAATCCTCACTTAAGTCTTTAAGGGATTCAATGGGATTGTTGTAGGTCGAATCCCCAAATCCACGCATATCGAGTGCGTAAATGCTAAATTCTGTACTGAGCGTATTCATCAATACATCCCAGTTTTGTGAGGAACTTATGTTGCCGTGGAGTAAAATAAGTGGGTTAGAACCCCCTTTTTTGTACCGATAAAACAATTCTTCTTCATTATCGAGTTTTACACTTAACTCATCAAATGGTGTCATTTTACTCATGACTACATCCTCCTTTTTAATTCACTTTCATTATAACAAATCTTATGTTTCGCTTCAATTTCACAGAGTTTCAGTTGTCATTATAAAGAAAAATGCTATAATATCGGTGGTGATATTATGCAACGTTATTTTATTAAAACACCTATTAAAGCACTCCATACAATTGAAGACAGTGAAATCATCCATCACGTAAGCCGCGTACTTCGTAGCGAGGTCGGTGATGTTTTTGTCTTATGTGATCTTAACGGCCAATGTTTTGAGGTTAAAATTCAAACCATTACTGATAAAAAAATTACTGTAGAAAGACAGTATGAAATCAAGCCACAACGCCATCCCATTAACATTACGCTAGCTCAAGCCCTTATTCGCAAAGAACGCTTTGAAACTGTTTTACAAAAAGCAACGGAACTCGGGGTTGAAACTTTTATTCCTTTAAAATGTAGACGCAGTGTGGTAAAACTAACGCAAGAAAACACCGATAAAAAGCTTAAACGATTTGCAAAAATTGCTCAAGAAGCGGCGGAACAATCTCGGCGAGAACACCTGATGTCCGTGATGGCACCACGCACGATTGATACACTAGATTTCTCAGCTTATGACCATGTAATTGTAGCGTATGAAGGAGAACTGTCAACACAGACTAAGCATGTATTAAAATCTTTTAACCATGGACAAAATATATTGATTTTAATCGGTCCTGAAGGGGGTTTTTCTCCCGAAGAAATTACGAGTCTCAAAGACAAAGGAGCTAAAAGCATTTCACTAGGACCACGTATATTACGCAGTGAAACAGCCGCAATCTATGTTTTAAGTGCCATTAGCTACGAAATAGAAATGAGTGAATAATATGAAAGTTGCCTTTTATACATTAGGGTGCAAAGTCAATCACTATGAAAGTGAAGCCCTGCAAACCTTGTTTAAAAATAAAGGCTATGAAATCGTTGATTTCAAAGCCTACGCCGATATATATGTCATCAATACTTGTACTGTCACGAATGCCTCTGATTCTAAAAGCCGTAAAACTATAAGACAAGCGGTTAAACGTAATCCTGATGCAGTGGTGGCTGTCATTGGGTGCTATGCGCAAGTCGACCATGAAACGATACAAGCAATTGATGGCGTTGACATTATTCAAGGGACAACTGATCGCGCAAAACTATTGGAAAACGTCAAACGATTCTTACGTGATCGCAATCCCATTCAAAGTGTTCAAGATTTAACCCGTTATAAAACTTTCGATCAACTGAATGTGACCAGCTTTGAAGAACAGACCCGCGCCTTCTTAAAAATTCAAGATGGGTGCAATGAATTTTGCAGTTACTGCATTATTCCTTTTGCCAGAGGGCGCATTCGGTCTCGAAAAAAAGACGAAGTCTTAAAAGAGGCCCAAGTGTTAGTTGATAAGGGCTATAAAGAAATTGTGTTAACCGGTATTCATACTGGTGGTTATGGGAGTGACCTAGACGATACGTCTTTTTATGACTTGTTAAATGCAATGAAAGACATTGAAGGTTTAGAGCGTCTCCGTATTTCCAGTATAGAAATCAACCAGTTAACCGATGAAATCATCGCCCTAATGCAACAACATGAAGTTTTTGCCAGACACTTGCATATCCCACTGCAACACGGCTCTGATGAGATACTAACTGCTATGCGTCGCCGCTATACAACGACGCAATACTTAGACAAACTACGCGTTATTCGTGAAAAACTCGGTGACATTGCGATTACTACGGATATAATTGTTGGGTATCCTGGTGAAAGTGAAGCGCAATTTAACGAAATGAAAACAACAATTAAAGCCGCCCAGTTCTCAGAAATGCATGTTTTTCCCTATTCCAAACGTAGTGGAACTAAAGCCGCCCAGTCAAAAGAACAAATCCACGGTACGATTAAAAGTATGCGCGTCAACGAACTTCTCGGCCTTAATGAGACCTTAGCCCAACAGTATCGTCAGCGCATGCTCACCCAATCACGCCCGTTGAAGGTTTTGTTTGAACATTGTGATGAAGACTATTGCAAAGGCCACACGAGTGAATATATCTATGTTGAAGTGCCAGCAGATAAAACCTTACAAAACACACTACAACCTATCAGTTTAGACAGTGATAATTACCCGGTCGCTCAAGGATCAATCGCCTAATAAAAACCCTGAATCGATGATGATTCAGGGTTTAACGTATTTCATAGGTTAATAAGGTGCCACTTTCCTCGATTTTATATTCAAAGTCTTGTTTTTCAAGGATATAGGCAGGCAATTCATCTAAAAATAAGATTAACTCATCCAAACAACTGTATTTATTGGATAGTTTAATGAATAACTTAGCGCTATCATAGTTTTCACGTTTTTCTTTTCCGCGTTCCACATCAACGATTTTAATCAAACACCGTTTCCGTTTGATTCTAAACGTTGTTTTAGAAGCTTGCATGGCGGTAAAGTAAAGTTGTTTGACTTTGAAATCAAAGTATTTCTTCACTTTTTTCTTGGCGGATCCCCGGAGTTGTTTATAGGTGTTTTCCTCACTTTTACGTTTATTGGCAATTTTGTCCAATAACAACTCCCCATTAAACTTTTTTTTCGCAAGGCGCCTATGTTTTTTGACAAACCGACGAAGCAACAATCGTTTAGAAATCATGCCTAAAACGATAAAGGCAAATACTGCGCCAATAATCATCGCAACAATCAATGCTATAGGAATATCCTCAAGTAATTCCATCGGTAAATACTCTGTGTAGTCAAAATTGAGTAAATCATTGAAATTCATAGGCTCACCCCCTCGAGTTAACTAATTTTATCATGAAAAAACGGCCTATTCAATGCATTTGAATGGTTTTTATATAATATGAGTTGAAAAACCTTTACAACATTTCACTTATTTGGTATTATGTATACAGTCATTTTCAAGAGCGGAAGGGAGGGAAACCTCATGGCCAAAACAGTCGTACGCAATAACGAATCTTTAGAGGATGCGCTAAAGCGATTTAAGCGCGATATTTCACGTTCAGGTACCCTTGCTGAAGCTCGTAAGAGAGAGTATTACGTAAAGCCAAGTGTTTCTAAAAAAAATAAACAAGCTAAAAACAAAGCTAACAAAAATAAGTAAAAAAATATAACGGTGAAAATTTCACCGTTTATTTTTTTCTCTAACAGGACATTGTGGCTTTGATATGGTATAATGTTTAAAGGACTTTACAAGAATTTGACGTGCAAAGGAGACAGTTATATTGAAACTAACCAAGTTGGACGTTGAGTTTGAAAACATTCATACATTTTCTGAGGTGATCGGCATTAACGATCGCCATTTGGATGTGCTCAACCGTTTTTTTGAAACCACTATATTTACCAAAGGGGATGCCATTCACATTGAGGATGACAACCCCGAAACAAAAGCGAAGTTAGAGAATGTCTTCGCGATTTTAATTCGTCTAGTTGATTCCGCGATTCAAATCAATGAACGCGATGTTATTTATATATCGAAATTGATCGATGATGCCATCGAACGCGAGACGATTATTGATCATTATCTTAACCGCGTAGAAATTACAAAAACCGTGACAGGGAAACCCATCTATGCGAAAACCATTAATCAGAAGCGTTATTTGGATGCGATTGAGAAAAACGATTTGACCTTCGGGATCGGACCTGCAGGAACCGGGAAGACGTATGTTGCAGTATTGCATGCGGTAAAGATGCTTAAAAATGGCCATATCCGTAAAATCATTTTGACCCGTCCAGCCGTAGAAGCCGGTGAATCTCTTGGGTTCTTACCAGGTGACTTAAAGGAAAAGATTGATCCATACTTACGGCCTCTTTATGATGCTTTATATGAAGCTCTTGGCACCAAACAAACCGAGGAACTTATTGAAAAAGGGGTCATTGAAATTGCACCGCTTGCCTACATGCGTGGGCGGACACTGGAAAATGCTTACGTTGTACTTGATGAAGCACAAAATACGACTAAAGGACAGATGAAACTCTTCTTGACGCGTCTTGGCTTTGAATCAAAAATGATCGTAACGGGTGATATTACCCAAATTGATTTACCGGTTAATGCACAAAGTGGGCTTATTCATGCCGCAAAATTGCTTAAAGATGTCAAAGGCATTGCCACCATCCACTTCGAACGTGTTGATGTCATTCGTCACCCCCTTATTCAAAAAATATTGGAGCGATATGATGAAAACGATTAATGTGATTAATCAATGCAATGAAGAAAACTATGAACCGTTGATTTCGAAAGTGCTTAAAAAAGCATATAAACGCATGAACGTAAAAAAGAAGAACACCATTAATATCATCTTAGTCAAAAGTGAAGCGATTCGTGAACTGAATAATACGTACCGTAACACCAATGCGGTGACGGATGTATTAACGTTTCCCTCAGACATGGATGGCGAACTTGGTGATGTTTTCATTTCTGTGCATACGGCGATGGAACAAGCCAAAACGTATGGACATACGTTTAAACGAGAACTGGCTTTTTTAGTGGTCCATGGCTTTTTACACGCCATCGGTTATGATCACGACACCAAAGAAAAAGAACATATCATGTTTAATTTACAAGAACAAATTTTAAATGCGTTAAAAATATCTAGATAATAGGTGATAATTATGGATAAAGAACTAGTAAATGCGGCCAGAAGTGTTTTGGATAAAGCTTACGTTAAATACTCCAACTTCCATGTTGGCGCTGCACTGCGTATGAAAGATGGCAGTATCATTACAGGCGTTAATGTGGAGAATGCTTCGTATGGATTGGCGAATTGTGCGGAACGTACCGCCCTTTATACCGCCAGAACACAAGGCTATGAAAAAGACGATATTGTCGCAGTGGTTGTGACAACCAAACAAGACTATATCGTATCGCCATGTGGTGCGTGCCGACAGGTGATGAGTGAACTTGTGCCGGCTGAGACACCGATATACATGGTAGATGCTAAAGACAATGTGCTCACCGTAGAAAACAAAGACTTACTGCCACATGGATTCAGTGAAAATGACCTCTGAGAAACCCATTAAAAGTGGTTTTGTCAGTCTCATTGGAAACGCCAATACCGGGAAGAGCACACTGCTTAACAGCATTCTCGGTGAAAAACTGACCATTACGTCATCAAAACCACAAACCACGCGTAATACCATTCGCGGAATTTACAACGATGATGACGCTCAAATAGTCTTTATCGACACGCCGGGTCTACATCAAGCGAAACATCGCCTTGGTGATTTCATGACCAAAAGTGCCTTGCGTACGTTAGCCAGTGTTGATCTTATTTTGTATGTTGTGGATGCGACCAATGATAAAGATATGCTGGATGAACGTGTACTCAGTCATTTAAAAACGTTAGAAACACCGGCGTTTTTAGTCGTCAACAAAATCGACAAAGTCGCCGACATGCCACGGCTGGAACAATACATTGAAAAACTCAAAGCGCGACATGCCTTCAAAGGGGTCTTTGCGGTTAGTGCTTTGCAAGGCATTCACACCGATCTCTTAAAAGATGATATTAAAGAGAGTCTTCCTGAAGGCCCGCGCTATTATCCCGAAACCATGAAAACGGATCAACCTGAAAAGTTTTTAATTGCCGAGCGCATTCGTGAGAAAGTGCTTGATTTGACGCAAGAAGAAATTCCGCACAGTGTTGCGGTAACCATTGAGTCGATTGAGCGCGATTATGAAAATCCTAACTTACTTAATATTAATGCCACTATTATTGTAGAACGTGATTCTCAAAAGGGTATTATTATCGGTAAGGGCGGACGGATGTTAAAAATGATCGGCACCAGAGCTCGTAAGGATATTTTGCAATTACTTGACACGAAGATTTATCTGGAAATCTATGTCAAAGTCATCAAAGATTGGCGTAATAAACAGATTCACCTTCGTGACCTTGGCTACAGGGAAGATGAATAATGAAGGAAACAGGCTACATTTTACGTACCATTGACTATAAAGATAATTCCAAACTACTTTATGCCTATACAACCCAAGGCATTCAAAGCATGCTGGCCCGTGGGGTCAAGAAACTTAATTCCCCAATGCGTCATTTGACGCAAACCTCAACCCTGATTGAGATGGAACTTTCCAAAGGGAAATTACCAACCCTCACTGAGGCTACACTGCTTGATTATTTTCCCGATATTAAAAAAGACATCATGCGTGCCTCTGTCTTAAGCACCGTGAACGAAATTATCTATTACAATGTCACGCATGAAGATGATCATACAAAACTGTTTAATTTCTTAATGAAATTTACAGACGTATTAAAAACTACGGAGTATCCGTTGGAATTATTGATGGTATTTGAAATGAAGTTTCTTTTCTTTGCAGGTTACGCTGTTCCTTTAAGACAATGCCATGTCTGTGGAAAAAAAGTAGATTTAATATTTGATATTCACGAAGGGGCTACGGTATGTGGCGACCATAAAAATAGCAATCATCATCATTATGATAAAGAAATCTTCCACCCTTTGACCTATTATTACTATGTAGACATCAAAGAATTTAAAGGGTGGGCCCTCGATTATAAAACAATCAAACGCTGTTATGAAGCCATCACGCATTTACAAATCATGCATATGGGTTTCACATCAAAAGCGAAAAAAATTCTTATTTCACTTTTCGACTAGGAGGTTACTATGGAAAAAGTAACAATGGATACACTCATTAACTATGCAAAACGCTACGGATTTGTCTACCAGGGCTCTGAAATATACGGTGGGCTCGCCAATACCTGGGATTATGGTCCGCTCGGTAGCGAACTGAAAAAAAATATCAAAGACCTTTTCTGGAAACGCTTTGTCCAGGAAAGTCCTTATAATGTTGGACTTGATTCTTCCATTCTATTGAACCCTAAAGCGTGGCAGGCAAGTGGGCATATTGATTCATTCAATGACCCACTGATTGATTGTAAAGCCTGTAATAGCCGTCATCGTGCGGATCACCTCATTGAAGCCCATGATGATCAGGTGCTAGCCGATGCGATGGACAAAGCAGAGATGGAAACTTATATTGAGCAAAATAACGTTAAATGTCCATCCTGTGGTGCTCAAAAATTTACCGCAATTCGTCAATTTAACTTAATGTTTAAAACCTCACAAGGGGTTGTGGATGATAAATCTCAAGATATTTACTTGCGTCCTGAAACGGCTCAAGGGATATTTTTAAACTTTAAGAATATCGAACGTACCGCACGCTTGAAGCTGCCATTTGGGATTGCCCAAATCGGAAAATCTTTCCGTAATGAAATTACCCCTGGGAACTTTATATTCAGAACCCGTGAGTTCGAACAAATGGAACTCGAGTTCTTCTGTAAGCCCGGGACTGAGATGGAATGGTTTGACTACTGGAAAAAAGAAAGCAAGCAGTTTTTATTGGACTTGAATCTTGCTGATGAAAACCTTAAATTAGCTGATCATGACGAAAGTCAACTTTCGCATTACTCAAATGCAACAACGGATATTGAATATCGTTATCCTTGGGGCTTTGATGAACTATGGGGCATCGCCTCACGAACGGATTACGACTTAGGTCGTCATCAGGAAGTCAGTGAAGAATCCTTGGAATACCACGACCAAGAAACCAATGAACGCTATTTACCTTATGTCGTAGAACCTTCACTAGGGGTTGAAAGACTCTTCTTAAGTATTTTACATGAAGGGTATACTGAAGAAACCCTTGAAAACGGGGAAACCCGCGTGAATATGAAATTTCACCCTGCACTAGCCCCTTATAAAGTCGCAGTATTGCCACTGATTAAAAAACGTCACCGTGAAGGTACACTTGAGCTTTATAAGCGACTTGCTAAACATTTCAGTGTCGTCTACGATGAAGCCGGAAAAATCGGGAAACGCTACCGTCGTCAAGATGCAATAGGGACCCCCTACGCTGTGACAATGGATGACCAAACCTTAGAAGATGGAACCTACACCTTGCGTGAAAAAGACAGCATGGAACAAGTCAGACTAACCGAAGCAGAACTCATTGCAACAATCACGAAAAATATAACATTCTAAAGCAAAGGTGATAAGATGGCTGAGCATAAAGACTCACTGGCCGATAAAATTCTCGAGGCCACCGACATTGTTGAATTAATCAATGAAGTGACGCCCCTAGAGAAAAAAGGCAAAAATCATATGGGGCTTTGTCCATTTCATCAGGAAAACACGCCTTCGTTTTCAGTCAGCGAAGATAAGCAACTTTATCATTGTTTTTCTTGTAAAGCCTCTGGCAATGCCATTACGTTTGTTAAAGAAACGAAAAACATGATGAGCAAAGATGCGATGAAATACCTTGCTGATCGTGCCAATATCACCATGAGCAGTGAATATTTTAAAGACGATCCCTTACAAAAATATTACGATATCAATCAAGAAGCACAGGATTTTTACAAAGTGTATCTCCAGCATACCAAAAGTGGACAAGCGGCGCTTAAGTACCTTCAAAAACGGGAATTAAGCGGTAAAATACTCGATAAGTTTGACATCGGATTGGCCCCTGCACAAGGCGACAGCTTATATCAGGCGTTGCGAAAAAAAGAAATCCTCAAAAGTGACATGCAGGATTTGGGGTTAGTCGGCGAAAACGACAATGTCTATGATGTGTTTCGCAACCGCATTATGTTTCCACTGCACGACCAACGTGGTCGCGTTGTAGGATTTTCCGGACGCATCTTCAGCGATGATCAAAAAACCGCTAAGTATGTCAACTCCACTAAAACCGCAACTTTTGAAAAAAACAAAGTGCTATACAATCTCCACCGTGCGTCTAAAGCGATTAAAGAACAAGACCGTGCCGTCTTATTTGAAGGATTCATGGATGTTATCAAAGCAGACAGTGTGGGTATCCACGAAGGCCTTGCGACAATGGGAACAGCCCTCAGTAAAGAACATGTGCGTCTGATCAGTTCAATCACTAAGACGTTAGTACTATGTTTTGACGGGGATGATGCCGGACAAGAAGCGACACGGAGTATGATTGACACGTTAAAAAACACACCACTCAGCATCTATGTCACAAAACTGCCCCATAAAGTTGATCCCGATGATTTTATTACGCAAGAAGGCCCAGAAGCTTTTCATCGTTTAATCGATGAAGCTATTAGCGCAGATGAATATAGTTACGATTACTTGTTTGCCCAAACAAACACCGAAAAACTCACAGACATTGAACGGTTTAAAAAACAAATCTTCAAACTGATTGGAAATAAATCAAATGTTGAACAAGGGCATTACTTAAACAAGCTCGCTGAAGACCTCGGTGTTCCCGTTGCAACGCTAGAGTTGGATTTTAGAACCCTGCACAAAGATACGATTCCAACTTATAAAAAGATTGAAAAAATAGAAGTCCCTGATAAATTTTTAAAAGCGGAGCGCTCGTTTATTCATTATTTCTTGAAAGATGAATACTATGCCAGACGCTTTCGTAGCGAATTTGAAGATGTTACCTACATCGACAAAGCCGCGCGTGATATTCAATTTGAAATATTCGAATATTATGATTTAAACCGTCAAAGTTGTATTGTGCCGGCGTTGTTTTATGATAATAAGCTCTCAAGTAAACAAAAAGAATACTTCGACCGTTTCATCAAATGGCATGAATATCCCTATCATGAAGCGGAATTTGAGGATTTACTCGGTGTGATGCGTGAATATACACGTCGAAACAAAATAGAGAATTTAAAAAAACAACTTAAAGCTTGTGAAACCGACGAAGCAAAATTCAAAATCAAGAAAAAGATCGATCGTATGATCAAGGAGGCCAACCATGGAAAAAGAAAAAATTATTCAAGAATTAATTGAGCTGTATAAGAAAAAAGGATTTCTCGAAATCAAGGATATTGAAGCCCATATATCAAGTGAAACGGATGAATTCGATGAAATCATTGCGTTATTGGAGAAGAAAGATGTCGATGTTGTAAGTCAAGAAGATATAGTTACCTATAAAGTTCCAACCATGATCGGTGATGACGATGAGGATGAAGAAGAAGTCGTTGAAGCGATTAAGTTGAACTTGGACTTCGCCAAGGATATCGAAGAAGAACTTTTACAAGATAAATCATTTGAAAGCATTACTTCGATTAAAGTCGACGATCCTGTTCGGATGTATTTAAAAGAAATTGGCCGTGTTGAGCTGCTTGATCCAGATCATGAATTAGAACTCGCTAAAGATATCTATGCGGCGAAAATCGCCAAAGAACAATACGATGATTTCAAAGACAGCGGTGAAGAAATTACCGAAGGCTACAATAAAGAAGTCGAAGATCTGATGTATAAGGGCGAGCTTGCTAAAAACAAACT